>JAZQRF010000273.1:0-16322 GCA_045629485.1 Pelobium sp. | reverse complement strand
CCTTAAAGTATAAATTCCTTTTTCTTTAGGGACAAAAGAGTATATAGCAGAAAATTCCCAGATAACAGCTGGGCATATAATACTACAGTTACCATTAACAACAGGAACTATGGTCCTGTCCTTTCCTGATCCTTTAGCCTTAAACTCTTTGAAAGACATACAACCACTTAGCGTAATTACTGTTTCTATATGTACATTTTGATTAATTAAACCTTCTAAAGGTGCATCAATACGATCAACAAAGAATTCTTTTTCTGTATTGCATTTTTTCTCTTTAGAGCAGGAAATAAGTGCTAATAAAATAAGGAAGTATATCTTATTCATCGTGTTTACGTTTCTTAATATTACGAATAGAGTTCCCATTTTGTGACACTTTTATTAATACTTTTAACTTTGATGTGCATACTCAGCGAAATATACTATGAAAAAAATAGCTATTTTATCTTCTTTTCTTCTCATCACCATCACCTCTATTGCTCAAAACTTAACTGATAAAATAAAAACGGCTTATACTTCTTTTTCTAAGGATGCCCAGTTAACCTATGCTGCCCATTCATTGGTGGTTATGGATAAGAATTTGGGTAAGGTGATTTTTGCTCAGCATGAAAATATGGGTCTGGCTCCGGCATCCACATTAAAAACGGTAACAACCGCAACGGCACTTTCTGCTTTAGGGGCGGATTTTACTTACCAAACGCCGGTTCACATTAACGGTACAATTGACAATGGTGTACTAAAGGGTGATGTTATCGTTTCTGGAAATGGAGATCCTACCTTAGGAAGTTCACGATATGAGCAAACTAAACCCGAAATGGTGATGAATAAAATAATGCAGTTTCTGAAAAATACTGGAATAGCTGCCATTGAAGGAAATATAATAGTGGATGATATGCTTTGGGGGACGGCGCAGCTTCCCGGTACCTGGGCCTGGGAAGATATTGGCAATTACTATGGAGCAGGCTCTGGTGGCCTGGTTTGGAGAGAAAATCAAATGAAAATTACGCTGAGTCCGGGTTTAAAAGTTGGAGATCCGGTAACACTAAAAGCTACGGAGCTTGCAATTCCTTATTTGAAAATTAAGAATGAATTGTTAACCGGTGCTGCGGGATCCGGCGACCAGGCTTATGCTTATAGCGGTTCCTACCACCCGGAAATTTATTTAAGAGGAACCTACGCACTGGATTTAAAAAAGCAAATAGCCATTTCTTTACCCGACCCGGGCTGGGCAATGGTGAATGAGTTGTTTGATTTTTTTAAGGCGAAAGGTATAAGAATTTCCGGAGAAGCATTCACCAGCAGGTGGTTATGGGAAGAAAAAAAATCGAAGCCGAATAAACAGCAGGAAATAGGAATAATTACATCTCCAACTTTAAAAGAAATTGTCTACTGGATCAATCAGAAAAGTGTCAACATCTATGCAGAACAGGTGTTAAAATCATTAGCGCCAAAAAAGGAAAATACAGAGAATGGGCTGCGAGTACTGAAAGAATATTGGAAGAGCAAAGGTATTGCCGAGGCCTCTTTAAATATAAAAGATGGGAGTGGTTTGTCTGCAGCCAATAGAATAACCAGCTCCTCAATGGCCAGGGTTTTATTTTCTGCATCTAAAGAATCCTGGTTTGATGTTTATTATAAAAGCTTTCCAGTCTATAATGGAATGAACTTAAAGAGCGGAACCATCGGAGACGGACTGGCTTATGCTGGTTACCATAAAGATTATATTGTGGTATTAATTGTAAACAATTATAATGGATCAACCCAATCTATGCGATCTAAAATGTTCGGTTTTCTAAATGCGCTGAAATAACAGATTTATTGATAAAACGGTTGAGATAAAAAAGTTAAAACACCTCATGGAATATTTAAATACAGGCTGCTTATATTAGCAGAATGTCTAAAGCAATAATAATAGGGGCTGGTATTGCGGGAATTGCTGCAGCTATTCGCTTAGTTCATAAAGGGCTGGATGTAGAGGTTTTTGAGGCAAGTGAAAGTGCAGGTGGCAAAATTAAAGAATTTGAGCAGGATGGTTTTAGATTTGATGCGGGCCCCAGCTTATTTACGATGCCGCAATATGTAGAAGAACTCTTTTTGTTGGTAGGTAAAAATCCTTCAGATTATTTTGAATACGAGCAACTTTCTGAAACCTGCCGCTATTTTTGGCCGGATGGTACGCATTTAACCGGCTGGGCAGATGAAACTAAATTTGCAAAAGAAGTAGAGCTAAAAACAAATGCCACAGCAAAACAGGTCCATGCTTTTCTGGCCAAGAGCAGGCAAATTTATAGCATCACCAACCATGTTTTTTTAGAAAAATCATTGCATAAAATAAAAACCTATCTTAGTTTTAAAACCTTTAAATCTATTTTAAGACTTCCTGAGATTGATGCTTTCAGAACAATGGCTAAAGCGAATGAAGCTTTTTTTACCGATAAGAAAATGGTGCAATTTGCTAACAGGTATGCCACTTATAATGGATCTAACCCGTATAAAGCGCCGGCAACTTTAAATGTGATTCCGCATTTAGAGCAGCATTTTGGAGCTTATTTTCCTAAGAAGGGGATGTACAACATTACTGAAGTGCTGGTGAAATTAGCAGAAGAGTTAGGCGTAACATTTCGTTATCATTGTCCGGTAGAGGAGATTGTAGTAAAACATGGCAAAATTGCCGGTGTTAAAGAAAATAATAGCTTGCATAGGGCAGATGTGGTGATTTCTAATATGGATGTTTACTTTACCTATCAAAAACTTTTAAGAAAAGAACATCAGCCTAAAAAAATATTAGCCCAGGAACGTTCCAGCTCGGCACTTATTTTTTACTGGGGAATTAACAGAAGTTTTGAGCAGTTAGGTTTGCATAACATCTTTTTTTCTGAAGATTATGAAAAAGAATTTAATACAATCTTTGAAAAGAAATCAATTGATCCGGACCCGACGGTTTATATCAACATCACCTCTAAACATAAAGCAGATGACGCTCCCAACGGTTGCGAAAACTGGTTTACCATGATAAATGTACCTAACAATGTTGGGCAAGATTGGGATACACTGATAACCGAAGCCAGAAATGATATTATTGAAAAGCTTAGCAAAAGTTTAAACACCGATTTAACAAAATTGATCATCAGCGAAACTGTCCTGGATCCGCGAACAATAGAAAGCCGCACTTCGTCTTACCAGGGCTCTTTATATGGTACAAGTTCTAATAACCAGTTCGCTGCATTTTTAAGGCATCCTAATTTTTCTTCATCCATTAAAGATTTATATTTTGTTGGAGGAAGCGTTCATCCAGGTGGTGGTATTCCTTTAGCTTTATTATCAGCAAAGATTGTGAGTGATTTGGTTTAGCTCTTAGTAATCATGAATACTGCCCCGCTTTAAATTGTATGAGTTTTTTCGCCTATTCTTTATAACTAATTTACTTATTCTAAATTAAAAAATTAATTTTAGCTTTTTCTATAGGTACTTATGATAAAACCTAGGCAGAATAGGCTCATCCATAATTTTTTCTCATGGTATATAAAATTTATCATCAAAAAAGATTTTAGGGCCCTTTCACACAATAAAATCGAGACAGACAGCAACAAAGCGATTCTTCTCATCGCTAATCATTGCAGCTGGTGGGATGGTTTCCTGCTATTTTATCTTAACAAAATCTATATTAAGAAGAATTTTCATGTGATGATTCTGGAAGAAACCGCCTCAGAAGTCTGGTTTATGAAATATCTGGGCGCTTTTAGTATCAATAAGCAGGCAAAAACTATAGTTGATTCACTAAAATTTGCCGGGGAATTATTGGAAGACGCAAATAACCTAGTTTTGATTTTTCCCCAGGGGAAATTATACTCCGCTCATGTTAAAGACGTTATTTTTGAAAGAGGTTTAATGCACATCATCAGGCAATCCAATCAAAAGATTCAGTGTGTTTTTGCTTCCATTTTGTTTGATTATTTTGAGAACAGAAAACCCTCTGTAAACATATATTTGAAAAAGTGGGAGCTACCGGAGTATACAACCTTACAGATAGTGAAAAGCGAGTTTAACAAACATCATGAAGATGCTAAAATGCAACAATCAAAAAAAGTGATATAAATGTTCATCCTGTTCTATGTTATATTTTTTTTCCTGATATTAAGATTTACGGTTACACTGTTTAATTTTATCTCGAACCCTAAATTAACAGCATCAGTAAGAACGTATCACCATAAAGTCTCTATTCTAATTCCAGCAAGAAACGAAGCTGATAATATCTTCACTTTATTAGCATCTCTCAAAGAACAGGATTATCAAAACATCGAAGTGATTGTTTTAGATGATGATTCGGAAGATCACACCTATACCGTTTGTGAAGAGTTTTGTGAAACGGACAAAAGATTTACACTCATAAAAGGAAGGAAACTGGAGAAAAGATGGTTAGGGAAAAATTATGCCTGCCACCAATTAGCAAAACAAGCAAGCGGCCAGTATTTGATATTCCTGGATGCAGATGAAATTGTGCAGGACGGCCTCATCAATAATGCAATTCATAGAATGGAGTTAAATAAACTGCAATTATTGAGTTTATTTACTAACCAAATTATGCTTACGCCGGGCGAAAAGATAGTGGTGCCTATGATGCATTTTATCCTGTTGAATTTATTGCCTCTCAGATTGGTGTTATTATTCAAGAATCCTGCATTTTCTGCCGCAAGCGGGCAGTTTATGATGTTTGAAGCCACCACTTATCATGAAAAGGAATGGCACAGGCTGGTGAAAAATCAAGTTGTAGAGGATGTGGAAATTATGAAGTTGGTAAAGCAACAAGGCTATAGAGGTGAGGCTTTACTGGCAAATAGCTATATTTTCTGCCGGATGTATAAAGGTTACCGGGAAGCTTTGCAGGGGTTTTCGAAAAATATACTTTCTGGTTTTGGCAATTCTATTACCGGTTTGTTGATTTATCTGTTCCTGGTAATTGGTGGGCCCATAATGGTGTTTTTTTATTTAAATATAGAGCTGTTTGTTTTCTGTTGTTCATTAATTATTCTCAGCAGGTTGATGATTTCCTTACTTGCCGGTCAAAATCCTTTACTCAATATTATAATACACCCGCTTCAAATTCTATCTTTAGGGCTAATTTCAGTTTACTCCATTTATAATACCATTACAAAGCGGGTTTATTGGAAAGGAAGAAAAATAGAAGTATGAACTTAGGCAAAAAACAGCTCTCCATAATTTTTATTATAGTATTTCATATAGTTGGTTTGGTGGGCTTATTAACACCATATCTGCATGATTTATTTTTAGATCTGGTGCCCTTTCACCTTCTTTTGATGGCAGCAATTTTAATCATCAACCAGAAACAGTTCTCTGCTAACTTCTGGATAACTGCAGTTACCATTACCGTTGCAGGCTTCGTTGTTGAACTCTTGGGAGTAACTACGGGGAAGATTTTTGGCGAATATGCCTATGGCGAAACCCTTGGAATAAAATTGGCTGAAATTCCTTTGATTATTGGAGTGAACTGGTTTATACTGGTTTTTTCTATAGGATCATTCCTGAAAAGAAGGTTCAAACATCAGCCTATTCTCAAATCATTAACAGGGGCTTTTATTTTGGTGATTACTGATGTATTGATAGAGCCCGTTGCCATTGCGCAAAATTATTGGAGCTGGACCGGTAATTACATCCCATTGCAAAACTATATCGCCTGGTACATTGTTTCTTTTTTGATGCTTAGGTTTTATTTTGCCATGGATTTTAGGAAGAGCAATTCGGTTGGATTAATACTATTTGTAACACAATTCTTGTTTTTTGCAATATTAAATATTGCAATGCTCTGATATGGTTTTTTATATTTTTGTTTTGGAAAAATAACTCATGAAGTACAATTTACAAGTTAAGATCGACAGTGATTCCGGATTTTGTTTTGGTGTAGTCTATGCAATAGATATGGCCGAAGAAATTTTGGAAGAAGATGGCTATTTATATTGCTTAGGTGATATTGTACATAATGATGAAGAGGTAGAACGTTTAAAGCTGAAGGGACTAAGAATTATTGATAACGAGGATCTTAAGAATCTCAAAAACGAAAAAGTTTTAATCAGAGCTCATGGTGAAGCTCCTGAGACCTATAGAGTAGCTTTAGAAAATAACATCATTTTAATTGATGCTTCTTGCCCGGTAGTTTTAAAGCTGCAAAACAGGATTAAAACCACCCACGATGCCAAAGAGAATATCCTGATTTTTGGGAAGCATGGGCATGCAGAAGTGATAGGATTGCAGGGGCAAACCAATAATGAAGCACTTGTTTTTCAGGATATTGCTGAGCTGGATAATGTGGAATTACCTAATAAGATTACATTATATAGCCAGACCACAAAATCGACTGATAAGTTTTACAAGATCAAAGACGAATTGATTAGTCGAGGTTACGAGGTGAAGGCAAATGATACGATATGCCGCCAGGTCTCTAACCGGGATAAAGATTTGCCTGCGTTTGTTAAGAATTTTGATAAAATTGTATTTGTTTCGGGCAAGAAGTCATCGAACGGAAAGGTACTTTACGAAGTATGCCGGAAAAACAATCCTTTCACTTATTTCATAACAAAGCCGGAGGATTTGGATATGAATATGTTTAAGCCAGGGGATAAAGTTGGAATTGCCGGCGCAACTTCTACACCAATGTGGTTAATGGAAGATGTGAAAAGAACATTGGAATCATTTTAGTATTTAATTCAAAACTATTTTGAGCAATAATAGATATAAGGGCGTATGGATAGCTGTTTTGATCATCTCATTATGGTTTATTAGTTTATTTAATTTATTAAGCTGGGAGTTTAGTTTTGCTAACCCGCTGGTTTACATATTTGTATTGATACAAATGCATTTGTATACTGGCTTGTTTATTACTGCTCATGATGCTATGCATCGTACCATTGCTCCGGATAATCTAAAACTCAACAATTTTTTAGGACAGGTTTGTACCGCATTATATGCTGCTTTTGCATTTAAGAAGTTAAATACTAAACATCACCAGCACCATCAGTTTGTACATACAGAAAAAGATCCTGACTATCATTCAGGAAGTTTTTTTTCCTGGTATTATCATTTTATTATGCAATATATTTCGTGGTGGCAAATCTTATCCATGGCAATTATCTTTAATGTGCTGAAAATTTGGGTGCCAGAAAGAAATTTGCTTGTATTTTGGGTAGCGCCAGCTTTATTAAGCACATTACAGCTTTTTTATTTCGGAACTTATTTACCACATAAAGGCGAGCATCATAATCAATACCAATCTACAACACAGTCAAAAAACCATGTATGGGCTTTTATAAGCTGTTATTTCTTTGGTTATCATTACGAACATCACGATTCGCCGGCAACCCCCTGGTGGAGACTCTGGCAATTAAAAACTAACTCAACAATAAATGAATAAAAAGGGAATTCTGCTTGTAAATTTAGGTACACCTGATAGTCCTTCTACTGCAGATGTGAGAAAATATCTGGATCAATTTTTAATGGATGAAAGGGTTATCGATATACATCCAATTAAAAGGAATTTATTGGTAAGAGGAATTATTGTTCCTTTCAGAAGTCCAAAATCAGCAAAACTCTATCAAGAGATATGGACGAAAGAGGGCTCTCCCTTGTTGATTTACGGGAATTCGGTTAAAGATATTATTGCTGAAAGGCTAGGCGACGATTATCATGTAGAATTGGCTATGCGTTACCAGTCACCATCGATCCCCGATGCCCTGGAAAGGTTAAAACAGGCTAAAGTAGAAAGTATTAAAGTTGTTCCTCTTTTTCCGCAATACGCTTCCGCTTCAACAGGTTCAGTTCATCAGTTGGTGATGGAAATTGTTAGTAAATGGCAGGCTATTCCGTCCTTAAGTTTCATAAACAATTACTACGATCATCCGGGAATGATTCAGGTTTTTGCTGATAATGCAAGAAAGTACTTAGACCAACAGTGGGATCATATCCTTTTTAGTTTCCATGGGATACCTCAAAGGCAAATGAAAAAGGCAGATGTTTCAGGTGTGCATTGCTTGCAGGTTAAAGATTGCTGTCGAACACTTACTGAAAATAATAAATTTTGTTATTCGGCGCAATGTTACCAAACGGCAAAGTTAATAGCCGAGGAGTTGTCTTTGGATAAAAATAATTATACGTTATGCTTCCAATCCCGCTTAGGTAGCGATCCATGGATGCAGCCCTACACCAGCGATGTATTGAAAGAACTTGCAGCTAAAGGTGTAAAAAGGATCCTGGTACTTTGCCCTGCATTTGTAGCAGATTGTTTGGAGACCCTTTATGAAATTACCTTCGAGTATCATGAAGAATTCCAGAAACTTGGTGGCGAAAAAGTTCAGCTTGTCGAAAGCTTAAATGATCATCCTAAATGGATTGATGCTTTAGAAGATATCATTCTTAATAAATAAAATTTAAACTAAACTGGGAACATCTTCTAAAGATTCCCAGTTTTAGTTTGTCCTCAACAAGTCCTCAACAAGTCCTAACCAAATACTTTTTCCATAATAATTTTCGTGGCTCCAACGTTCTCATCAACATATTTCTTTGCTTTCCTTGCAGATTCTTCCCTTTGAGTTTTGTCTTTAGTTAACCGGTCTAATGTCGTATTTAGCTCTTGCTGATTAGAGATAGTAAAGCCGGCCCCAATATTTATAAGATCTTTAGCCTCCTGAAATTTTTGATATTTTGGACCAAAGACAACGGGCATGCCCCAGGCTGCGGCCTCTAAAGTGTTATGTATTCCAGCGCCAAATCCTCCGCCTATATAGGCTATTTCTCCGTAAGGGTATAAAGAAGAAAGCATCCCAATATTATCAATTATCAGAACTTTATAATTACCTAAATCCTGATCTTTTATCTCAGAATGTTTAATGACAGATCCTTCCGGGAATAGATTAACCACACCATTTATTTTCTCCTCTTTCACTTCATGCGGAGCAAATATGATTTTCCATTGGTCATGATTCTTTAAAGCCCAGTCAGCTAGTAATTTTTCATCTTCTGGCCATGAACTGCCAGCTACTATTAGAGAAGAATTTGATTTAAAATTAGTAACAAAAGGCAAGTCCTTGATTTTTTTTGAAAGATTATTTACGCTATCAAATCTCGTATCTCCGCTAAGAGTATAATTAGTTAAACCTATACTTTTTAATAATTCTTCTGATTGCTTATTCTGGACAAAGAAATGTGTTACATGGCTTAAAATACGTCTATTGAAATTTCCGTATTTTTTAAAAAATACTTGATCAGGTCTGAAAATTGCAGAAGTAACATATAAAGGAATTTGCTGTTTATTTAAAGCTTTAAAGAAATGAAACCAGTATTCGTATTTATTGAAGAATGCAACTTCTGGTTTGAAAATGTCTAAGAAATCTCGGGCATTTTTAGCGGTATCTAATGGTAAATAAAGGATGTAATCGCCCAATGGAGAGTTTTTTCTAATTTCATAACCAGATGGAGAAAAAAAAGTGATTACAACTTTTTTATCAGGAAATTTTTCTCTGAAATATTCTAATAAAGGTTTCCCTTGCTCAAATTCTCCTAAAGATGCAAAATGGAACCATGCAGAGGCATCAATATCATTATTACTCCACTTTTTTCTCCATCCCTTCCGGCCGGAAATCCATTGCTGGGCTTTTTTATTGAAAGGCGATAACAGAAAAACTAAAAAGTAATAAATTTTTACACCAAAGTTATAAATTGCAAGCATTTAAGAGTTGTATTGTTTAACTTCGTCAAGTTTAAAGAAATTGATAATAACTTTCTAATAATATATGAAGATTGCTGTAATCGGAACTGGTTATGTTGGCCTTGTAACCGGAACTTGTCTTGCCGAAACCGGCAATAATGTTACCTGTGTAGACATTATAGAAGAAAAGGTTGAAAAAATGAAAAATGGGATAATGCCCATTTATGAGCCGGGTTTGGATATTCTTTTCAACAGGAATATAGAACAAGGCCGACTTAATTTTACAACAAATTTAGCAGAAGCTATAAAAGATGCAGTAATTATCTTTTTAGCATTACCAACGCCACCCGGTGGAGATGGTAAGGCAGACTTAAGTTATGTTTTAGGTGCAGCAAAAGATATCGCCGGCCTTGTTGATAATTATAAAGTCATAGTCACCAAATCTACAGTTCCGGTAGGCACCGCAGATAAAGTTAAAGCAGTATTTAACGAAAATACCCAAGTAGAAGTTGATGTGGTTTCGAATCCTGAGTTTTTAAGGGAAGGTGTTGCCGTAGAAGATTTTATGAAGCCTGATAGGGTAGTAGTAGGCACATCTAGCGAAAAAGCACAAGCTTTGATGGGCGAATTGTACGCTCCTTATGTAAGATCAGGAAATCCAATAATTTTTATGGACGAAAGATCTTCTGAGCTTACCAAATATGCTGCAAATTCATTTTTAGCTACAAAAATCACTTTTATGAATGAGGTAGCCAACCTTTGCGAATTGGTAGGGGCAGATGTGGATATGGTAAGAAAAGGAATAGGTTCTGATGCCCGTATTGGAAAGAGATTTTTGTTCCCGGGAATAGGCTATGGCGGAAGCTGTTTCCCTAAAGATGTGCAGGCTTTGGCTTTATCATCCGAAGAATATAACTACGACTTCAAGATCTTAAAATCTGTAATGGATGTTAACCAGGTTCAGAAATTAAAAATCGTAGAAAAAATGAATCAGTATTATAAATCTGATTTAACAGGTAAGAAATTTGCTTTGTGGGGATTAGCATTCAAACCAGAAACTGATGATATTAGAGAAGCGCCAGCTTTGTATATCATTGATGAATTAGTAAAAGCGGGAGCAGAAGTAGTGGCTTATGATCCTGAAGCAATGGAGAATGTAAAACGTTTGGTTGGCGATAAAATCAGCTTTTCTGAAAACCCTTATGAAGCTTTGAAAGATGCTGATGCCTTAATTATAGCTACAGAATGGCCTTTATTCCGTAATCCGGATTATAACATGATGGAAGCAAATCTGAAATCGAAAGTGATTTTTGATGGCCGTAATCTGTACGACCTTCAAAAAATGATCGACTTAGGGTTTTATTACAATAGTATAGGCAGAAAAGTTATAGAAGCATAATGGCAAGAAAAAGAGTATTAATCACCGGTGCAGCCGGATTTTTAGGATCACATCTCTGCGATAGGTTTATCAAAGAAGATTACCATGTAATAGCAATGGATAATCTGATCACAGGAGATTTAGTTAATATTGAGCACCTGTTTAAACTAGAAAATTTCGAATTTCATCATCATGATGTTTCTAAATTCGTACATGTTTCTGGCGAATTAGATTATATTCTACATTTTGCTTCTCCGGCCAGCCCCATAGATTACCTTAAAATTCCTATCCAAACACTTAAAGTTGGTTCTTTGGGAATCCACAATTTATTAGGTTTGGCAAGAGTTAAAAATGCAAGGATCATTATTGCTTCTACCTCAGAAGTTTATGGCGATCCGGCAGTAAACCCCCAACCAGAAGAATATTGGGGCAATGTAAACCCGGTTGGCCCTCGCGGCGTATATGATGAAGCAAAGCGTTTCCAGGAAGCCATTACCATGGCTTATCATACTTTCCATGGCCTGGAAACACGCATCGTGAGAATTTTCAATACCTACGGCCCGCGTATGCGATTGAATGATGGCAGAGTCTTGCCAGCATTTATTGGTCAGGCTTTAAGAGGCGAAGATTTAACCGTTTTTGGAGATGGTTCTCAAACACGTTCTTTCTGTTATGTGGATGATTTGGTAGAAGGAATTTACAGATTATTATTGTCTGATTATGCACAGCCAGTAAACATCGGGAATCCGGATGAAATTACTATTAGTCAGTTTGCAGAGGAGATTATAAAGTTAACCGGGACTGAACAGAAAGTGATTTACAAACCACTTCCTCAGGATGATCCTAAACAAAGGAGACCTGAAATTACAAAAGCCAGAGAACTGCTAAACTGGGAGCCAAAAGTGAACAGGGCAGAAGGATTAAAAATTACTTACGAATATTTTAAATCATTATCAAAAGAGGCTTTAGAGAAAATAGATCATAAAGACTTTACAAATTATAACAAATAAAATGGCGAATAAAATTCTTGTAACCGGAGGAACCGGATTTATTGGTTCTCATACAGTAGTAGAATTATACAATGCAGGCTACACTCCTGTAATAGTGGATAACTTATCAAATTCATCCATAAAAATTTTAGATCAAATAGAAAAAATCATTGGGTTTAAACCAGAGTTTCATGAGTTTGATTTATGTGATGAGCAAAAGACTTCTGCATTTTTAGCCGCTAATGATGATATTAAAGGTGTAATTCATTTTGCAGCATTTAAAGCGGTTGGAGAATCTGTAGAGCAGCCATTAAAATATTATCACAATAATTTTGTTTCTCTTTTTAACTTGTTAATTGCTTATCAAGAAAAGCCAATTAATTTTGTTTTTTCTTCCAGCTGTACAGTTTATGGTCAACCGGATGTTTTGCCAGTAACAGAAGCTGCCCCCGTAAAAAAGGCAGAATCTCCTTACGGGAATACCAAACAAGTTTCAGAAGAAATACTACAAGAAACAGCAGCAGTAAACAAAAATTATAATATTGTTGCTCTAAGATATTTTAATCCGGTTGGAGCGCATGAAACTGCTTTAATTGGTGAGCTGCCAATTGGAGTTCCTCAGAATTTAGTTCCTTTCATAACGCAAACGGCTATTGGTAAGAGAGAAAAGATCACTGTTTTTGGTGATGATTATGATACCCCGGACGGAAGCTGCATCAGAGATTATATCCATGTGGTAGATTTAGCTAAAGCTCATGTGGCAGCAATCCAAAGAATGGAAGAAGGCCGTTCTAAAGATAACTATGAGGTGTTTAATATTGGAACCGGCAAAGGCACAACAGTATTAGAAATTATCCATGCTTTTGAAAAATCTACAGGAGAGAAATTAAACTACCAAATTGGCCCCCGCCGAATTGGAGATATCGAAAAAGTGTACGGAGACGTTACTAAATCTCAGAACGAATTAGGCTGGAAAGCAGAATTAAATGTTGATGACATGATGAAATCTGCGTGGGAGTGGGAAAAATATATTAAGAATAATCCTTTTTAACGTAGTTGGTAAGTATCTGTTTGGTCCGTTTGTTAGGCCTGAAAAACTAGATAGTTACCAACTAACCAACTAGAAAAATGAAAATACTCATCACCGGCGGAGCCGGATTTATAGGATCTCACGTTGTAAGGAGATTTGTAAATACTTATCCTGATTACCAAATCGTAAATCTTGATAAATTAACTTACGCTGGAAATCTGGAAAATTTAAGAGACGTAGAAAATGCAGCCAACTATACGTTTGTTAAGGGAGATATTGTAGATGCTGGTTTCATTAATCAACTTTTCGAAACAGAAAATTTTGATGCGGTAATCCATTTAGCAGCAGAATCTCATGTAGATAGATCAATCTCTAATCCTCTTGAGTTTGTGATGACTAATGTTTTAGGGACAGTAAATCTCTTAAACGCCGCAAAAGCTAACTGGAAAGGGAATTACGATAAGAAGCGTTTTTACCATGTTTCTACAGATGAAGTTTACGGTTCTTTAGGCGAAGGAACGGAAATGTTTACAGAAACTACAGCTTACGATCCGCATTCTCCTTACTCTGCATCTAAAGCTAGTTCAGATCATTTCGTTAGAGCTTACGCTGATACTTACGGGATGGATTGTGTGATTTCTAACTGCTCTAACAATTATGGCTCTTACCATTTTCCTGAGAAATTAATACCGCTTTCTATTCACAATATCAAACAAAATAAGCCAATCCCGATTTACGGTAAAGGTGAAAATATAAGAGATTGGCTTTGGGTGGAAGACCATGCCAGAGCAATTGATGTGATTTTTCACAAAGCAAAATCAGGTTCTACCTACAACATAGGCGGGCATAACGAGTGGACAAACATCGACCTGATTAAAACCCTGTGCAAAGTGATGGACAGGAAGTTGGGCAGAGCAGAAGGAGAATCAGAAAAGCTAATTACTTATGTAACCGACAGAGCAGGACACGATTTACGTTACGCCATAGATGCGACAAAACTAAAAAATGATTTAGGCTGGGAGCCAAGTCTTCAGTTTGAAGAAGGTTTAGAGAAAACGGTTGATTGGTATCTGGAAAATGAAGAATGGTTGAATAACGTGACTTCTGGTAATTACCAACATTATTACGAAGATCAATATCAGAATCGTTAATGTTTGGGCTATTTAAAAAGAAAAAAGAAGTAAAATATGACTTTAGAAATATTGGGGTAGATATGCACTCGCATATCCTCCCCGGTATTGATGACGGCGCACCCACCGTAAAAGAATCTGTAATGATGGCCCAAAGGTTTATAGACCTTGGCTTTTCTAAATTAATTGCCACACCACATATCATGGCAGATTATTACAGGAATACCCCAGATACAATTTACAAAGCCCTTGATGTTTTAAGGGAAGAATTTCATCAACAAAAAATAAACTTAACAGTAGAAGCTGCTGCGGAATATTATCTAGATGAAACTTTTGAGAATAAACTGTACAAATCCGAACTCTTAACTTTAGGAGATAATTATTTGTTATTTGAGTTGTCCTACATCAATTATCCGAATAACCTAAAGGACATCATTCAGAAGATGAATGACAAAGGATATAAACCTATTTTAGCTCATCCGGAGAGATATCCTTACTTCCATCATTCAGTAGAAAGCTATTATCAGGCTAAAGAATATGGGTGCTATTTTCAACTTAACACCATTTCATTAACGGGTTATTATGGAAAGCAAACACAAAAGGTAGCAGAAGAATTGGTAGATAATAATTTAATCGATTTTATTGGTTCAGACATGCATCATTTGCGTCATGCTGGTGCGCTAGAAAAATCCTTACTGACCCCTTATGTAGAACTTTTGTTATCTGATTATTCTTTGCATAACGAACTACTATTTTAGAGTTTTTATTTGTGAGTTGTCCAGCGCATTAATCACTAAAAAGTAATTTACTCATACCTCAAAGCCTCAACAGGGTCTAATCTGGAAGCTTTAGAAGCAGGTAATATTCCAGATAGCAGGCCAGTACCCACGCAGGAAGCAAGTCCAATAAAAATCCATAACCAGGGGATAAGAAAAGAAGCGCCCATAGCCATCGCCAACAAATTACCCATAACAATTCCTAAGAAAATGCCAAATATGCCTCCCATTAGACAAATTACAATAGCTTCGTAGAGAAATTGTTTTCTAATCACTTGCGGTGTTGCACCAATAGCTTTTCTAATTCCTATCTCTCGTGTTCGTTCTGTTACGGAAACCATCATGATATTCATCAACGCAACGGCAGCTCCTAATAAAGTAATGAGTCCGATAGCAATTCCGGCATATTGCACCAGTTTTAAGTTATCTATAAGTGTTTCTGCAATCGCATCGCTTTTAGAGATCTCAAAGTTATTTATGTTTTGGACTCCAATATTTCTTATTTTCCGCATCAAAATGGTGGCTTCTCCTACTGCATAATCCATTTGCATAGGATCATTAACCATAACAGAAATAGTGTATGTAGGATTTTGAGAAGTCATTATTTGTCTGCCTTTAGATATGGGAATAACGCAAACTTTATCACCACCAAAGCCCATGCTGGAACCTTTAGGCTCAAATACACCTATAACTTTAAATCTGTTGGTACCAATGGTGATGATTTTATCCAGAGGACTTTCATCTTTAAAAAATTTTTGTTTTAGCTCATCTCCTATTATAACCACATTAGAACCAAATTCCATTTCATGAGAGGAAAAATTTCGTCCTTCAGCAAATGTGTAGCCTCCGGTGGCAGCATATCCTTCATCAGCTCCTAAAACAGTAATATTTGGATTGGTTTTTTGATTTTGGTATTTTACTGTCGCCGCTCTGGAGGCAAAAGTATTTACAGAAACAACTGCAGGCACAGCAAAGTTTGCTTTAAAATCCATTGCTTCCCTATACTTTATAACCGGCCAGTTTTTGGGTCTTGTACCATTACCGCCAATCCTGATGCCTGTACCTCTGTTTCTGATAGTAAAAGAATTGGCACCCATACTGGAGAAGGTGTTATTCAAAGAACTTTTTATAGCATCTATAGATGTTAAAATACCTACAAGAGCCATCAGCCCAATGGCGATAATCAAAGCCGTTAAAAAAGTCCTTAACTTATTACTTTTTATAGATTCTAAGGCTACTTTAACGTTTTCTCTGGTATTCATTATTCGGACTTTGCTAAAATTAGCTATTGATATAGGTTAAGACAAACT
>JAZQRF010000272.1:0-57198 GCA_045629485.1 Pelobium sp. | reverse complement strand
TTTCTGAAGTAGTTTTCCAACTCCTCGTTCAATTCAATCAGCGTACTAATTTTATCCGTATTCTGCATGTGATGTTTCCGGATCAATTTCGGATTAGACCTGCAAGGTAGGGATTAAATACAGCATCACACCAGAAGCGTAATATTTAGAAGATTTTTTTTAATGTAAGATTTTTCATAATAAACTGTGATTGCCTGCTATGGGATCGCATGTTCTACGAATTGGTTAATCCAGGGCCTACAGGAAGCACCTGTGCCCGGGATGGAAAGGGTTGCCTTGCAAAGGCAAAGTACGAAGAGCAAACCGGAGCCCGAAAAAACAGAAATTGGGGTCCGGAATCAAAAAAATTTAACATTCTTTAAAGGTTGGCTACTTCCTTAATTTCTTCGGGATAGGTTTAAAAACGGCTCTTTGTATGGCCAAACGTTTGGAAGGCACAGCTGTGCTGTCTTCCAGGTCGTGGGATTTTGCATTCATTACCCAAACCTGGTCACCACGCAATGCAGCGCTTACTGTTGAAGTTTTTTCTTTTGGCGGTACTCCCCGCTGTGCAAAGGCCGGGAGGGCTGAAATAATCAGCAAAGGAATAAGGAATACTATCTGTTTTGTTTTCATAGAGGAAAATTTCTTAAATAAACAGATCTAAAGGGAACATAGTTTAATCGGAAAATACCTGATGACCTTGCAGAAAGTACCTGATTCTCATCCGTATTCAGGAGCATCTAGTACGCAATAGCATAGCCAAACCTGGATATGGAAGCAATTTATTTTTTGTAAATCTTTGGTAAGGAACGTGGCATCCTCGTTTTGAGCTTTCTTTTTAATCCGAATGCCTCCCCTAGCCCAGATAAGAAATTATTGGCAATCAGCTTTACAGCGTATACCTGAGCCTGGCCAATCCAGAAACGACATGCAACTATTTACCCTGTAAAAGAGTTGTTTTACTCCCTTATGAATGCTTTAAATCCCGGGTAATAGCATACGAAATTATATATAAATGATATGATCTCCCGTTCGATTAGGTATATCAGGACTTTCGTCTCCGTAACCCAATACTATCGCCAAATCCACCTCTTCATTTTCAGGAACTTTTAGCAGGGCATATTCCGGGCTCTCGCTAACATACTTTGCAAAACCTACCGGACAGCTTTCTAATCCTAAGGATTTAGCTGCAAGCATGATGTTTTGTGCGCACATGCCAACATCCAGTTTCCCCCACTCATCGTCTCTTTGATGACTGATGAAAATAACCACCGGAGCATTATAAAAAACATGGTCTTCGATATTTAAGAGATTTTTGATAGATGAGAAATGGAATAAGCTCAGCGCTGCTTTAGCAATCTCTTTAACCCCTTTTCCCTTCATCTTTTTTAAAGCCACTTCTTGAATGCCATGAGAAAGCTTCTTTATTATTTCCTTATCCGTTAACACATAGAATTTCCAGGGTTGTTTATTCATAGCTGAAGGCGCCATTTTTCCTGCCATAATGAGTTCATCAATGACTTCACGGCTGATGCCTATATCTTTGTACTTCCTTACAGCCCGGCGTTTATAGATGTTATCAATAATCTCATTCATATCTTTAAATTTAAATCTCGTTAAGAACGGCCAACAGCACTTTATTTTCCTGTCTTTCTTCGTTCCTTTACGAATTTCCATATTTTCCCAAGCAAGCCGATTGACCGTTACCACCAAAGTTCCTGATATTCATCAACAGGAAACAGCTAAGTGGTCAATACTATAGTTGTTTCTGAGTGCTTTTGTATGATGCTGGGACCGCCGTTGGAAAATTGCTGAGCAAGATCATCTGAAAGCTTGACGAACGTCAACCATATGTGAATTCAGAAAGTTGAACTTTATATTATGGTTCACGAAGTTAAAGGCAACTAAAGAAATGAATATTAATGCTCTGTTAGTGAATAACCAGTGTCAGTATTCCTACTTTCTGGAAATTCTAAAAGGCTAAGACCTGACAGAGGAACCTGTTGTAATATCGCCATTTATTCGCTTGGACAGCTTAAAATTGTATTCACTAATTCATCATTATCATGAAAAAAATACTTGTGCCAACAGATTTTTCAGAATCTGCCCTTAATGCACTAAAAGCCGCAATTCATATTTCTAAAGCAGCAAAGGCAGAAATCAATCTTATCCACATTCTGGAGATAACTCCACCTGTTTACGGGGAATTCGCGGGAGCTAATTATGATATGACCAGCATACTTCGCGAACAAGCAGAGCAGCAACTAGCCACCTTAAAGCAGGAGATGTTAGCAGATTATAGCATAGATATTCATACCGCTCTGAATGAAACTATAGCCACTGTGCCTGAATCTATTAGCAAAACAAGTTTGGAACATGAGATCGACCTGATTGTGATGGGGACAACTGGCGCAGGCAATGTACTCGATAAGCTTTGGGGATCACAAACAGCTTCGGTAATTGGCAATTCGAAAATTCCGGTTCTGGCGATTCCAATAGATTACCGCTTGAGTAATCCGGCAAAAATCTTGCTCGCTACCAATCACTTTGAAAAAGATGCAGAATCCTGCCGGATTTTGGCATTGTTTACCAAGCTGTTTAACTCGACTTTACATGTGGTGGTATTTACCAATGAAATGAAGGATAAAGCGGTGACTGCAATTTCCCGCGATTCTGAAATTAACCGCTACCGGGAATTCCTGGATGACTTTTTCCATGAACATGTGACCTCTCAACATCTCTTCGGGGAGGATTTCGAAGAAACCCTTTCCAAGTATATTTCAGAAAACAATATAGATATTCTGACGATGTTTACTTATAAAAGAAGCTTTCTGCAGCGACTAATGAATCCGAGTAAAACTAAGAGGATGAGTTATCATACCAAAGTACCTTTGCTGGCAATTCCACATCAGCATACAGACACCTAAATGCTTTGTATTGGCTGCCAGTCGTAGCCTTAGAAGTTACTTCTTACGGGACAGGTAACTCTGCAGAACATAACGCAATCATACTCCTTAACATTTAAAAGAGGATTCGTTTCGTGTTCGTAAGGGAAGACCAAGCGGAATCAACAGCATTTCAATACAAGCTGGGGGCTTTCTGCCTTTATCCCGTTACAGTTACATAAAAGACCGGATGAACTGGTAGCCAAGCCTAATCTATAAGCTTTTACTTTGATCCCATTTGCTTGCTTAAGATAAAAAACATAGTTGTAGAATCAAATTTATCTTATGAAAATCGAGAAAACTGCTTTAGACCTAAAAGATGGAGAAGAGAGTCAAAATTGGTGCATTCTCGATGGGGATACGGTAATGCAAACTGTTTCTACCTCTGTTGAAGGTCTGGACGGTGAAGAGGCAATGAACCGGATGCGGCGCTGGGGACCAAACCGGCTGTATAAAGTTGATCATAAAGGAAAATTAAAGCTGCTCGCCGAACAATTTAAAGAAATCGGGATTTTGGTACTTATTGGTGCGGCCGTGGTATCTGCTGTACTCGGCGATTTTTCAGACGCTATAGTAATTTTAATAATTGTCTTTATTAATGCCCTCCTTGGATTTTATCAGCAGTACCGGGCCGAAAAAGCTTTGGATGCGCTCAAAAAAACTAACGTTACCAAGGTTACAGTCCGCAGAAATGGAGCTGTAAGAACCATAAACCAGGAAGAAATTGTTGTAGGTGATATTGTTCTTTTGGAAGCTGGTGTAGCCGTACCAGCAGATTTAAGAATTTTGGAAGCTGCAGGATTACGTGTGGAAGAATCTGCATTAACAGGAGAGTCTGCAGCAGTTGAGAAATCATCCGAAGTGTTGGATACAGGCGAATTGGTATTGGCAGACAAATTAAACATGGCTTTTAAGGGCACTTTTGTGGCGGCTGGCCGTGGGCTTGGTGTAGTGGTAGCCACCGGGATGAATACAGAGTTTGGCAAAATTGCCCAAATGGTTCAGCGTGTACCAGGTTTAACCCCCCTGCAATTGCGGATGGCAAAGTTCACTAAACGCTTGTCTGTCATTATTATATTTCTCTGCACCATTTTTTTTATCTCGGGTTGGCTGCGTGGCGAAGGCGTTTCACAAATGCTACTCACCAGTATTTCCCTTGCGGTAGCAGCCATTCCCGAAGCGTTGCCTGCTGTGATTTCCATATCATTGGCCCTGGCAGCCAGGAAAATGGTAAAAAAGAATGCATTGATCAGGAAACTGCATGCCGTAGAAACATTGGGTTCGGTTAAATATATATGCACAGATAAAACTGGTACTTTGACCAGGAACCAAATGCAGGTTTCCCAAATTTACTGCCAACAGCAATGGTACCAGGGCGACGAAATAGCAAAGCTGAAGACCTTTGTGGAAGGACAATTACTTTTAAGTGCTTTCAGGCTTAACAACGATTCTTTTAGTGATGCAAGCGGCCAGCTAAAAGGCGAGGGTACAGAACTCGCGTTGATGCGAATTGCAGAAGCTCATAGCCCGGAAGATGTTGATCCTATCCGTTTGGCAGAACTTCCATTCGACTCTGTACGTAAGCTGATGAGTACCTTTCATCACATTAACGGCAAAGTGATCTGTTTCACCAAAGGCGCACCCGAAATGTTGTTGCCCCGATGTAATGATGTGGAAAAAGAAAAGATTCTGCAACAAGTGCAGACTATGGCGGAGCAGGGAAACCGCGTGATGGGTTTCGCTTACCGTTATTTTGATCATTTGCCACAAGATATAAATGAAACCGACTATGAGCAAGATTTAATTTTCCTGGGTCTGGCAGGGATGATTGATCCTATTCGGGAAGGGGTGATCGAAGCCATAGCCGAGTGTCATGCTGCAGGTGTTGTGCCTGTGATGATCACCGGCGACCATATTGCAACGGCTACAAGTATCGCCAGGCAAGTAGGAATTATCACTCACGACGACGACCTGGTGGTAACTGGAAGTGATTTGACCCTGATGGATGACGAGGTACTGCGAAGTAAGGTCTCCCGGATTAAGGTATATGCAAGAGTTAGCCCAGAGCAAAAGCTCAGAATCGTAAACTCATTGCAGAGCACCGGTAATTTTGTCGCCATGACAGGTGACGGGATTAACGATTCACCTTCCTTAAATGCTGCAAACATTGGTATCGCAATGGGGATTTCCGGTACTGATGTTGCCAAGGCATCGGCAGACATGGTTTTACTTGATGATAACTTTGCGTCAATTATACCCGCTATCCGGGCCGGCAGGCAGGTATACGACAATATACTGAAACTGATCAAATACCTGTTAACCACAAACTCAAGTGAGTTACTCACCATCTTAATGGGTCCCATGCTTGGATTACCTGTTGCATTGATGCCCATACACATTTTATGGATCAACCTGGTCTCGGACGGATTACCTGCCATTGCGCTATCTTACGAAAAGGAAGAGGAGAATATCATGCGGCGGCCACCCAGAGATCCTGATGAGGATATTTTTTCCCAGGGAAGGGGATTTCATATGCTCTGGATTGGGGTAATGATGGCCGGTATCGCCCTCAGTGCACATGCCTGGGCTTATCATAATGGTTTGCACTGGCAAACTATTGTCTTCAATATACTTTGTCTTAGTCAAATGGGTCATGCTCTATCTGTACGGTCTGAAAGGCTATCGCTCCTAAAGATCGGATTATGGAGCAATCCAATGATGATGGGGTCTGTATTGCTGGCACTCATCAGTCAGGCATTGGTAACCTATGTTCCATTTCTACAGGATATTTTCCATACGCAAGCGCTTTCTATGGAAGAATTTATCGTAGTTGGAGTCGCCTCTTTAATGGTGTTTTTAATAATGGAAACAAGCAAATACCTAAAATATCGTCGTAATTTATAAATAAAGGGTAGCAATTTACGAGCGCTTAAGGGAAAATGATCCTGGGGTGATCAGTGTCTCCTCCCTTTGGTATTAAACCAGCTGTTATACAAAACAAAGCCCCCCATAGGCAGAGGGCTTTGCCTCAGGCTATTTAATTTTTACTTCTTTTTTCGGCGATATTGATTTACCCGACTTCTTAATGTCCACTTTGAGGAGGCCGTCCTGGAATTTTGCTGAAATATCGTCGCTACTTACATTGTCTGGTAAATTAAAAGTTCTTGAAAAAGAACTGCGTGAAAATTCCTGCCTGGTAAAATTTTCATCTTCTTCTTCCTTCTCACTGCTTGTTTCGGCGCTGATGGTCAGCAGGCCGTTTTCGGTGATCAGCTTAAAGTCTTCTTTTTTAAACCCCGGAGCCGCCACTTCCAGCTCATAAGAATTCTTTTTATCTTTAACGTTGACCGCAGGCAGGACTTGTCCGTTAAGAAATGGCCTGTTAAAAAATTTTTCTGGATTCCAGAAATTTTCCAGTGCTGAACGTAACGCCGGAAAATCATTTGATTTTACTAAGGTTGACATAATTATGTTTTTTAAATGATTTGTAAATTTTCATAAATAAGTATTGCTTGTTCTAGACCGTGGTTAAGCCTTCTCAGTCCAATTCATACTCGGGTTCTTCAATTGTAAGCAGATTAACTACTGAAGTGACTCCGGGTGCCGCCCATGCAGCGTCGGCCGCATCGTCTTTTTCTGTAAGTGACCTCACTTTTCCACGCAGTGTTACTTTGCTGCCTTCTACGCTGACCTGAATTCCTTTCGCATCAATGGTTGCATTTCTTTGGAATGCAGCATTAATCTGGTGCTCAACGCCTTCAGCAGAAAGTACTGGTTTTAAATGAACCTGGTTAATCACCACTTTCACCCCTGGCAAAGATTCTATTGTTTTTTGAGCCTGGGTTCGTTGAAAATCCCATTCCACTTCTCCCTCCATTTTAACTACCCCGTTTTCGACCTTAATTTTTATTTTTTCATCCTGGACGGCTGAATTCCATTTTAGCCCATTGAGTGCGGCTGCAGCGATTTCAGCATCGGTTTTCTGGAAACCAACGGATGGCCCCACCTGAATATCTTCAGCAACGGCTTTCACACCAGATACCCGCTTGGCAGCCCGTTCTGCACTTAGTTTCTTTAGGTAAGTATCTACCTCTCCCGAGAGTGTAACTACTCCATCTTTTGCAGCAACACCTATTTCTGCTGTGCGAAGACCTGGTTCCCATTTTAGTTCTTCCATGACTTCTTTCTGGATTTGAGCATCCGTTTTCATAATCTTAAAAATTAAAGTTTAAAATAGATTGATTATCAACCGCTAATGTGCGGCTATTTTGTATTAAGCGTTTTGTCTTGGTTAAGTAACTGGTTGATCTTGATCAAGCGGAAGCTTGAGCTAAGACAATATTCTTATTACTGTTGGACCATTTCTGTATTTTTCAGCGCTTTGTTAATTTGTTCAATGCCGTTTAAAAGTGCGTCGGGGTTAAAAGAAATGCTGTCAATTCCTGCTTCAACGAGCATGTTTGTAAATGACAAGGAATCGCTGGCAGCCTGTCCACAAAGGCCGCAATGTTTATGATATTTCTTGGCCTCATTAATCATCGTTTTGATTAATTGTATAGTACCAGCATTTTCTTCATCAAACAATTCAGAGACCAGCACAGAGTCTCTGTCGACCCCTAGGGTGAGCTGCGTCAGGTCGTTCGATCCGATGGAAAAACCATCGAAAACTTCTGCAAATTCTTTGGCTAACAAAACATTGGTGGGCAATTCGGCCATTACCAGAATTTCCAGCCCATTTTCATTCTTTTTGAGACCGTTTTCTGCCATCAATGCCACTACTTTCTTTCCTTCTTCTACAGTACGGCAGAAAGGAATCATCACCTTAACATTTGTAAGCCCAATTTCTTCACGCACTCTTTTAATTGCCCTGCATTCCAGGGAAAAAGCATCTTTATAGAGTGGGTGGTAATACCTGGATGCGCCACGAAATCCAATCATTGGGTTCTCTTCTTCTGGCTCAAAGTCTTTTCCTCCAATTAAACCAGCGTATTCGTTTGTTTTAAAATCGCTCATGCGCACAATCACCTCTTTAGGGGAGAATGCTGCCGCAATCATAGCAATACCTTCTGCAAGTTTATCTACAAAATAATCTTCTGGTTTTGGATAGCCCGCAGTGAGCTCTTTGACCTGGGCAAGCTCATCGGCATTGGTGATTTTATCCATACATAATAAGGCCATTGGATGTATTTTAATATGATTGCTGATCATAAATTCCATCCTTAGGAGGCCTACTCCGTGGTTGGGCAGAAAAGAGAGTTCAAAGGCCCTTTCAGGGTCTGCTATGATTAACTGCGCCGCGGGATGATCGGGTAGTTGAATGTCTAAGAGATTAGCTGTGGTAATTTCATATTCCAACTTACCCCGATAAACAAATCCGGTTTTACCTTCAGCACAATCTATCGTTATCAGTTCTCCATCCCGGATGGCAGTGGTCGCATTTTCTGTACCAACGATGGCTGCGGCACCCAATTCGCGAGCAATAATTGCTGCATGGCTTGTTCTTCCCCCCTTATTGGTTATTACTCCCGCAACCTTCTTAAGAACAGGGTCCCAATCGGGGCTGGTTTGGTCTGTAACCAGGATATCACCTTCCTGAAGCTTATCAATATCTGAAGGACTGGATAGAATCTTAGCATAGCCAGAAGTAATGCGGCTGCCGATTGCAAGCCCCTGGGTCAGCTTGGTTCCTTCGCTCTTAAGCTTGTAACTGTCTCTGGTGAGCGGCTTAGACTGTTGGTGTACGGTCTCTGGCCTAGCCTGTAAAATATAGAGTTGGCCACTCACGCCATCTTTTGCCCATTCGAAATCCATATTTCGTTGGTAGTGATTTTCTATAGCTAATGCCCACCCTCCTAGTTTTTCTACTTCCCCGTCGGCCAGCACAAACTGTTTACGAAGTTCCTGAGGTGTTTCTTGGTTGATTGTAGTCTCTGAAAGATTTTCCCGCCCGCCATAAACCATCATCTGGTCTTTGCTGCCTAGTTTCTTTTGAATAATTGAACGATGGCCCTGGCGGATTGCAGGTTTATAAATCAGAAATTCATCTGGAGTAACTGTGCCTTGTACGATATTTTCACCTAAGCCCCACACTCCGGCTAAATGTATTACTTCACGAAAACCTGATTCCGGCTCCAGCGTGAAGCCTACACCGGAACAACTCAAATCGGCCCTCACCATTTCCTGTATTCCAACAGACAACAATACTTTACTATGGTCAAATCCTTTGTCTTCCCGATACTTGATAGCCCTATCGGTGTAGAGTGAAGCAAAACATCTTTTCACAGCAGTTAAGACGGATTGAGCTCCCTTGATATTTAAATACGATTCATGCTGTCCGGCAAAGCTCGCCTGGGGCAGATCTTCAGCAGTTGCACTGCTTCTGACAGCTACCTCACGCGAACCGCCTTCAAACATGTCTTCATAGGCAGAAGAAATTACAGCTTCAAGATCATTTGGGAAACTGGCGTTAGCAATCAGTTGTCGTGATTTCAGGCCTGTATCCGCCAGGTTACTGAAAGTACGCTTATCCAATTGTTGCATTAA
Organism: Pelobium sp.; assembly: GCA_045629485.1. Classification (GTDB taxonomy): domain Bacteria; phylum Bacteroidota; class Bacteroidia; order Sphingobacteriales; family Sphingobacteriaceae; genus Pseudopedobacter. The sequence continues at coordinate 47,728 of JAZQRF010000272.1, read as the reverse complement.
AGTATTTAAAGGATCTGATAAATGGTTGTACTCCAGAAAGTAACTAAATGCAGCGGATGTTACTGCAAATCCCTTTGGCACCAGGATACCTATCGGCGTCAAAGTCGTATACATCTCGCCAAGGGAAGCATTTTTTCCGCCCACAGCGGGAATGTCTTCAATACCAATTTCACTAAAATTTTTTATATATTCCATATTAGATGTTGTTATTAGATTTCTAAAAGACAATATTTGTTAGGCTGCCTAAAAGTTCTGAGTGTTTGGTTGACGATGATTCTGATTTTTGTTGATGATGAGTAAGATTGGGAATGACAAGCAGCGAGATTCGATGGCTGGATAGCGCCCATTCTACAGTGCTTTGTTTTAGAACACGAAAAAGAACGGAATGATATTGGTAGCTGAGTACCAGAATATCTGAATTGTTCTCTTTGCAAAAACGCTGAAGCCGTTGAGCCACATTTTTGCCATAAACTTCCCTATATACTATTGATTCAGGATTCTTAGCGCAGGCTTGTTCGATCTTTTTTTCCAGGGAAAAACTTTTTGGCCTGGGTTCTACGCCGTACTGCTTGATGTGTACAATTTCGAGCTTCGCTTCGAGCTGTTTACTTAGGTTGAGGAGATAATCCAGTGCTGCTGTATCTTGTTCAAGAAAGTTTGTAGCAAACGTCAATTTGATGATTGGTTTGATTTGTTTGGGACCTGAAACAATTAATACAGGTACGGGTGAATGATCTACGACATTTTTAGTGTCGCTTCCAAAAAGCAAGTGTCCTGTTACAGAATCTGAGCGGCTGCCCATAACAATGAGAGAGATGTTGTGCTGAGGAAGTACATCTGCAACATTGGCCTGGACATCACCGTCGCGGATAATGATATCGACGGAGAGTAAGCGCTGATCTGGAAATCTCTTTTTAAATTGTTCCTTCATATGATGGCTAATCGCTTCCAGAGCCGATTTTCGTTCCTCATAACCGGCATGATAAGGATCTGTTAACTGGCTCGAGAGATAAGTTATTCCTGAGATCGTATTGTTGCAATTCAGCAAGATCAGATTTTTTCCAAGTCGGCCTGCCAGCATCATAGCCGTATCAGACGCATGAAGTGCGTTTGCACTCCTGTCGGTCAGAATAAGGATGGACTTCTTCATATGCAATTGTCAGATATTTGTTCCGAACCATCGAAAGTAGGACATATTTTTACCGACTGAGCTGACGTATATCAGCTACCAACCTGATTGTTGTCAACACATTGAAATTTACACCTTTGTAGATTTGTATAGGTTAATTTAAAGATTTACAGGATGAAGGCTATTGTTTATAGTGCTAAAAAAACTGAAAAGGATACCTTGATCGATGCTTGCGCAGGTAAACACGAACTGAGCTGGCAATCTCTTAGGCTTAGTCTGGAAACAGCTCATTTTGCAGCGGGCAACCAGGCGGTAGTTGTTTTCACAAGTGATGATGTTTCTTCCCCAGTGGTTGAGAAGCTTGCCGAATTGGGAGTAAAATACATCCTCACACGTTCAGCCGGCACCGATCATATTGATTTCAATTCTGCACAGAAACACCAGATACTTGTAAAAAACATTCCTAATTATTCGCCTTTTGCTGTAGCTGAACATACCGTGGCGCTGGTGCTAGCCTTAAACCGTCACCTGATCACAGCGGTTGAAAATTGCAAAATTAATGATTTTAGGGTGGATAACTTAACGGGTTTTAATCTGCATGGAAGAACAGTTGGCTTGATCGGCCTGGGACATATTGGGCAAACAGTTGCAACAATATTTAAGGGTTTTGGCTGTAGGGTAATTGGATATGACATTAATCCACAACTGATAGATTTTGAATTGGATACTGTGGATTTACCAGATCTGTTAGGGCAAAGTGATATCATCTCCCTTCATGTACCATTAAGTCCAAATACACATTATATGATTGACACTTCCTCTATAGCTCTTATGAAGGATGAAGTGATGCTTGTTAATACTTCCAGGGGTGGACTGGTAAATACAACGGCCGTTTTAAATGCCCTTGATGAAGGAAAGATAGCCTTTTATGGAGCAGATGTATATGAGTTCGAAAGAGGAATTTTCTTTGAAAACCACGAGAAAGACCAGGTTCGGGACGAGTTGTTGACGAGGTTAATAACCCATCCAAAAGTATTGCTCACACCACACCAGGCTTTTTTGACCGTTGAAGCACTGAGGGACATTGCTAAATACACTATAGAGGGGCTTGATGAATGGGAAAAACAGCTTGTTTCGTCTGCTTCATTTACCGTTGAATAAACGCATTCGTACCTTAAAATAAATGTATAGGTCAAAAGGGTGTTAAGCTTCCGGCGCTTTTATTACACTCGATGGTTGTTTATAGTCATGGCCTGTTGCATAAGCGCGTGAGGGATTATTTGAAAAAGGACTTTTCTTAAATTACTGTTTTTTAAAAAGAGGCTTATCTTACCTGTGCTTTTAAAAAGAGACACTGGTTAAATATAAAAACATTTATAAACTGAATAAGGCTTGAACCGAATGTATGTAAGGATTGATTGGCTGCAAATAAAAACGTTAGAATTTAGAATTTAGAGTATACATATCCAAAATGGAGCTTTATGGTATCACAGGACTAACTACTGCTGAAGCAGAAAGAGCCAAGAAAGAGTACAAGGGTAATGTTACAGTTAAACAAACCCCAGCTTTTTTAAATTTAATTCTAGGTTTGATTAAGGAGCCGATGATTTTGTTGCTGCTCCTGGCTGCAGGCTTTTACTTCAGCAGCGGACATTGGGAGGATGGCTTATTTTTAAGTGCTTCGGTTGTAGTAGTTGCTTCGATATCCATTTTTCAGGAGTCAAAAAGCCGCAAAGCGTTGCTAAGACTAAAAGATGCAACAGTACCAAAAGCGAAGGTCATCCGCGATGGGAATATAAAAATATTGCCAGTTGAGGAACTCGTGAAAGGCGATGTCATCATCGTTGAGGAAGGTAGCCTTTTGTTAGCAGACGGGAACATCCTTCATGCAAATGATTTTTCTGTAAATGAGTCTATCCTCACCGGGGAATCTTTACCGGTTTATAAGTCGGAAAATGACAGCGATCCAATGGTATACGAAGGATGCTCGGTAGTTTCTGGACTTGCCATTATAAAAATCACCGCTATTGGTTCTGAGACCCGATTTAGTGCAATCGAAAGAAGCGTTAAAACGATTGAAACTGAAAAGACACCGCTGGAAATACAAATCAACAATTTTGTGAAGTTTATGGCGCTTGCAGGGTCGATTGCATTTGCTATAGTTTGGCTACTGAATTACCTGTCTTCTGCAGATTGGAGAGACAGCTTATTGAAAGCCTTAACACTAGCAATGAGTGTGCTTCCGGAAGAAATACCGGTAGCTTTTAGCACTTTTATGGCAATAGGAGCATGGAAGCTAATGAAAATGGGGGTGTTGGTAAAAAACTTAAAGACTGTAGAAGCGCTGGGCAGCGCAACGGTGATCTGTGTTGACAAAACCGGAACAATTACCAAAAATCAAATGAGTTTGGCCCGTATATGGGCTGCACAATCGCCTGAGATCCGATCTCTAAGTGAGCCTTTGAGCCCCGCAGAAATTGATCTGATTGAAATAGCTATGTGGGCAAGTGAACCCATTCCGTTTGATCCAATGGAAAAGGCTCTTCACGAAGCTTATGCTATGTTAGTTAAAAAAGATCAGCGCCCCGACTTTAAAATGATTCAAGAGTATCCATTATCGGGTAAGCCGCCCATGATGACACACGTTTTTTCTGACGAAAGCGGGCACCGTATAATTGCTTGTAAAGGTGCGGCTGAAACAGTACTCAGGGCTTCAGGTATACCTGACGATCCGGAGGTAACAAAAATTATTGAGCAAATGAGCGCCCAGGGATATCGGGTGCTGGCAGTTGCAGAAGTAAAAGATTTTAAAGATAATCTCCCTGATAAGCAACAAGAATTCCAATTTAACTTTAAAGGGCTCGTATCTTTCTATGATCCCCCAAAAGAGAATATCGCCGGAGTGCTCGAGTCATTCTATACTGCAGGCATTGATGTGAAGATTATCACCGGAGATAATTTAGCTACTTCCGCAGCGATTGCCCGTCAGATAGGATTTAGAGGAAGCGAAGCGGTTATCGGGGGAGAAGAATTAATGAACATTAGCGACCAGGAACTTATTTCTCGGGTCGATACTCTCCATTTATTTACCAGGATGTTTCCGGAGGCAAAACTGAGGGTTATTAATGCTCTAAAAGCCTGTGGCCAGGTAGTAGCTATGACAGGTGATGGTGTGAACGACGCTCCTGCTCTTAAAGCTGCACACATAGGTATTGCTATGGGTGGCAAGGGAACAGAAGCTGCAAAACAGGCCGCTTCATTAGTTTTATTAAAAGATAATTTGAATGCTATGGTAGGAGCTATAGCATTAGGGCGAAGAATCTATACCAATCTTAAAAAAGCAATACGTTACATTATTTCCATCCACCTCCCTATTATAGCAGTTGTATTTGTACCATTAGTACTGGGCTGGGCTTATCCGTCAATATTTTCACCCGTTCATGTTATTATTCTTGAGCTGATCATGGGACCAACCTGCTCCTTAATCTACGAAAACGAGCCAATGGAAAAGAACACGATGAAACAAAAGCCCAGACCACTCACCACTACTTTTTTCAGTTTGCCTGAACTGATGACTAGTGTACTCCAGGGAATAGTGATCGCGACCGGGGCTTTGGGATTATACCATTATGCGATCAAAGAACACCTGGATATTGAGACAACCAGAACCATCGTTTTCACCACCCTTATTTTTGCCAACATCAGTTTAACCCTTGTAAACCGATCCTTCTACTATTCTATATTCACAACCCTGCGCTACAAGAATAAACTTCTCACTCTCATCATATCAATTACTATAGCCATGCTGCTGATGGCGCTATATGTGCCCCCGGTTACTAGTTTCTTAGGTTTTAAAGCACTGGATTTTCATTTGCTCCTTATTAGTGGAATTGTAGGGATTGTATCAGCCGGCTGGTACGAGCTGCTGAAATGGTATAAAAGATCTTTTAAATCGAGTCAATAAATCAACATAAAGGGGATTCAAAGGAACATTTGGGATACATAGCAACTGTGGCTGACATAATTGATTAACGTCAAGTTATTAATTAGTCTTGGTCAATGAAGTCAAGGATACTCACGGTTAGCTTTGAATAAAATATACCAACATGAAAACACTTACCAGGCTTTCAGCTAGAGCCTTAACCTATTATATAAGCGTCAAAAGATGGCAGAATGATCTGGATTTTATTGATACGGAAGCTCGATTCTTTACTCAATTCACCAACCACCTCGCGTTAACCCTGCACCGCACTGTTAGCGTTGATCAGGCTTATATAAATGAGAAAATGATGGGCTTAATGAGTGAAAAAGATAAGATACTTCAACTCCTCAAAGGCCAGCTCTTAAACCTTGAAAATCTTGCCGAAGATCTCGTCAGTGAAGACAAAGACTTTTTAACAGAAAAGCAGGCGCACCTGGAATTTGAGATCAATGATCTTATGTCTGAGTTTAAGGAAATTAAGAAAAAATATTTCAACGTGATTAGTGGAATGATTGAGCCAATAGGCGGGTAACATGAAGTTGAGATAGAAAATTGCCTGTTTAATTATGAAAAAACCATTAAAAAAAAACATAAGAGAATTGGTTGGCCCCTGGTGGTTGATCCTGTTGGCTGGAATATTGTTCTTCTTAATTGGAATAGGTGTGCTGCTTACACCGGCAGCGGGTTACTTTTCTTTAACTCTAATGGTTGCCATTGGCATACTTGTAACCGGTTTATTCGAGGTATTCTTTTTTATAGGCAACATCGGTATTGCAAAAGGATCCGGCTGGATTTTAGCGGCTGGATTGATCGATGTGTTTTTGGGTAGCTATATGTTATATTATCCTCTCCTATCGATAATCATGATGCCCATCCTTATTGGCTTATGGATGTTGATTAGGGGCTTTATGGCTGTTGGAAGATCCATCGACCTAAAAAATTCAGGTAACAGGGATTGGGTTTGGGTAGTCTTAACCGGCGTGGTTATTCTTATTGGGGGGGCTTTAATTATATATCACCCCTTGGTTGGCCTGGTCAACGTGGTCTTTTGGGCAGCTGTTGTTTTAATGATTTCCGGATTAGCCCGGGTATATCTTTCATTGAAATTACGAAAGCTGCAGCAGGATCTAAAATAAAAAAATTCGGATTAACGTCTGATGATTTAAGCTTTATTCCAAAATATAACACCTTTCTAAGCGACAGCCATTTCTGGCCCACACAATTTGCAAAACTCGTTGTTTATTCTTTAGATTGAGTAAACCTATGAAAAGCGCTAAGTTGTTAAATGCGATCATCCAAACCGCAATTGAGGGCATATTCACCATTGATCAAAAAGGTCGGATCGAAAGCCTTAACCCCGCTGCCATCGAAATCTTCGGCTATAACGCCGAGGAGGTAATAGGAAAAAACATTGAAATCCTCATGCCTGAGCCAGAAATAATGAGGAATAATGTTTATCTCAATGGGCATCAACATCAAGGCGAACACAGGGTTATTCAAAAGGGTCGAGAAGCATTGGGCTTAAGAAAGGATGGATCCAGGTTCCCTTTTCGGCTTGCCATCACAGAGGTGAGATACACTAATCGTATAATCTACACGGGTTTTGTCTATGATATTTCTAAAGAGAAGGCAGCTGAAGAAGAACTGCGCAACTATGCAACGAAATTAGAGAGCCTGGTGGAAGATCGAACCAAATCCTTGTCGGGTATAGTAAAATCGCTGAGCATGGCAAAAAACAGAGTCAGCTATTCGCTCGAAAAAGAAAAAAAGCTTAACCAAATGAAAAGTCGTTTTGTATCTATGGCATCCCATGAATTTAGAACGCCCTTAAGTACAGTTCAACTTTCTGCTGTTTTAATAGAAAAATATATAGAATCCTCTCAAAATTCTCAGGTCCTAAAACACATTGGAAAGATAAAAAATGCTGTAGACAACTTAACTACAATTTTAAATGACTTCCTGTCTCTGGAAAAACTCGAAGCTGGTAAAGTCGAAGCTTCTTTTAAAACATTTAATCTTATCAGGCTCTCCGAAGAAGTGGCAGAAGAGATGCAGATGATCGCTAAAGAAGATCAGAACATCATCTACCAGCACACCGGTTATGAGAGTATGATCAATCTAGACCCCAACCTGCTTAAGAACTGTTTGTTTAACCTGATTAGCAATGCGATTAAATATTCCGGGGAACATACGTTCATAGAATTTACAACAGAAATTACTGATAAAGAATACCTTATCACGGTAAAAGATAATGGCATAGGCATACCTCCAGAAGATCAACCCACACTATTTCAACCTTTCTTTAGGGCTCACAATACCGGAACCATTCCCGGAACCGGTCTCGGTTTAAATATTGTAAGACGTTATGTAAAACTCATGGGCGGAAAACTTGATTTTGAAAGCAAAATTAATGAAGGCACCAGATTTATTTTGACTTTCAAAAAAAGTAACCAAATAAACTAATCAATTACAATGGCACCAAAGGCAAAAATCCTGATCATTGAAGACAATGAGGCTATCCGGGAAAACACCAGCGAAATTCTTGAATTTGCCGGTTTTGAAGTTTTTCAGTCCAATAACGGAAAACTGGGCGTCGAACTTGCTAATGCTCATCAGCCACATTTAATTCTTTGTGATATTATGATGCCTTACCTGGATGGTTTTGGTGTCCTTGAACTGATCCAGAAAAACCCTTTAACCTCTAATATACCGTTCGTTTTTCTTACAGCAAAAACTGAACGCAATGATTTGCGAAAAGCAATGGAGATGGGTGCCGATGACTACCTCACGAAACCTTTTAACGATGCCGAACTGTTGAATGCAATCGAGACCAGATTAAGGAAAAAAGAACTTCAGGAGCTCGTATTAAGTCATTCCTTTAAGCAAATGGAAGCATTGTTTTCCAGCCGAAGTGGATTGCAGGAGTTGAGAGAACTGGGAAAAAGCCGTAAAACCAAGCAGGTAAAACGCAAGCAGATTATTTATTATGATGGAGACGAGGTTACCGGAATTTACCTGATACTCGCCGGAAATGTGAAGACATTTAAAGTAGCCGAAGATGGCCGTGAATTTTTAACTGGAGTTTATGGTGCGGATGAATATTTTGGCATAGCATCTATGCTATCTGGTGAGGAATACCAGGAATCTGCTGAAGCTGTTGATGATGTTACCCTGTGCTTATTGCCAAGATCTATGATGGAAGAACTAATTAACAGGTATCCGGACGTAGCTGAAAGCTTTATTAAACTACTCGCTAATAATGTTTTAAATAAAGAAGAGCAACTCCTACAACTCGCTTACCATTCAGTAAGAAAACGTATGGCCAAATTATTATTACGCCTAAGAGAAAAAGCAGGTAAAGATGATCTTGGCTCTTTAATTTTTTCTCGTGAAGACCTGGCCGCCATGGCAGGCATTGCTACAGAAACTGTCAGTCGGATCCTCACGGACTTTAGAGACGAAGGATTAATTGCAAAAATTGGCAGTCAGATCTTAATTCAGGACGCCACCAGACTTGCAAATATGAAAAATTGATAATTATCATCTTCGAGTCTTGACGAACGTCATAGAGTATATTTTTTACGAATCATAGATTTGGATAAGATATAGATTATGAGAGTTGTGGCTTATAGTATAAGGGTTAATGAGAAGCTGTGCATTGCTGTGGCCAATAAAAAAAAACATGCTATCACACTGGTTTCAAATCCGCTTACAGAGATCACAGCAGAATTTGCACAGGGAAAACATGCAGTGGTCGTTTGCAGCTCCGACATGGTTACAGAGATAGTCGTAAGCAAACTCGCAGGCCTGGGTGTCAAATATATTGTTACACGGTCTGCTGAAACCTTGCATATTGATTTAGAGGCAACAAAAAGATTTTGTATACGTGTTGAAAGCGTTTCTAAACCACTACTTACTCTTGATGAAGACGAAGTTGCGAAGATTTTGGCACTAGAAGTAATAAGTCATCTTGACAAATGGCAACAAGATGAGCTGGCGTTGCAAACCCTGCAGATATTTAGAGCTTGAGAAGCTTAGTTTGAAAAACACCTTTTTCTCAAGAAAGTTAACCCAAACCCGCCGCTCCCCTTTTTCGGAGGTCTTCTTTGGATAGCTTTTCTTTTTCCTGCTTATTGAGTTTTTCCGGAGCAGTTTCAAAACCTGAATTATCATTTACAGCTTTTAAGGTTTGTTCCTCCTTATTTAACTCCTCTTTCTTTTTTTTATTTTTCATAATAGTGTTTCCTAATCAAATAGAACTCACGAATTTTATGCCAGTAATAGAAAATATAAATAGAGCCGTCAGGTATGGCTCAAAACTCTTAAGCATAAAATTCTTCAAGCAGCAAATAAAGGCTTTGCCATACTCCAATTTTATCCATACATGAAAGATTACCATCATCTTAAGTAATCTATCCATAGATGAACTTGCTTTTCATCATTAACCGTATTGAAATTAAATTATTTATTACTTTAGCATAAAAATCTTCTAATTTGTGATGAATAACTATACCTCCTCGTTAAGTATGGAACAGCTTACTCAGGTTCTATCTTTAAGTAAAACAGCCACTGCTGTACACGTGGGGGAAAATGCTACTATAGCATTTGCAAACGACGCCATGCTTACTATTTGGGGAAAGCCAAAAAGCGTGATTGGTATGCCTCTTGAAGAAGCACTGCCTGAACTGAAAGGACAACCTTTCCCAGAGATGTTTGCCAAAGTTTGGAGAGAAGGCCTCACATTGTCTGGCAACAATACACCTGCTGAACTGGTTATAGATAAAGAGATCAGGACCTTTTATTTTGATTTTGAATATAGGGCTGTAAAAGACCAAAATGATGAGGTAATCGCCATCCTGCACACCGCAATAGACGTTACAGAACGTTATCTGAACAGGGAAGAGTTAGAAGCTGCAAGACTTAATAGGGAACTCCTGATACGTGAACAGGCACTCAACGAGGAATTGGCAGCTTCTAACGAAGAGCTTAATGCAATTAACGATGAGCTATTAAAGAGCAGAGAAGAGCTTTTCAACCTCAATTTAGAACTGGAATCAAGAGTAGCCAAGAGGGTGCGGGCTTTAACCGAAAGTGAAGAACGCTTTCGCAGCATGGCCGAAAATACAGATGTTTTGATAGCTGTTGGTGATGAGAGCGGTAAGAAATTTTATTTTAATAAAGCGTGGACTGAACTAACGGGAAGAACAGAAAAGCAGCTGATTGATAATGGCTGGGATGACCTAATCCACGAAACAGACCGGCTAAACTATCTCCAAATCCACCAATCAGCCTTTGCCAATCGGCAGTCATACACTGATGAATTCCGGATTACCGGGGCAGATGGGACCCTGCACTGGTTGCTTAAAAAAGGTACGCCCAGATTTTTGTCTGACGGGAAATTTACAGGCTATATCAGTTCATGTATAGATATCACCCAGAAGAAACAGGACGAGCAAAAAATGCAGGAGCTCAATGAAGAACTGGCTGCTTCTAATGAAGAGATCTCAGCGGTAAATGAGGAACTTGCAGCTTCTAACGAGGAATTGGCTGCAGTAAATGAAGAACTGGCCAGTTCCAATGAGAAACTTGAAGCTTCCTATTCACAACTGTTGATCAGTGAAAAACGTTTCCGCAGCCTGATCACACAAGCGCCGGTAGCTATATGCGTGATCAGGGCTTCAGACCTCATGGTGATAGAGGTGAACGACAGCTATCTGGAATTGGTAGGGAAAAGACGTTCTGAACTGGAAAATCACACCATTTGGGATGCCGTAGCCGAAGCTGCGGAAAATTACGCACCTGTAATGCAGCAGGTGATGGATACGGGGATTGCTTTTCATGCCAAGGAACACGAGGTAACCCTTATTCGTGATGGAAAAGAAGAAGTGGTATTTATTGATTTTGTTTATGAGCCGGTTAGAGGGATATCGGGAGAGGTTAACATGATTTTGGTTGTTGGAAATGAGGTTACAGATAAAGTGATTGCAAGGCGCAATATTGAGGATGTAGAAGAACGTATACGATTGGCCGTAGAAGCTGCCGAAATAGGCACCTACGATTACCACTACCGGACAGATTCGCTCACTACTTCTGACCGTTTTAACCAGATCTTTGGCCTGGACGGCAAAATTAGCCGGGAACACGTATTGCAAACCTACCATCCTGATGACAAAGGACTGAGTGCTGCAGCTCATCAAGCTGCAAAATCCGATGGAAAGCTTTTTTATGAGGCAAGGTTTATATTGGCTGATGGCTCAGTACACTGGGCTCGCTTCCACGGAAAGGTATATTTCAATGCTGATGGTGAACCACAGCGGGTACTGGGAACAGTTTTGGATATTACAGAACATAAATGGCTGCAACAGCAAAAGGATGATTTTATTTCTATTGCAAGCCACGAGCTAAAAACGCCAATCACCAGTTTGAAGGCATCGCTGCAGTTGCTGGAGCGAATGAAAGAACACCCTACTGCACTTTGGCCAAAACTAATTTCACAGTCGGTACGAAGCATGCAAAAAATTTCTGAACTGGTGGAAGACCTGCTGAACGTAAGCAAAATGAAAGAGGGGCAGGTAAAGCTTAAGAAAGAAAAATTTTCTATTGGCAGAATACTTAAAGATTGCTGCACTCATGTAAGACAGCCAGGTACACACGAGCTTATTTTAAATGGAGACCTTGAGCTGGAAGTATACGCAGATGAACACCGGATTGAACAGGTAATCATCAATTTTATAAATAATGCCATTAAATATGCTCCAAAAGAAAAAGAAATATTCTTAACAGTTGAAAACAAGAAAGATGTAGCAAAGATTTCCGTAAGGGATACCGGTCCTGGCATTTCTGCTGAAAAACAACCTCAACTTTTTGAACGCTATTTTAGAGCTGATGAATCCGGGACGCAGGTTTCGGGTCTTGGTTTGGGATTATATATCAGTGCAGATATTATCTCCCGCCATGGAGGAGAGATTGGAGTGGATAGTGAACCGGGGAAAGGCAGCACTTTTTGGTTTACCATTCCTAAGCTTTAAAGCAGGAAATTAACTCCCTTGTTTGCAGCCATACTCTTTAATTTTAAGAAAACATTATTAGCTCCGGATAAAAATACAACAGCAGCTTTACTAGTTGGAGCTGTTCTGTTGTATTGTTCAGGAAAGCAATGATTGATATATCCTCTTAATCTTCAATTACAAAAGCCTTTAATTCGAACAGCTTTCCTTCACGGAATTTCCAGACGTCGCAATAAGAATAATGGATGGGCAGGCCATCCTCGTCTACAAGGCTGATCTTGCCCAGCGCAGTTACAAAATCCCCTTCGGCAATTAAACATTCCACTATAAATTTGGGAGGCTCCAGGTATGTATTCTCCATATATTCTTTTACCGCTTCTTTGCCCTTTAGTGTTCTATCGCCAATAAATGACCATTCGGTATCTTCTGTACAAAAAGAGAGAAAGCCTTCATAATCGCCACGACTAACAGCCGCATTTGCTTGTTGGAGTATTTCTTTATTAGACATTATAATATTTATTTATGTTTCGTAGATTTATTGATGACAAGAATCAGACTTAAAACATGAAGCTGAACTCTTATCCATAGGGATCGTGGAAGATTAAGAGTTATTTCATAAATCTCCATTTAAATAAAAATATTTACAGCTCTCTAACAGCATTTAATAACATTTTTAAATCAAAAGGTTTGTAAATGATCCGGTTGGCACTGTAATCTCCCAAAGATTTAATCACCCTATCATAACCTGTTAATATCATTACAGGCAAGCTAGCAGTAATTGGATTTCTTTTTACTGCAGAACAAATCTCTCCCCCATTTAGTCCATTGATGAGGTAATCAACGATCAGGAGATCAGGTCTTACCTGCTCAATGAGTTTAAAAATATTATCAGTATAACTGTATCCACTAACCAGGTGTCCTTCTCCGGAGAGCACATCTTGCAACATTTGTAACATATCCTGGTCGTCGTCAAGTATTAAAATTTTCTTAAGCATGTTTTTATGTAGAAGACCCTTGAAGTAATAAGTTCTTATCAGATCTTTATTTATAGGTTCTACACTTCTATCAAGAAAGATACCAAAAGGATAAAACATAGCTATAAGGAAACATTAAGCGGTTAGCATTAGGATTCATCCCCATTACTTCCCGACTAATCTTAGCTATTGTTTATATTTGAATAATGGAAAGCCTTGCTCCCAACCACCTGCGAAAGATCATCCATATAGATATGGATGCCTTTTATGCCTCTGTAGAGCAGCGTGACTATCCGGAATACCGGGGAAAGCCTCTTGTAGTCGGCGGGCTGCCGGAAGGACGTGGTGGTGTGGTAGCTACCGCTAGTTATGAGGCCCGGCAATACGGGATACGCTCGGCCATGTCTTCTAAACAGGCCTTGCAACTGTGCCCCCATGCAGTGTTCGTAAGACCAAGATTCGAGGCCTACAAAGAAGTATCGGCTAAGATTAGAGAGATTTTTAGCCGGTATACAGACCTGATAGAACCTTTATCTCTAGACGAAGCTTATCTTGATGTAACTGAGGATAAGCTACAAATAGGCTCGGCTATCACCATAGCCGAACAAATTAAAGCTGCAATTAAGGAAGAGTTACAGTTAACAGCATCTGCAGGAATATCGGTAAATAAATTTGTTGCAAAGATTGCATCTGATATTAATAAACCTGATGGACTAAAATTTATTGGACCCTCTGCTATAGAAGCTTTTATGGAACAATTGCCTGTAGAAAAATTCTTTGGTGTAGGTAAGGTTACTGCCGCAAAAATGAAAGCTATGGGCCTATTTTGTGGTGCCGACCTGAAAAAACTCCCGGAAAAGGAACTGGTTAGCCATTTTGGTAAATCCGGAAGCTTTTATTACCGCATTGTGAGGGGGATAGATCACCGGGAGGTACAACCACATCGAGAACGTAAATCGCTGGCAGCAGAAGATACTTTTGCCCGTGACCTTTGTACCCTGGAAGAGATGGAAACCGAACTGCAACGTATTGCGGAACTGGTATACGAACGATTAAAGAAAAGTCAGCTTAGAGGACGTACCCTTACATTAAAAATAAAGTATAGTGACTTTAAGCAAATTACCCGCAACCGCTCTCTCGCATCACCAATAAGCAGCAGAGAAAGTATTGCTGCTATAGCCGTAGAAATTTTAAACAGTACTTTCAAAGAAGGACAGCAGGTAAGGTTACTGGGCATTTCTATTTCAAATTTCGATAAAGTACAGGCTTTGATAAATACTAATCCCGGAGGGCAACTTAATCTGTTTGACGGAGCTTATTAAATATTTTCATAATTTCTCTTCGGCAGTACAAATAAAGTTGTGCAAACAATAAAAAACTTTAATCTCTCCCCTCTTGTTCTTTTACCAAAAATAGTAATAATGAAAAACTCTCGCAGGATAACCTATCTGGATGATGACGGAATTATACCTAACAGCAAATACCCCGTAGTGTTTTACCACCACGATTTCGACAAAGAACAATCTGAAAAGAAAAAAGCAGACTGGCTGGAAGCATGCTTTGCAAAGAACCAGTGGCTGAATGCTTTTCGGTGGAGAGTTTATGATTACCATCATTACCATACCAACACTCACGAAGTTCTGGGAGTGTATGCCGGAGAAGCGCTGCTTCAGCTTGGTGGTGAAAATGGTAAAAAAATAAGCGTTATTCCCGGAGATGTGATTATTCTTCCAGCTGGTACAGGTCATATTTCTTTGCAACACTCGCCAGACTTTGCTGTTGTGGGTGCGTATCCAAATGGAACTGAACCTGACCTGATTAGCTTGTCTGACCCCAGGCCAGATCGAGTCCGGGAAAAAGTAGATGCTGTACCTGTACCAGAACAAGATCCGTTATATGGACATACATTTACATTTTAAGTAAAAGCTAAATTTGAGTTATGTATTAAACTTTTGAGTTTAAACATCTAGCAGTTAACAAAATACCCAAATTAGGGTATTGACCTGCAACTAATAAGAGTTTAATTTAGTATTTAAATACCACTGCTACCCTTCAGCACAATACATTGTAATCAGCATCAGAGCCGTTCAATAAATTATTGAGCGGCTTTTTAGCCCTTATATATACTTAGAAATTAACATACTAAATCTTTAAGAAATATTTTCGCAACGGTTTGGAAAACCAAAACTTGCCTGGTACTGTTATAAATGAAAAAACAACTAATTATGGAAAAGGAAACTTTCACAATAAATGTAAACATAGACGGAAGACAAGAATCATTGACAGTTATTCCTTATAAAATTACGGGAAGAACGGAAAACGCTTTTAACATCAAAAGAGGAGACGAAAATATAGGGAATGTTGCACATAACGAAGAATCAGGAGACTGGAATTTGATTGATGGAGACATAGAAAGCGACCTTGTCGCAAGGATAGGTGCAGAGATTGACGGTTATTATTTATAAGTTTAAATAAATCCTCTTTATTAATGGATGCCGATGAACTTACCCTGTCACGTTTTCTTGAAGCTCAAGAGGATACTTATTTAGCTGCTTTGGGTGAAATAAGAAAAGGAAAAAAAGTGGGGCACTGGATGTGGTATATATTCCCCCAACTTAAAGGACTTGGCTCTAGCGAAACTTCCAGATTTTTCGGGATCAGCAATAAAAAAGAAGCCGATCAATACTTAAAACATCAAATTCTTGGCGACAGATTAATTGAAATAAGTAAGGAGTTACTAGCCCTTGCAGAAAAAGATCCTATTAAAATTTTCGGACCTGTGGATGCGCAAAAACTCCGGTCCTGCATGACACTGTTCTCAATCCTTAATGGCACCCATCCTGTTTTCCAACAGGTTATTGACAAGGTTTTTAAGGGTCAAAAAGATGAAGCCACTCTTCGTCTTTTACAATCATGAACGGTAGCAAAATTAAAGGGATAAACGGATTATAAATCCGCCCATCCCTTTAGTTTCTACACGAAAAAAATCAAGCATCATCATCTTCGTCTATTTCCTCAAAATCCTCCTGCTCTAAAGGATCATCGATTTCTTCTTCGTTATCCATAAAGCGGTTATCACCTTCATTAAGCTGACCCATATCCTCGTCTTCTTCGCCTGCTTCCTCAAAAACATTATTTCCTGTCTTTTCGGTTTCATGTTCATTAAGTATAGCATTTTGCTGCTTCAACTCCTGGTTTTCAAATTCATTTTGCTTTTCCATAATATTACATTTTAGATAGATGAATAGATTTATTCTTAAAACAGGTAGAACAATTCTTATGCAAAAATTTAGATGATCTAGATATTTTTCTGCTTTAATTTTAACAGATGACCTTTAACGATGAGTTGTTGAAAGAGTGATAAGAAAAGTTAAGTAATATAAACTAAAGAGGCTGAATATAGAATTTTCTATTATTCAGCCTCTTCTTTAACTACAATGGCATATTAGGTTATCCTCCAACCTTATATACGAGTTCATAAGAAATAGTTTCTCCGTTCACATCATCAACCTCTGCTATTTCTTCTAAAAACAGATCCCAATCGCCATCAGTAAATAAATTCCCTTCGTATTCCTGGGTAATATCATGATAATGAAAATACCACTCGTCTACTTCCTCTAAATAATCATCTAAAGAAAAAGAACGAATACTAAAACCTTCATCATTAATATTTACGCTCCAGGTAACGGTTAATTCACCAGTCTTTTTTAGAAGAGCGTAATTGATTTCAAATGTGGTTTCAAATTCCGGAATATTTTCCAGAAACTTTTTAATATTATCGGCTGTAACCTGATCTTTCTGATCGATTATATTTTTATCTTCAATCAGCTGGTAAAACTCCAGGAGATAATTTTGATACCGGACGAGTAAATTTCTAAATATATGGTTCATCGCTTTTTATTTCAAATCAAAATTAGTACAAATTAACACAAGTTAGCAAAAAGTAGTGTAAATTAATACAATAATTACTAAACAATTGATAATCAGATTTTTTTTTCAAAAATAGATTAAGTAACGAATAAATTATGATTATTGTTTATCAAAATGATGTGATTTTAATAAAATATCAAATTAAACTCAGAAAAAAAACTTACTTTTGAACCCCGTACAAAGAGATTAGAATTACCCATTTTAAGATGATTTTCTAGATCTCATAATAATCCAACATGACTAAGTATATTTTTGTTACGGGAGGCGTTACATCGTCTTTAGGGAAAGGTATTATTTCCGCATCATTAGCTAAACTTTTACAGGCAAGAGGTTACAGTGTAACCATTCAGAAATTCGATCCATATATCAATATCGATCCGGGAACATTAAATCCCTACGAGCATGGAGAATGTTTTGTAACAGAAGATGGTGCAGAAACAGATCTTGACCTTGGGCATTACGAGCGGTTTTTGAATATTCCAACTTCACAAGCAAATAACATTACAACAGGCAGAATCTATCAAAATGTAATAAATAAAGAAAGACAGGGAGAATTTTTGGGTAAAACTGTACAGGTTATTCCTCATATCACAGATGAAATTAAGTACAATATGCGTTTGCTTGGCGGAACAGGCGATTACGATATTGTAATTACAGAATTAGGCGGTACAGTAGGTGATATTGAATCTTTACCTTATATAGAGGCTGTTAGACAATTTAAATGGGAAGAAGGATCTAACAACGCAATTGTGATTCATCTAACTTTAGTGCCATTTTTAGCTGCTGCCGGCGAGTTAAAAACCAAACCTACCCAACACTCCGTTAAAATGTTGCTTGAGTATGGTATCCAGCCAGATATTTTAGTTTGCAGAACAGAACATCATTTAGGACACGATTTAAGAAAAAAAATAGCCCAGTTTTGTAATGTTAATTTAAATGCTGTTGTAGAATCTATAGATGCCAGCACCATTTATGACGTACCTTTATTAATGCTAAAAGAACAACTAGACCGTACTGTTTTAGCAAAACTTAAATTACCTCTAAAAAACGAGCCTAACCTTGATTTATGGAAAGACTTTTTAGGCCGTTTAAAAAATCCTACCTCTGAAGTTAAAATTGGTTTAGTGGGTAAATATGTTGAATTGCCTGATGCCTATAAATCTATTACAGAATCTTTTATTCATGCGGGAGCGCAAAACGAATGTAAAGTTCGTGTAGAATGTATACCATCCGAAAGCTTAACAGACGAAAATGTAAGAGCTAAATTAGGAAAACTAGACGGTGTATTGGTTGCACCAGGTTTTGGAGCCAGAGGAATTGAGGGCAAAATTACAGCTATAAAATTCATCAGAGAAAATAATATTCCTTTCTTTGGAATATGTTTAGGGATGCAATGTGCCGTAATAGAATTTGCTAGAAGTGTGTTGGGAATGAAAGATGCACACAGTACAGAAATGGACGAAAGTACAGATTTCGCTGTAATTTCTATGATGGAAGAGCAAAAAAACATTACCCTAAAAGGGGGAACCATGAGATTAGGAGCTTCTCCATGTGAGATTAAAAAAGGAACAAAAGCATTCAGTATTTATGGGAAATCTAAAATCTCTGAGCGCCACAGACATCGTTATGAATTTAATAACGCTTTTTTAGAGCAGTTTGAAGAAGCAGGAATGATTGCTTCTGGTATTAACCCGGATAATAATCTGGTGGAAATAATTGAATTAAAAAGCCATCCATACTTTGTTGCTTCGCAGTTTCACCCAGAATTAAAATCAACGGTAGCGAATCCTCACCCACTTTTTGTTAAGTTTGTGGCCGCTTCGTTAGAACACTCAAAAAAGAAGAATTAAGAAAACGTTTTAATAATATATAATGGATAGAAATACGTTTACAGGACTATTCCTGATTTTAGTAATTTTAGTTGGCTCTACATTTCTTTTAAAGCCATCTGAAGAAGAAATTAAAAGAGAACAACTCCTACAGGACTC
Organism: Pelobium sp.; assembly: GCA_045629485.1. GTDB lineage: Bacteria > Bacteroidota > Bacteroidia > Sphingobacteriales > Sphingobacteriaceae > Pseudopedobacter. The sequence goes on along the minus strand of JAZQRF010000272.1, from coordinate 28,718 downwards.
TATAGCTTCATCTTCCAAAACTAGCGTACAAAAACAGGCTGCAACTCCAAAAGCTGCAGCAATCGTTCAGGACACTGCAAATAAAACTATTGTTAATAAAGAAGAAATTAGTGTATTAGAAAATGATAAAATAAAGATATTCATTTCTAATGTTGGTGGAAAAATCGTTAGTGTAGAAATCAAAGGAGAAACCAACTTCATTGGTAAACCAGTAACTCTTTTTAATAACAAGAATAATTTTGGTCTCGAGTTCGCCAGCCTTACAGAAAACATCAATACCAATACTGCTTTTTTTACCGCGACTGATTCTACTCCCGGACAATTAAGTATGCGGTTAGCTAATGCTGATGGTTCTTTTATAGATTATACCTATTCTTTAAAAGAAGGTAGCAACAAAGTTGGTTTTAACATTTCTATTAACGGATACCAAAATAAAATCCATAATTCTACAACAGATTTGGTATTGAACTGGCAAAGTCAACTACAACCCCAGGAAAAAGACCTTACCAACGAAAGAATGTACTCTACTACCTACTACAAAGTTAAAGATGGGGATGTAGATTATTTAAGTGAATCAGAATCGGAAGAAAAGACCTTCGAAGAGGAAAAAATAGAATGGGTCTCTTTTAAACAACATTTCTTTTCTGCCGCATTGATTTCTAAAGACGGTTTTAATAAAGGGAAGATCGATGTGAAGACCTCTCCTTCTAACACCGTGGTTAAAGACTACCAAGCCAAATTAAATCTTCCTTATGCCAACCAGGCTGTAAATAATTATAGCATGGAATTTTATTTTGGTTCTAATAAGTTCAGCCAGTTAAAAGATCAGGGTCATGAGTTAGAACAACAGGTTAAAATGGGCTGGGGTCCCTTAAAATGGATCAATCGTTACCTTGTTTTACCAGTTTTCAATTTCTTCGAAAGCTTTAATCTGAATTATGGATTAATTATCCTGCTACTTACAGTAATCTTAAAATTGGTTCTGTTCCCATTTACTTATAAGTCTTATCTTTCGATGGCTAAGATGAAAGTGTTGAAGCCTGAGATGGATGAAATAAAGAAACGAGTAGGAGAAGAAAACCAAACGTTAGTACAACAGGAATACCTTAAGCTTTACAAAAAGGCCGGAGTAAATCCTTTAGGCGGATGCTTACCTCTACTTTTCCAAATGCCATTTATATTGGCTTTCTTTTACTTTTTCCCTAACCTTTTCGAGTTAAGACACGAAAGTTTCCTGTGGATGTCTGATCTTTCTACTTATGATGATGAAATTTTCAAGTTTGCTCCTATCCCACTTTTAGGCTGGAACCACATCAGTTTAATGTGTTTATTAATGACTTTATCGACATTAATTTACACCTACTTTAACAACCAGGTTTCGGGCGTACAGGGACAAATGAAATACATTGGATACATTACACCCATTATATTCTTTGGTGTATTAAACAGTTATCCTGCCGGATTAAACTACTACTATTTCTGTGCGAACATACTAACTTTTGCACAGCAAATATTAATCAGGAGATTTGTTGATGACGATAAAATCCATGCTCAAATTCAGGAAAACAAGAAAAAACCTGAAAGCAAGAAAAAGGGTGGATTCCAGAAAAAACTGGAGGATATGATGAGACAACAAGAGCAAATTAAACAACAAAAGAAAAAATAAGAAAAAGGAACTCTCAATTCAGAGTTCCTTTTTCTTATCCATAAAAATCCCCAAAAATCCACAAATTGTAGAACAAGTTAATAGCTGACATTTATTCTGTTAAGCTTGAGGCAACAAAAAATATATGTTTTTATTCTAGCCTGATTGACCAAAAATAACCAGTAAAGGAAATATTCTCATTTTTTACAACAAAATAAGATACCTGGTTCTTTTTCAAAAAAAGATTAATTTTTTGAATCTATCGGCACTATTTATGCGTACAAGACAGAATAGATAAAACTATGCAAATGCTAATTTCTAAAATGCCCACCTCTTCAAAAAAAAGAATACTCCTGGTTGATGACGAAATAGCTATTTTGAAATTACTCGAATTCATTTTAAAAGATGAGTATGAGCTAATAAGCAGAAGTAATGGGTTTGACGCCATTAGCTGGCTAGATAGTGGTAATATCCCTGATCTTATTATTTCTGATATGGAAATGCCCTATTTTGATGGGGCAGATTTTGTGAAATCTATAAAAGTTAGTGGATATTACAGAAATATACCACTTATTGTTTTATCCGGATCAGATTCTCTTGAAAATATCCATAATAGAATCCCCTATCCAATTCATGGTTTAGTATCCAAACCATTTAATCCAGGTATTTTGAAAGAAAAAATAAAAACATTATTAAATTAAGCATGCAATTTCAAAAATTGAGTGCTTCTTCACCAGGAAATGTATTTTCTAAAACAGATATTATCTCTTATGCTGATGTTTTTAAGAATAAAATTATTGAAACTTTTGGCGAAACTGAATATAACATCAACTTTGTCAGCGATTTAAAAGAGCTGCAACATAACATCCAGCAGCTTTCTATTAATCAACTCAATACTACTTTATTATTAGAGATTAATACGGAGAACCAGCTTGCAGCGGAAGAACTGGTAAAATCGCTCAAAATGAACTGGCTTACCAGAAACCTGGTTGTAATATTTCTTTCGGCAGAAGAAAGTCCTACGGTCTCTACCCATGCTTTGCAGCTGGGAGTAAGCGATTGCTATTTACAGCCCATACCCTTCGACGATGTTAGGGAACGATTAAATTTTCTTACTTTTTACAAATTACTCCGCTCCCAGGTAGGCAACCTTTCCGAAGTTTCCAATACAGAATATAAATCGCCTTTAGGGAAAAAGTTTTTAGATATTTTCCTGTCTTCTATTGCTTTAATTTGCTTGAGTCCCTTATTTATTATTGTAGCAATTTTAATAAAACTAGACTCTAAAGGTCCGGTTTTCTACGTAAGTAAACGTGTGGGTACGGGATATAAAATATTTAATTTTTATAAATTCAGGTCGATGCGTACAGGCGCAGATGTGGAAGTGAAAAATCTGGCAAAAGACAACCAGTATGGTGAAGCTACCTTTTTTAAACTTAAAAACGACCCGCGTGTAACCAAGCTGGGAAATTTCTTAAGGAACACCAGTATAGATGAGCTGCCCCAGCTAGTTAATGTATTAAAGGGGGATATGTCTTTGGTGGGCAACAGGCCGCTCCCGCTTTATGAAGCAGAGCAGCTTACTACTAACGAATGGTCTATGCGTTTTTTAGGCCCTGCAGGTTTAACCGGATTGTGGCAAATAAGCAAACGTGGAAAAAAAGACATGTCTGACAGGGAAAGGAAAAAACTGGATAATTTTTACGCCTCCAACTACTCTATCTGGTTAGATTTAAAAATCATTCTAAAAACAATTCCTGCTTTGCTACAAAAAGAGAAGGTTTAATTTCCAGCCTTATTCTAATAAGCAACTCTACATGGATAATTAGCTAACCTGCAAATTAGCACATCAGATTATTTAAGCTTTCTAGATCCAAATCACACTTCATAGGGCATAAAAAAAACCTCAGCAGTAAACCTGAGGTTTTTATCATTTATTTCCCCGTAATTTCTAATTAGGATCCTGGCAATTTAGTTGGGTAAGATTTACGCCATTTAATATCACATCAAATTCGGTACGGCGATTTTGCTGCTGAGCTTCCTCTGAACAAGGAACACCATCATAGCAACGATTCAGCAGCCTTGTTTTGCCATAATATGCCACGCGAATTCTGTATGGGGAGATTCCTCTGGCTACCATGTAATTTTTAGCCTCCTGCCCTCTTCTTAAAGATAGATTCTTATTATAGATCTCTGAGGCTCTGCTATCACAATGGCTCGAGGTGATCACTGTAATTTCAGGATATTTTGTCATCAGGTAAACTAAAGAATCAAGTGTTGGCCTGGCATCATACCTGATGTCTGACCGGTCGAGATCGTAATAAATTTTACCTACGGCAAAAACCTGTTTTAAAGAATCGCAATTCCCGATTACCCATTGCTCCTTATTTTCTGCTTTATGCATCCTTATATCCAGATTAATGACAGAGTCTTTTTGGATTCCTACTGTAGTGGTAAAAACCATGCTATTGACATAGCTTAATTTTTGGGCGATGAGTTCATAATCTGTTTCTCTTAATAACTCTTTTGTGAATTCTCCACGGGGACCAGTTCTTAAGGTATCTATCCCGTCCAGGGTACGTAACAATACCCGCGAACCGGATAAAGGCAGATTAGTCTTGTTATCTCTTACCGTTCCTCTTAAAGTAATTTGATGTGTACTCCTGTTAAAGTGATAAATATTATCATTTCCGTCCCTGTTAGAACTAAAATAACCGCTTTTGCCATCTGAACTTTTGATTAGTGTAAAATCGTCTGCAGAAGAGTTTACCGGAGAACCCAGGTTTACAGGAATGCCAAGAGGCTTCATTTCTTTCAGCTTCACCTCAAAAAGGTCCAGGCCACCCAAACCGGCATGCCCGGTTGAAGAAAAAACAAGAGTCTGATCGGTATGTAAATAAGGAAACATTTCGTCGCCTTCTGTATTGATATTTTTCCCTAGATTAACAGGTTTAGTCCAGTTTCCATTACCTGATCTCACACTGTAATACAAATCTGTACCACCAAAACCTCCTGGCATATCTGAAGCAAAAACTAGAATGCTGCCATCTTTACTTAATGTTGGGTGGCCAACAGAATACTCGTCGTTATTATAAGTAAATTCGCGAATATTATTCAACTTATCTCCACTAGCTATATAAAGTTTTAATCTATTGATCCCATCCTTGCTGTGCTTTTTAACTCCTTTGAAAAAATTATTACGGGTAAAAATAATAGACCCATCAGGAAAAACAGCTGCACTTCCTTCATGGTACTTACTATTTACTTTTCCTTTTATTAAATTAACTTTTAAGCTTTCAGAAAAGACAATATTTAGGCTATCTCTTTCTAAAGAAGGATGATAAACGCCCAGTGTTTTGGTATCATTACTCGTCTTTTCGGTATCATCATCATTAAACTTGTAACGAGCGCCTGATTTCCCCTTTACTACCCCCATTAAACTATCCAGGTTAAGATTTCTGACATCTTTTAACTTGCTTACATAGTATAAGTTGGTAAAAGGAGTATTGTCCCACAAAAACACGTTTTTAAATAGCCCTTTACTTTGCCTGTTGCTGCTAAATAGTAAACCCCCTTTATAATATACGGGTGCATAATCAGCCCCCAGGCTATTTAAATTTGTAAACGTAACCTGCCAGTTTCCACGATTCTCATCCAACGCATTTAAATTCATGTTTACAAAAGAGAAAGATCTTTGGTCGTTAGGTACCAACTTCAGATATTTCCTATAATACAGCGTAGACTTTTCATATTGCTTCTCATTTGCTAAAACTTCAGCATAAGGCAATACCCATTCTGGTCTCACTACAGATCGGGAGTTAAGGGTTTCATACCATTTAAGAGCTTCGGTATAATTCTTTACCTTCCTGTAACTATTGGCCAGCATTTCTATTGCATTTATATTAGACGAGTCTTTTTCAACAATAGGTTTCAATTTATAGATTGCCTCTGCATATTTCAAAGATTTATAAGCAACTACCGCTTTCTTTATTTCTGACTGATTACTTTTTGACGTATCCCTAGCAGCATAACTCTTATTAAAAATGAATAAAAGTGTAGTGATAAACATCGCTATGTTAAACTTCATAATTTTCTTTTAAAAGTATCTGGGCGATAAAAATTTACTAATATTTGAACCAAATTCGTATCGAAGCATGATCTCGTGGCTGCCAGAGTTTACGCTTTGTAAATTGGTTGTACTGTAATCGTAGCTATATCCTATTCTTATTTGTGGATTTACCTGTAACTCCAGCATAGCCGCTACATCAGCAGTGGTACGGTATTGCACACCAATGCCCACTACATCTTTTATCCAAAGATTCGCATTTATATCTGCTTCTATGGGTGAGCCTTTTACACCTTTAAAAAGTACCGATGGTTTTAAATTAAAATCATCTGACAATGGCACCACAAAACCCGTAGACATAAACAGATGAATATTTTCTCTGCTCCCTAACGAAGTTCCTGATGATTGGTAACTGGAAAACCTGTTCCTCAGCAGATCCATAGCTGCAAAACCTATGTAAAAGCGATCTGAATTGTAGTACACTCCAGCACCAGAATCAAACAAAAACCGGTTTATGTTTTCTGAGAATGCCGGATCTAATGTAGAAGAACCATTACTTAGATTTACCGATGAAAAGTCAGCGGCATATTGCTTAATTCCACCTTGTAATCCAAAAGATAAAGTTCCTCTTTCTAAACGGATCCGGTAAGCATAGCTAATTAAGGCTCCGGTATTTTTTATTATTCCGGCTTTATCGCTATAAAGCTGGAGACCAATGCCCATTCTCTTTGAAGATATTGGCGCATCGATTGAAAAAGTAGCCGTTTCCGGAGCTCCGTTAAGTCCCGTCCACTGGTTTCTGTATAGCGCAGTCGCTGAAATTACATTCCGACTACCCGCATAAGCAGGATTAATGGCCATGGTATTAAACATATATTGGGTATACATGGCATCCTGCTGTGCATTTGCATTGTAAAAAAGCGAAATGAAACAGAAAACTAATAGTGATATTTTCTTTTTCATCTTATCTGTTAATTGTAATATATCCTGCTTTCTTTTCATTATCGATTATCACTATGTAATAGTAGGTGCCAACAGGCACATCCTGACCTATATGAACACCTTCTGTACATACCCCATTCCACTCGTTTTTATAATCCGATGATTTGTAAATCCTGTTTCCCCAACGGTTAAAAATTTCCAGGCTTACCTGCTTGCCTAAGGTATTTTGTATGATAAAGAAATCGTTGATCCCATCATTGTTAGGAGAAAAGCCTTCCGGAATAAATACTTTTTGTTTGATAAGTGTAACAGGGGTTTTTTCCTCTGGTGAAACATTCCCTATGATGGATGGGTCCGGAGATAAGCCATTGGTAGAAACATCTGTAGTGCGGCTTCCATCTCCGGTTGAAAGTCCTTCTGTATAAGCGCTATTATAAAATAGCCCCTCCCTATTACCTAAGTTTACTAACAATTCCAGCTCGACATGCTCTTTAAAAACAGGCTTTATTGTACTTGATGGAAGCAGCATCTCCTGATCTAAGCTACCGTTAAATGAAGGATTAATTACCAAACTCCCCGTGGCAGTTAGTTTTTTAATGGTATAAGATGCATCCTGAAATGTTAAACCTAAATTATCTATCAGGCTTATATTATCAATAGTGATTTCACCATAGTTTACGATGGTAAATAGATAAGTAAGATTAAAAGTGCCATCTGGGTTTGTGCTAAGGGAGGTTACCCCTTTTGCAAGTCCTATTTTTGCCGGCGCCAATTGCGTGGCTGTCACTATAATATTTACAGAAATAGGATCAGATTCTACTCCGTCTGCAGTTACTAATTTGTAGGTAAAATTATCCGTACCAGCATAAGTAATATCGGGCACATAAACTACCTCCCCAGCTGCGTTTAAAGTTGCCACACCACGATTCGGAGGAGTAGCTATGACAACGGATGTTCCATTTTTACCTACATCATTATTTTTAACTGGGATTGTTACAGACTGATTAGCAGGCGTATTTGCATGATCTGCCGAACCTGCGGGTTTTACCATTATGGTTACCGTAATCACGTCAGATTCTAAGCCTTCATTGTTCTTTAATTTATAAGTAAATACATCTTTACCGCTAAAATCTATGGAAGGGCTATAGGTCACATTAACATCATTTGAGATTGATATGGTACCGTGTTGTGGATCTGAATTCTTTATCACAATTGCTCCTATCCTATCCGGATCATTATCCGTAACTGGAATAACCACAGCAGTATTTATATAAGTTGACCAATCATCATTTATTCCTTTAGGTTTTATATTTACCGCAATTGTAACTATTGCCTGATTAGATTCTACTGAATAATTATCTTCTACTGTGTATACAAATGAATCATATCCGCTATATCCATTATTAGGCTTATAATTGACTTTTCCGGTTACGGGATCTATAATGACAGTACCAAACAAAGGTAAACTGATGATTTTAATACTTGCAGGGTTTAGCGTTGTATTGCCTTCTTCGTCCGTATCATTGTTAAGTATTGGAATAGAAATATCTGTATTTAAATTTGTAGTTATTTCATCATTTGCCGCTATAGGCCTGTGATTGACAGAGATCTTTACATCATCAAAAATTTCGCAACCTCCGGCAGAAACTACAGACCACCTAAAAACATAATCACCTCCAGTAAGATTACTAACTGTGGTATTATGAATTGATGCGTTTGCAAAGGCTGCAGTATTTGGCCCCGAAACCTGAGACCAGGTACCGCTGCCACCCGAAGGATTATCAGCCTCCAAAGTAAATGAGCCTAAAGGAACTGTGATGTTAATTAATTTATCGTTTCCGGCAAAAGGGCTTATGGGAGGCTCTGTATAGTTTACCGTTACTGTTGCCGGATTTGATAATTGACCATACGTATCTTTAATTGTATACTGCATACTAACAGTTCCTATAAAAGTACTGCTTAGGGGCAAAAACTCGATAGACCCATCAGAGTTTAACACAAAATTTCCCTTTCCCGTAATTTCAAAAGAATTCTGCACACCAATTTGAGTTGGATCCAGATCTATAGACTCTTTAATTATTGAGCCCCCGGGATTGTTACTTACATCATTATCCAACACATTAATTTTAGCTAGATGTCCTTCACATACAGTTAAGTTATCATTAGTTGCAGTTGGAGCTATTAATGGATTTTTATCAAATACATCAATAAATACATTTCTAATTTCGTGGTTATTTGTTTGTGCACCTGTAGAAGATGAGATGCCATAGCGAAGCAGCTGTGGTGCTGCAACATTATAATAATAATTATTAATAACTGTAAAGGTGGTAGTTGGCGTTCCTCCGCAAGTGATTTTAACAGTTATATTATAACCACCTCCGGGATTTGGTTCTAAATCAAGATAAACCCGTCTGTAACCAGTGCTTGTTGAATCAGGACGTCTACTTGAACTATTTCCTACAAGTGTAAAGCCAAGGTCCTGGGTTCTTGTTGTGGTTAAAAAAGTATAATTACTGGTTACCAGGTCATCCCCGTCACCTTTACCACGCAGGGTTACTGAGCCCGGTCTTGGTCCATACAGATTGCCGCCTTGCCTGCCCTCAGTTGGATTAGAAAAATTACCAAATTCATCTAACCCTACACCAAGATACCCTTTACTTATTCCGGGCGACACCGGGGAGGTAGACGTTTGTCTGTATTGTGCGTAACCTAAAGACCCTCCGAAACCTCCAATATTAAATGGATTCGCAGTGGCATCAAAAAGAAAAAAACAAATACCATCTGCACCTGACCCGCCATAAGTATAATATTCAAACTGAACTGCCAGCCCATAACTGGACGGAAAATTTTGGTCGCTATACACATAACCTTTTTGGTTAGTAGTATTATTTGTTAACCTTAAATAACCATCACCTAATGGATCAATTGGGGTACCGCCCAATGAAGAACTGCCTGCTGCAGTTAGAAATGCTGATGGAGCACCACCAAACACGATACCGGGGGCGGTTGCTTCTTTAAAACTTTCAAAATAAGGAAACTGGGCAAAAGAAGAAGTAAAGAAAAATAGAATTACTGTTAATGTTACAGGAATTCTTAACAATTTTATCATAGATATAATATATGAATATTAAAAAACCCTATAACCAAAAATGAAGCCACTAAACTAATATAAAAGATATCATGCTTTTTGGAACATAAGGTTGGAGAAATTAAAATATTTTATGTGGGAACGAATAATAAAGAAGCAAATAATTTCACAAAGTGAGAACTTTTTTCCTCGGGAAATTTAGCATCTTTCCCACGACTGGGTTTGAAAATTAAATTTTTTTATAATTTTAGCAGGATTACCTGCAGCAACTGAGAAAGGCATAATCTCTTTGGTCACTACCGACCCTGCCGCAATCACACTATGCTTTCCAATAGTAACTCCTGCAGTAATAACTACATTAGCACCTATCCAGCAATCATCTTCAATTATTATTTCTGAAGTAATAACAGGCTGATGAACTATAGGTATTTTTACGTCTTTATATTCGTGGTTTAAGCCACTAATTACTACGTTTTGAGCTATTATAACGTTATTGCCAATGCTTACCGGACCAATAATTACATTACTCATTCCAATGAAAGAATTATTTCCTATTAAAACAGGTCCCACACCATTATTTATAGTAGAAAAGTCTTCTATCACGGAATATTTACCGATTTGGAAGACCTGAAAAGGCAAAACATCCATACGCGTTTTGCTCCTTATAATAGACCCTTTCCCTTTCTTATGAAAAAAGGGATTTAAAAACCAGCTTACCCATAATCTTGGCCGGGCTTCATTAGATGGTATGATTAACCAATGAATGATCTTTTTTAATTTTTCCTTTTTTTTTACTCTTTCAAGAAGGGGATTCATTGCCTATAACTTATGCATACTTTTTAATGGTACAATATTAGCATATTTTTAGATAAAGAATATATATTTGAATATTACTACAATCGTTTTATGACATTTATAAAGAAGGCTTTTGTTTTGCTTTTTCTCTATCAAGCCTTGCCGTTCAACAACAATCTTAAAGCACAGGAAAGTATTTTGAGCGACCTTTCTTACTTATATATGGAGAAATTGGTAGCAACAGCAAAAGAGAACTATCCAAAAAATAAGAATTTTGATAGCAGAATTAAAGTTGCTGAAAACAATATCTCGCTTACAAAGACTTCCTGGCTGGATCCTTTTAATGCATCTTATGTTTATAGATCTAATACAAATGCTGTAGACATCATCTCCACCAGTATATTAAGTGGATACCTGTTTAGCGTTTCTTTTTCCCCAAGTTCGCTCTTAAAAAAACCTTACGAGGTGAAGAATGCCAAGGAAGAGCTAAAAATTGCCGAAACTGAAAGAGACGAATACACGATTCAGCTGGAGGCCGAAGTTAAAAGACGATATGTATCTTATCTGCAATCTTTAAACTTACTAAAATTAACATCAAAAAAAGTGGTTGATACCGAGGCATCTTTTATGCATTTAAAATCAAGGTACGAAAGAAGTGAAATATCTTTTGAAGACTATAACAGTGCTTCCCTTGCTTTAACCAATTCACAGGAGTCTAGAATAGCTGCAGAGGCTAGTTATGCTACCGCTAAATTATCATTAGAAGAACTTCTTACTAAAAAACTGGAAGAAATTAAATAAATGGAAGAATTATCTATTTTTTTTAGATTACTAAAAAAGCACAAGTACACTTTACTTATTATCCCAATTCTTACCATTATTATCACTTTCTTTTTGGTTAGAAATCTTCCCGACTCATATGTTTCACAAGCTCAATTATCCACAGGCATAGTTGATGAAACTCAGCAGACAACTTATTTATCAGGCTCTGATGCTCCTAAAGCTACACAGGTAAACCAGGAATTCAGCAACCTGGTAGAGATGATGAAGATGAAAAAAATGTTGGACCAGGTTTCCTATCTGCTAATTATTCACGACCTCACTTCTCCTGAACCTTTTAGAGAAAAAAGCAAATTTGTTAAAGATTTAAAATCCTATCATATAGCTAAAGCTTTAGCTGTTTTTAGGGAAAAATATAAAAATACCGAAGGACTTAACCTTTGGGATAATGATCAGAAGGGCTTGTACAACATGCTACGTTCTATGAAATATAACAGCGATGCCATCAAAGATAAATTAAGAATATACCGATCTGGTGATAGTGATTTTATTAACATAGAATTTGACTCTGAGAACCCTGAACTTTCGGCCTTTGTAGTAAACTCTTTAAGTGAAGAATTTATTAAATATTACACCTATCTGGTAAAAACCAACCAACGAAAAGCAACTACTTTTCTAGGCAGGTTATTACAGGAAAAACGGGATGCCATGAACGATAAAGTGGCCGCTCTTAGAGATTATAAAATAAAAAACAGGGTGCTTAACCTTGAAGAGCAGTCAAGCCAGTTATATGCTCAAATACTAAATTATACCGACAGGAAACAGCAAACATTGGAAGGCATTGCTTCCAAGGCCGGTGCATTAAACGAAATTGACAGAAAATTTAACCCTAATGAGCGAAGTTACCTGGAATCTACTTTAACAAAAGTGAACCAAAATATTATGAGTACCAAGGAACAGCTGCGTTCTTTACATGACTTATATATTGAAAGCGGTTATGAAACCCGTTACAAAAACTCTATAGATTCTCTTCAAAACATATTAGCTAACCAGATTAACCGCTATACTGATCAGTACATTTATAATCCACTGGCAGCAAAACAAGAAATTGTACAGCAGAAATTAACTCTGGATATTCAGCTCGATATGCTCAGATACAGCATGAACCTGCTGGAGAAGCAGCTAAATAATTTAAACGGAGAGTTCGACAAGTTGGTTCCGCATGAGGCAGAAGTGCAGTCTATGGAGCGGGAAGTTGATGTAACTAGCAGAGAATACCTAGATATTTTGCATAAGTTTAACCAGAGTAACATGGAATACGGGCTCTCCATTAAACTTAACATGGTTCAAAAAGCCATGCCAGGCCTGGCCCAGGCTTCTAAAAAAATGTTGCTGGTTATTTTAAGTGGGATTATAAGCTTTGTGTTTTGTGTGGCTGTTATCTTTATACTTTTCCTGATTGATAATACCATCCGAACGCCTAAAGCATTAGCCAATAAAACTAATAGTGCTGTACTAGGTTCCATGCATATTCTTAAAAATGGGGTACTTGACCTCAAAAAGATTTGGAGTACCAAAGAATTAAGCCCCGATCAGGCAGAATTTAAATCCCAGGTGCGCTCTATTAGGTTCGAAATCGATAAGGAGTTAAAGGACAAAGTTCTACTTATTACCAGTATTAACAAATATGAAGGAAAGACCTTACTGGCACTTAACCTTGCCTTCGCCTGGAAATTGACGAACAAAAAAGTGTTATTAATTGATGGAAACTTTAGTCACCCTGATATCAGTAACCATATTAAGCCTGATATTTTTATTGAAGATTTCTTTTTGGGAACAGCATCGGTTAAATCTACACAAGACAGTGCTTCTTTTACAGTAATGGGTAACCGTGGTGGTGATAAGTCTCCGCTTGAAATAATTACTGAAGATAACATTAACAATAAATTAGCTGAATTAAAAGATTTATTTGATGTTATCATTATCGAAACTGTTCCATTAATAAAACTAAACCAGGCCACAGAATGGATGTTATTCTCCAAAAACATCGTAGCAGTTTTTGAAGCGGGTCAAACCCTTGCAGAAAACAAAAAACAGTATGTAAATTATTTAAATGGCTTGGGAGCAAAATTTAATGGCTGGGTCTTGAACAAACAAACTTCTGAATATTCCTAAATGAGTATTATCGATTTTATATGGTATTTAATTCAATGGGCTATAGGATTCAATCTTATTCTGCCCATTGTGTTGTTTATCGTGTTTAAAGTTTTCATTAGAAAAAGACAAGCAGATTTTAATGCCAATCTTCAAGAGGCAGATTATGCTATTATCATAACCGCCTACCAGGAAACCAACAATTTATTTGCTGTTGTTAAATCTATTGAGAAATTAGATTACAGTAATTACCTGGCATATATTGTTGCTGATAACTGTGAGGATGTTTCTCATCTGGAATTTAGTAATGATAAAATTATTTTATTAAAACCTGAACATGTAATAGCCAGCAACACCGGTTCTCATCAGTATGCAGTAGCGCATTTTGTTAGACAGCATGAAAGATTAACCATCATTGATAGTGACAACCTCGTTCATCCCCAGTACCTTAACGAAATGAACAAATCCTTTAGTGAAGGATACGAAGCTGTACAAGGCATCCGGGAAGCTAAAAATCTGGATACGACATTTTCTTGTCTAGACGCTGCCAGAGATCTCTATTATCATTTTTTTGATGGAAAAGTATTGTTTCAATTAGGCTCTTCTGCAACATTGGCCGGTTCTGGCATGGCATTTACGACATGCTTATATTCCGATTTTTTGACCAAGCACCAAGTACAGGGAGCAGGATTTGACAAAGTTCTGCAATACTTTATTTTAAGTAATCGAAAGCGGATTGCTTTTAATGAAAAAGCTATAGTTTATGATGAAAAAACTTCTAAATCAGATCAACTAGTAAAACAGCGGGCCAGATGGATTAATACCTGGTTTAAATATTTTAAACTTGGTTTTTCTTTAATCACAAAAGGCTTAGTGCACTTTAATATTAACCAGTTTCTTTTTGGAATTATATTATTACGCCCACCCCTATTTTTGTTTCTTATCCTGTCAGCTATTCTTTTGATCATTAATATTTTCATCAACCCCATAGTAGCTCTAATTTGGTTTGCAGGGCTTATCTTATTTACCATAGGATTTTTTATTGCTTTGCATCACTCAAACACGAATAAAAAAATCTATCACTCTCTTTTAAATATTCCACATTTTATGGCTTTGCAATTTATTTCTTTACTGAAAAGTTATAGGGCAAATAAATACTCAGTATCTACACAACATTTCCATACTGATGGTTTAGATACAGATAAAAATGGCGATCATGAAAATAGAACCTGATAAAACAGCCGGAAATAACGATTTTTTCAAAAGCAAAAGATTAAGCCAGATCACAAGGATAATTGCAATTGGCTTTTGCTTTCTTACGGTTTATTATTTTTTCATTAAACTGTTGTTTTTGTAGTGGAACAATACAAATTAAATGTTGGTAATGTTCCGGAAAAAGCAAACAAGCGCTGGTACAATATTGATCTTAAAGATGAGCTGCTTCATAAGAAATTAGCTAGTCCTTTAGGCTATATCTTCCTTACAGTCTGCTGTCTTTCATTAGGTATTTTAATAAGTTCCGGAGGTACCAAAATAGCCCTAATTATTATGGCTATTATTATTGGACTTCCTGCTATTTATTTTATTGTTGCTTATCCTAAAGTAGGCATTACTGTTCTATTAGTCTCCGCTTATCTGGTCATGTGGTTTTTAAGAATGGGGATAAGTTTCCCTTTGGGTACAGTATTAGATGGTATCCAGGCTCTCCTAATCATTGGATTCTTAATTAAGCAAAAATATCATCCTAACTGGAAAATATTTAAAAATCCAGTTTCCTATATGATTCTCATATGGATTGGCTATAACATCTTGCAACTGTTTAACCCGGTGGCCGAATCAAGGTTGGTTTGGGTGTACAGTATCAGGTCTGTTGCTGTAGTTATGTTAATGTACTTTGTATTTGTTTACTACATTAAAACTATAGAATTCATTAGATTTATCCTTAAACTTTGGATCGCTTTCTCTTTATTTGCGGCTTTATACGGTTTATGGCAAGAATATATTGGTTTTTTCCCTTTCGAACAAGCTTATTTAAATTCTGATCCTAAAATTAAAAACCTTCTTTTTATAGCCGGACACTGGAGGCGCTTCTCCATTTTCTCCGACCCGGTTGCTTTTTCTTACAATATGGTGGTTAGTAGCATCTTATGTATTGTACTCCTATTTGGACCCATTAAATTTTATAAAAAAATAATATTAGGTATCATAACCATGATTTTACTGCTGTCTATGATTTACTCGGGCACCAGGGGAGCCTATGTTTTATTACCCGCCGCTTTAATAATCCTGGTTATTCTTAAACTGAATAAGCAAATTCTTATTTTTTCTGTATTTGCAGGTTTAGCCTTTGCATTCTTAATTTTTGTACCCACTACTAATTCGCATATTTACAGATTTCAAACCGCTTTCAGACCATCGGAAGATGCTTCTTTTAATGTTAGGTCAATCAATCAAAAAAGAATACAGCCGTATATACGTTCACATCCTTTTGGTGCAGGTCTGGGTGCGGTAAGCGCTACAGGGAAAAAACTGGTAAGACACTCTGTACTTACAGGTTTTGCCCCAGATAGTGGTTACGTTCGTGTGGCCGTAGAGTTAGGCTGGATTGGATTGTTTTTATTTTGTACATTGCTTTTTGTGGTTATTAGAAATGGTATTGATAATTATTACAGGATAAAGAATCCGGAACTTAAGAACTATTGTCTTGCGATGACTTTAATAGCTTTTGCATTCCATGTAGGTAGTTATCCTCAGGAAGCTATAGTCCAATTTCCCTCCAGCATCTATTTCTATTTAGTAATCGCTTTGATTACAGTAACGTATCAAATAGATAAAAGAGATAATGAAAAGAAACAAATAACATCAGGTGAATATATTTAACATACTACGCAGAGATACAAATTCAAAAATATTTATGCCTGAAATAGATGGCCTCAGATTTATTGCCATCGCCAGTGTTTTTATTTGCCATTTTAATATCTTTTTTATTCTAAAGAATGAAGGAAATTATACCACTATCCCATCTGATTATGGTTTATTAAATTTCATTGCAGCAAATGGCTCCTATGGTGTCCATTTGTTTTTTGTAATTAGCGGCTTCATTTTATTTTTACCCTTTGCTAAACATTATTTAAAGAACGATAAAAAACCATTATTAAAAGATTATTACCTCCGGAGGCTATTTCGTATAGAACCTCCATATTTTATTGTAATGATTTTACTTTTCATAGCTGGTGTTTTTATTTTTCATCAGTACACCTTTTCCCAAGGAATTCCTAACTTGCTAGCTTCATTAACCTACACTCATAACCTATTTTACGGCAGAGACACTTTGCCCTTAATCAATGCAGTAGCCTGGAGCCTGGAGGTTGAAGTACAGTTTTATCTTTTAGCGCCTTTTATTGCCAAGATATTTGCCTATAAACCCCGGTTAAGAAGGAGTATTATTCTGGTACTTATACTAATCTTTGTATGCTTACAAAACACCTTTAAAGCTCCTTTTTTATCTATTTACGATTTCCTACAATATTTCTTTATAGGCTTTTTACTTGCAGACCTATTCGTTTCAGGCGACAAAATTTTCAAAAAAACAAATCTATTATTGGAAATTATTGCCGGCATGGTATTCTTCTGCCTTCTATGGTCTCACCATAATAGCTTAAACTCTAACCTTTTCTCAAAAATTGGATGGGAGTTTTTACACCCTTTCTTTATATTTTCTTTTTACTACCTGGTCTTATTTACACCCTTCTGGAAAAACTTATTAAGTAAAAAAGTGCTTACTACTATTGGTGGCATGTGTTATTCTATTTACCTGTTACATAATCCAATTATTTGGAGTTTTGATAATTTACCAATTAACAGAAAATTCAGTAATTACTACCTTGTTGACTGGTTTATACACTTTATTATTTTAGCCCTATTGGTTTTTTTAATATCAGTTATATTTTTCATAATTATAGAAAAGCCATGTATGAGAAGAAATTGGTATAATAATTTGTCTACTAAAATGAAAGAAGGTTTAAAGTTAAGTTTTTAATACTTCTATAATTCTAAGGCATGTCAGAAAAAAATGTAATAACGGTGGTTACGGTTTGCGATAATCATTACATCTCTTTATTAGCCGCCCTCATAAAGTCTATCGAAGTAAACCATTACACCGAAGAATTAATTAGTATCTATATTGTTGATGACGGCATTAGTTTAAAAAACAGAAAAAAATTACAACAATCTATAAACCCAACCGTCGTTACCCTGATTTGGGTAAACATGGACGGCGTTATTCCGGATAACGTAAATCTTCCTGATGATAAAAGTTTTTATCCGGTAAATATTTATATGCGTTTGTTTATTCCCTATTTTATACCAAAGGAAATAGAAAAAGCATTATACCTTGATGTGGATATGATTATGCTTGGCGACATTAGTGAACTATGGAAGATTGACATAGAAAATTATCCTTTAGGCGCTGTTGTAGATCCCAGAGCCAAAACATTTAATTCGTGGGCTGGTATAAAAAACTATAAAGAACTTGGGTTGGATGGAAATTTACCTTATTTCAATACTGGTTTACTATTAATAAATACCCATGTATGCAGAAAATTAGATCTGGCAAATAAAGTGCTGCTTTGTGTGAAAAGTAATAAGCCTTTCTTAAATTACCCCGATCAATATGGGTTAAATGTAGTTTTGGCTAATGACTGGAAAGCGATTGATCCGAGATGGAATGTGTTTTCTGATACACTTTCGGAACAAGAACCTTATCTTATACATTTTACAGGAAGAAAACCTATTTATAAATCTTACAACTATAACCCCGAATTTAAGAAGCTTTTTTTTGACTATTTAAACAAGACGGCCTGGCATCATACAACCCCGGTAAATGAATTTAGCCGATATGTTAAAATACTGTTGAATAAATTAGAAAAAATTGCACTATACAAGTAAGCATTTACTATTACTTTCTACTTGTTTGATATGCTTCAGTAACAACCCTACCACTTTTTCCCAGGTAAAGTTATTTGCAAAGGCAATTCTTTGTTCTGTATGATTATCACCTTCCTGCAGTGCGTTGTCTAACGCCATTATAAATTCCTCAGGAGTTTGAGCCAGGTGCGTTATACTGGAAAAAACTTCCTTCATGGTATTGGTACTAATCGCCACAACAGGTTTTCCCATCGCGAGGTACTCTATAATCTTAAGTGGAAAATTACCTATAGTAATCTTATTAACCACCTGGGGATTAATACATACATCAAAAAAATAAATATAGGTTGGGATGATCGTTTTATGGATATTCCCAAAAAAATAAGCATTTGATAAATTATGAAGCTTACTGCGTAGAAAAGTATCGTCCTCCTCCCCAATAAAAACAAAACTCAAATCTGGTCTAGACTCAACTGCTTGTACCAACAAATCGAGATCAAGTCTTAAGGCGTTAAGTGCCCCTACATAACCTATAATAGGATGAACCAGGTTTTTAAGTTCCTTCGGCTTCTCATAAGTTGCATTGGCAGTAAACAATTCCACATCTACTCCATTTCCTATGTAAAAACTATTTTTATTATATCTACTGGCATTCTTAACAAAGTCTATCGAATTACAAACCACAGCATCGGCCTTTTGCATTAATAGAGGCTCGAGCAGTGTACCATGTTTTTTCCAATAATCAATCCCCAGGGTAAAATCCCGATCCAAATAAATATAAAGCTTAGGCTTTAGGAGTTCTTTTAAATAATAACTTCTAAACATATCTTTATCATTTATAATAATAAAAGAATCGAATTGAAGTTCATGAAGGGCGCTTTTTATATTTTTGGCAAATTTCTTATTGTTTACCTTGTTCATGATAGAAAATAAAGCAGTAAAAGGAATCCAGTTGATAGATTCTAATACTGCTTCAGGATTAAGTATCCATAAGTTCTCTGATGCTTTTAATAAACCGGCTTTTTTTTCTTTAACAAGTTTTATATGAGCTTTCGTATAGGAATCGTTGTTTCTGGAAAGCCATGTTTTTCTGTCTAAAGGAGGATTTACATACAAAACCCGATGATTTTTAGACAATTCTTTGGCCAGGCTCGTAGAGGTAGATTCGCGTCCGGTTCCAATTCTTTGAAGACTTACAAATACAAAATTCATATGGCTAAATATAATTACTAATGTTATAGATTTACCTATTATCTCATAAAATTGATCTTTCTATGAATTATAAAATAATGAATTCTATTTCTTAATCAGAAATCATCCAGACAAATACTATATTGTATATTTGACAATAAATTATTGATAAGTAATAAGTAAAATTCACCACCTTAAACTATATTGCATCTATGATAAAACCTCAAACAGCTGATATTATGAGAAAGTTTAGTAATGACGGTTTGACACATATTCATCTAATTTGTAGGAGCTAGCTTAAGTTAAATTTAGATACTAAATAATTATTTATACCATTATTGGCAATAATGAGCTTTACAAAAAAGATTCTAAAAAAATTAGGGATTGATGAGGGTTTTAAACCAAATCCATTAAATTATAAACATGTAGAACTTTTCTACTGGAAACCACACCATACGAATGAACTCAACTTCGGGGACCATTTATCTTATGTTATCGTAACAAAAATTTTGGCCGATAACGGCTATCTTTTAGAGGAAGAAACGGCTGTACAAAAAAGGCTAATTGCTTTAGGCTCGGTTATACATTTTGCGCATGATAATGACGTGATTTGGGGCTCGGGTAATAATGGGAAAGTTAAGCTGGAAGAACACCAATACACACAACTGGATGTTAGGGCTGTAAGAGGGCCTCTAACCCGCGAATTTTTACAGAAAAGGAATATTGAAGTACCCGAAGTATATGGAGATCCTGCGCTATTGCTTCCTTACACATTCCCGGGTAGGTTTAAGAAAAATCCACAAAAAAAACATGTAGTAATTCCGAATTTGCATGACCTTAGGGTGGTAGAATCATTAAACTATAAAAATATAATTTCCCCTTTAAGTAGCTGGAATGCTTGTATCAAACAAATTTTGGAAGCAGAATTTGTGATAGCCAGTTCACTTCACGGTTTGATCATTGCTGAAGCTTACGGAATACCAGCCCGTTACATTCGACTATCTGAAGAGGAAAATTTATTTAAATACAATGATTATGCAATGGGTACTGGCCGAAAAGAGATTGAATTCGCAAGAACAATTGAGGAAGCCATAGAAATGGGTGGCATGCCCCCTATAAATTTCGATCATCAAAGACTATTAAATGCGTTCCCTTTAGATCTCTGGAAATAAATGGCTGATAAAAATCTGGGCAAAAAAATGTATAAGGGAACGATGTGGTCCCTTTTGGATAATTTTGTAAGACAAGCCATTACGTTTATTATTTTCATTATCATGGCCCGCATCTTAAATCCATCTATTTTTGGTTTAATTACCATTGCCTTACTCATCATCCAGGTCTTCCGTAATGTTACTTATGACAGCATAGCTACGGCAGTTATTAGAAAGCCCTCTCCGGATTCGCTGGATTATAACACAGGTTTTTGGTTTTGTGTAGGTTTATCTATTCCTGCATTCTTAATTTTATTTTTTTGTGCAGAATTATTGGAAAGCTGGATAAACTCTCCCGGGCTTAGTGAAGTATTAAAAGCGACAAGTTTCATTATCCTTACCAGCGGCTTTACCCGCATGCATGAAGTTTGGTTGTCTCATAAACTTGATTTTAAGACTTTAGCTATTAGGTCGTCTATATCCACACTTATTGGCGGCATAACCGGTATTGTATTAGCAATTAATGGTTATGGTATTACCAGCATAGTAATGCAACAGTTAGCTACAGCATTAGCAGAACTGTTGCTCCTTTGGTTTATCACTCCCTGGAGACCAGGATTTAAGTTTTCAAAAGGCAGATTAATAGAAATTGTAGGTTATGGCAAACACGTCGCTTTAACCGGTTTAACCAATTTTGCTAACCAGAATAGTGATGCCTTTTTTGTTACCTACTACCTGGGAACTCAGGCAACTGGTGTTTATAGCACAGGTAAAAGAATAACAAACACACTTAATACAGTTATATCTGCTTCTTTATTAAGGGTATCATTGCCGGCATTTTCCAGAATACAGGATGATCATGAACTCCTAAAGAGTACTTATCTAAATTCTACTGCTGTAACAGCGATGGTTACTGCCCCTCTTTTCGCAGGATTAAGCTTCTTAGCAAAAGACATTACTCTTGTAATGCTTGGCAATAAATGGCTGGAATCTGTACCAGTAATGCAAATTGTTACTATTATTGGCTTTTTAACATCAATAGGATATTATAACCAAAATATTTTATTAGTAAAGAACAAACCACAGTGGCAAACCAGACTCACCCTTTTATATGCCTTTAGTAATATCATAGCCTTTTTTATTTTCACTCGTTTCGGCCTGGTATATACTGCGCTGGCGTTTTCCATCAGAGCATTATTGCTCTACCCGATATCTGCAGGTTGTGCACTTTATCTTTTAAAGATAAAATGGAAAAATTACCTATACACGCTTTCACCAGCTATTTTTTCATCAATAATTATGGTTATGGCAATTAGTTCTGTGTCCTTTTTCATCCCTCATCTACCTGCTGTTATCAGATTATTAATATTAATGATTATAGCTGTTGCCACATATGCTGTAGCTATATATTATTTAATGCCTTTAAAATTTAGAGAAATGGTAACTTCTAAAATCAACATCAAATTTCGCAAAAGTAATGAGTAAATATGGTATTCTCGCATGGCCTGCTTATGCTACCAAAGCAAATAACCCCTATAACTATTTAATTTATAAGGAAATCGAAAAATCCGGTTATCCGGTGTTTGAATTTGATTTTAATTGGAGGAATGTTTTAAAGCATTCATTTTCTAACAAATATAAAATATTTCATATCCACTGGCCATCCAATATATTAAGTTATTCTACTTATCAACAAGCTAGCAGAAGGCTTATTTTATTTCATTTGTTTCTGATTATTATTAAAATTTTCAGGAAAAAGATAATTTGGACAGTGCATAATTTGCAGGCGCATGAAAGTGATCATCCCCGGTTACAGATGAAGTTAGATCAAATACTTTATCAATATGTTGACGGCTTTATCAGCTTAAATAAAAAAGGCCTCGAACAAATTCAGACGAAGACTTCAAAAAAAGGGACTCAGAAATTTAAATATATACCACATCCACATTATCAAAACTATTATGATAATAATATAAGCAAAGAAAGAGCGAGGGAAATATTAGGTATACCAAAAGATAAATTTGTTTTTCTTTTCATCGGTCAAATTAGAAGATATAAGAATATTACCGGACTGATTGATGCCTTTAATCAGCTTAAAAATGATAAAAAGTTCCTTCTTATTGCAGGTAATGTACATCATGAAATTAAAAACGAAATTTCACAAAAAGTAACAGCTGCAAAACATATACTTTTTCACGAATCATTTGTAAAAGATGCAGATTTACAGCTTTATCTAAATTGTTCAGACCTAGTGGTTACTCCGTATTCAAACATTTTCAATTCTGGATCAGTATTTTTAAACATGAGTTTTTATAAACCAACTCTAGCTCCGGAAATAGGAATATTTCCGGAATTGAGAGAGCAGGCAGGTAAATCTCTGATCAAATTATATAAGGATACACTCTCGGATAAAAATTTAGAAGACGCAATGCTGGAAGTTATAGAAGACACTCAGCTAATAAAAGAGACTGATCTTTCTATGTTTGATCCGCAAAAGATTGCTTTAGAAACTATTACATTTTACAACTCTTTACTGGATTAAATTATTATTTTAGTAATCTTTCTTTAAAATATGCGCCCGATAGCTATTCCTACTTTTATAAAAAAACATCTTCTCATCTCCAATTCTCCTGATGACACTAAAAAAATCAAAGAAAATTATTTAAAATTTTTAAAGAAAACGAATAAAACAGTAGAAATATCGATTGTTATACCTGCTTATAATGAAGAAGATAATATTGTACGAACCCTCTCTTCTTTATGCGAAAATAAGATCGCTAAAGACGTAGAAATTATTGTAGTAAACAACAACTCTACCGACCGAACAGAGGAGCTGGTAAAAGCCTGTGGGGTAACTTGTATTTTAGAAACTCAACAAGGCATTACCAATGCAAGAAATGCAGGTCTTACAGTAGCTAAAGGGAAATATATACTTAATGCAGACGCTGACACCATTTATCCTAAAGATTGGATCGAACTGATGTACGAGCCATTAACAGACAGAAAAGTAGCCTCAACCTATGGCAGGTTTTCTTTTATCCCTTTAGGAAAAACCGGAAGATTAACTTATTTCTTTTACGAATACCTGGCAGATGCATCCCGAACTTTTAACCGGTATTTTAAAGAAGAAGCAGTAAATGTATATGGCTTCAATTCGGGCTTTAGACGGGAAGAGGGCTTTAAAGTAGAGGGCTTTAATCATCCACCAGGCACCAATGAAGATGGATGGCTTGCATTAAAACTTAGAAATGCCGGCTTCGGTAAAATACACCAGGTAACAGCTAAAAATGCATTGGTATGGACTACCGACAGGAGAATTCTTATAGACGGGGGTTTGCTTAAAGGAACTTTAAAGCGTTTCCGAAGAATTATTAGAATATAATTCTTTCCTATTTGGGTGTACATCTTTAAAATAAGGAACTATTTTGCCTGTAAAAATTTCAGCTCCTTTTTTATTTAAATGAAATATATCTGAAAACAAATCAGGCTTTTCGATAAAAACAGGATCTAAAGAAAAATCTAAAAATGTAACCATAATATGAGTATTGGTAATTGATTTTAGCTTTTCAATAGTTTCCTGGTTAAAGGTACTCTTATAAAGTGCAGGAGAAATAACTACGAATGTTTTTATACCAGCACTGTCTACACGGTTTAAAAAATCCTTATAGAGTTGTATAGCTTGCTGATCATATTTTTTTTGCTGCTCCTGCTCTTTTTTTGCTTCTGCATCAATTTTCACTTTGTTAAGTAACATCTCCTTACCGCTCATAACTCTTGTTAAAGGGACGTAGCCATTAGCTGATTTATTTTCATCTACTGCAATCGTATTGTACAAAGAAATAAAAAGAGACGAATTATAAGGATAAACTTTACTATTCAACTTGAAATTTTCCCACGGACCTATTAGATCTGTATATTTTAATAGCTCCGGGTGATGAGTGATATAGGGCGAAAGCGCTGCTAGCTTTTCATATTTTTCTGAACCTTCATTAATTTCCCATGGACTAATATCAAAAATAATTAATTCTGGTTGATAGCGGCTAAGTATAGCCTCCTGCATAGCACAGCTAAAAGGGATCATCTGTGCATCCATACCTGTGTTATAGCAGGTTCTAGACAACTGCTGCGACAATATAGAAGTTGAATAATGATGATAAGCCCTTGAGCTGCCAAAGATGATAATGTCTTGACGGGCACTGTCAATAGCATAGGTTATATCTGCAAACTGCCCTGTTTTTTGAGAGAAATACAGCTCTTTCATGCACCAACCCAAAATCCTGTCACTGCTAATCACAATAACTAAGAATAATACCAACTTTTTAAAAAAAGTATACATCGCTATACTAAAATTGAAAGTAAATAAATTGCCCCCCGCTAAACACGCCAAATAAAATAATTATAAAGATCATAGCTGTTAAAGAGGCGTATCGCACCCATATTCTTGGGTGATAAAATAAATTATACTTATGAGGAAGAAATTCCATTTTATACTCTATAGCAAATAGTAAAAAAATAGCCAGCAAACAATGGGCAAAATTGTTAAGTCCGCCTGTAAAGGGTACAGCTCCAAAGGTTTTTAAATTAGAAAGTAGTTGTAAAGCATCATCAACGGAAGCGGCTCTAAAAAAAATCCAACTTAAAGTAACCAGGGTAAGTGTCAGTATCATACTGCCCGCGTTATAAATGGTTTTCTTTAAGCCTCTTTCGGGTTGTATACGTTGGGTAACCGGTTTTAAAAGCTGTCCGAAAACCAAAAACAACCCATGCAAAAAGCCCCAAATGATAAAAGTATAGTTTGCACCATGCCATATTCCACTTAGCAAAAACACAACTAACAGGTTAAAATATCTTTTTAAGGGGCTTACCCTATTGCCCCCCATTGGGATATATAAATAATCTCTAAACCATGTGGATAAAGAGATGTGCCACCTGCTCCAAAATTCCTTTATAGATTTAGAAAAATATGGCCTTTTAAAGTTCTTCATTAAATCGAAGCCCATTGTTCGGGCACAGCCTATTGCTATATCAGAATAGCCAGAAAAATCACAATATATTTGCACTGCAAAAAAAACTGCAGCTATGGCAACTGAAGTTCCGTTATGAAAAGAAGAATGATTAAATACAGAATCTACATATAATGACAGCCTATCAGCCACAACCAGCTTTTTAAAAAAGCCCCAGAGCATTAATTTAAGCCCCGAAACCATATTAACATAGCTAAAGGTATGTTTGGCATGCATTTGAGGAAGTATGTTTTGGGGACGTTCTATGGGCCCTGCTACTAATTGCGGATAAAACATCACATATAAACTGTAGATACCGAAATGACGCTCGGCTTTTTGATTTCCCCTGTACACCTCTATGGTATAGCTCATGGCCTGAAATGTATGGAATGATAAACCTATAGGAAGTAAAATATGAAGATAAGGGATTGGATTCTCCTGATTAAAATTGCCTAATAATATACCTAGGTTATCATTAAGAAAATTGTAATACTTAAATACAGCCAGTATGCCAATGTTAGCCACCAAACTTATAATTAACAGCGCTTTCCGCTTCCTTCCTACACTATTTTCTATCGAGATGCCGGCTATGTAATCAATAACTATAGTAAAGCCAAGTATCAGGATATATACCGGAACAAAAGCCATATAAAAATAACAGCTTCCGGAAAGTAATATTAACCACCTGTATTTATGTGGAAATACAAAATAGGCAGTGGTGATTAGGATATAAAAGATTACAAAACTAAAAGAATTAAATAACACTCCTCAAAAGGCTTAAAAGTAGAAGATGGATACAAATCATTTTAAATGATTAAGGGGATTTAAATCCCCTTAACCGCTCACATTATTATTTAGAATATATCTTTGAAGAAGCTCGATAACCTGATTTATTTAAGTACCAGTCTTTAAAGTTGGCACCACCAGATAAAGCCCAAGCCGAAAAATGATGATAAGCGTCGTAAATGCTTGTTTTTTCTATTGGATAATCAAAAGTACCCGTGAAGTTTAAAGCAAAGGGTCTTTTATCCGCAGTAATATAATAGGATGATGTCGCAGGATCTGAATGGTCATGTCCGGTTCCCAATAAACTTCTATCGGCCAGATTAGTAGGCAGCTTGTTTACTAAATGCACTTCTTTCCCCCTGGTACTGTTGCTAATTAAAAAAGGATTAAATGGTACCTGAGCTGTAAAAGCATCATATTGTGGGGCATTAAATATTAAAGTAACCTTTACTGTATCGGAAATTACTTTTGCTTGAGCCAGATTTGTATTTATATAAGCCGGTGCAGACGTGAATAAAGATTTATTATTATCAAATGGAATAATTACCGCTTTAGTATGGCCAGCTTCTAACCCTACTGCATTTAAATTGATATAGTTTCCTGTAATTTTATGTCCGGTAACACTTCTTACTGTATTTGCAGCCTGTGGTAATTCTAAACCTAAGCCATTCTGAAAAACAGCTCCAGCAGCCAAAGGTTTAAATTCACTCACCAAATCCTGCACCCGGTTATCGCTGTTCATCACAAATTTATAACGATAGCTTACTACCAGGTCATTTAAATCGTAATCTCCTTCCAAAGGCCATTGATCTTCAAAAGCCAGTGTCCCCCATATCGCTTTACTTGGATAATACCTGTTGTAAGCTCTTGCAGGGTCAGTTGGATATTCATCATTAATATCAGGCACCCCGTCCCCATCTGTATCTTCTACGCGTTCTTCAAGAAATGGAATATCCGTTGGATCTATAGCGTCTACAGGATTAGATTGTGCGAAAAATATCAAATCATTAAAATCATTATCACACAAGCCAATATCTCTCCTGATATCTTCAAAACCTACTAAAAACACCTTTTGAGAACGACTATTTAATAACACATTATGTCTTTTCAATGCAAAATCAGGCTCGATATTGAATTGTTCGTCGCTGTAAAATTTGGTAACCGAAGTGGTGACACTTTTATCGCTGTTATAGCCACGTTGTAGCAGCACAAAACCTATTGAAGTTCCAGCGGCAAATCTTCCAATTTTAACCTTATCTCCTAAACGCATATTTCCTTCGCCTACATGCCCAAGAAGAGAGGTATTGGGAAATATCATGTGCACAGTATCAATATCTGCAGCCCTGGTAGGTCTGTTTCCTGTTGGATAAGTATAATACCCTAAAGAGTTACGGTAATCAGCTCCTTCATGCACAAATGTAATCCAAACATCTGAAAGTTTGGTTATAGATAAATTGCTGGGAGCATCGGTTGCGATATATTCAGGATGAAGAAAAATGCCATCTTTCCGCTCTGGTAAAGCTGCATTGATATGTTTTAATAATTCCACAAAATCCACACTGTGATCAGTTCCTTCTAAATGAAGTGGCCTTCCTAATGCATCGAATTTACTAGGATCATACTTATAAACGGTTGAAACAGCACTTAAAGAACTATTTGATTGTTTGGAAACACCACTTGTTTGGCTATTGTTAGATTTAGATAAGATAAGATTCCCCTTGTATCCGCTACTACCTCCAATAATAAGTTCTATAGTATTATTAACAATTTCCACGTGTGCATTCCTGATCAATCCAACATAAGCAGGATCAATAACCAGGTCATTGATATAAGAAGGAAGTACCAAATTAGTTCTTACATAACCATCTTTATCACTGATTACTTTTGAAATTTCAGATCCTTTTTCTACATCGCCTGAATTATAAATAGAAACCAAAACACCGCTAAGTGGTAAATCATTTTGAGTAAGCAATCTTACATTAACCGCTACGTTGGTTGTGGTAGAATAATTAAATCCGTCAGGAATAGTAATTCCAAACTCTCCTTCTGGTTTATCCAATAGCGATTTTTGACAGGAAATAGTAGTTAAACCAATAATAATAGCCAGTATGGTAATTCCAACTTTATTAATCATAGTATCTAAATAGTTACAGTTGTGTATTTGAATCCCGTAAAAGAAACAATTATACCA
>JAZQRF010000271.1:0-58919 GCA_045629485.1 Pelobium sp. | reverse complement strand
TAAATTCAAAGTTGGCGACTTAGCCGGCGTGGGCTGTTTGGTAGATTCTTGCAGAACTTGCAGCAGTTGTCTTCAAGACCTCGAGCAATACTGCTTAAATGGAAGCACCGGCACCTATAACGGAAAAGACAGACACCTGGGAGGACATACCTTTGGCGGGTATTCTGAGAAAGTTGTGGTAGACGAAGCTTTTGTGTTAAAAATCCCTGAAAACTTAGATCTGGCTGCTGTTGCACCCCTTTTATGCGCTGGTATTACCACCTGGTCTCCGTTAAAGCATTGGAAAGTGGGTGAAGGCAGCAAAGTAGCGGTAGTAGGCTTAGGCGGCTTGGGGCACATGGCTATCAAACTAGCCAAAGGATTAGGTGCAACCGTAAGCCTGTTTTCAAGAACTTCGAAAAAAATTGAAGATGCCCTGGCCTTAGGTGCAGATGAAGTAATTATTTCTACAGACGAAGCGCATATGAAGGCTTCAGCCGGGCAATTCGATTTAATAATAGATACGGTTCCTTATATACATGATGTAAACCCTTACGTTTCTACACTAACCATTAACGGAACGCTGGTTTTAGTGGGTTATTTAGGTGGTTTAGAGCCGATACTTAATACAGTACCATTAATTCTTGGCAGGAAATCCGTGGCCGGATCAGTTATTGGCGGCATTGCCGAAACTCAGGAAATGCTGGATTTCTGCGGCAAACATAATATCGTTTCACAAATAGAAATGATTAATATGCAGGAAATTAATGAAGCCTACGGAAGGATGTTAAAAAGTGATGTAAAATATCGTTTTGTAATAGACATGGCTTCTTTAAAGAAATAACTTTATTGTTCATCTTATTTAATACCTCAAACAAATAAAACCGCCCTGAAAATAAGTTAAAGCTTATTTTTAAGGCCGGGAATATGCCTGCAACAAAGAACACGGGTGCTATCCTACTACCTCAAAATAAAAAACTTATATTTGTCTTCATGGCAAAAACAAAATCATTCTTTAAGCATCTGAAACACCTGGCCGGCTTAGGTTTGATTTTATTTTCCCTGGCTCCCTGCTCTGTTAAAAATACTGTTGCCCAAACTATAAGTGTTGCCTATCAAACACCATTAAATAAAACAAAAACCACCTCATTCAATAGCAGTTGTGGATTTTCTTTCGGTATAGCACAACAGCATACTGCTGTACATAAAGTTCTAATAAGTGAGAGCATTGCGTTTCCACAAGATAATGAATTTACTATCCAAGGCTGTACCAGGCTTACTGCTCAATTTCCAAAAAGACATGCTGGAAACAGCCCACCACCCTATATTTTATATAAATGTTTAAAGATAGCTATGGCTTAGTTTCCAACTACGGCTTTATCATTTAATGTTTAATAAAATATAATTTTCATGAACAACAATTCTGAAAGTCCGGCAATTAATGCCGGCATGTATACGCTGGCTTTGCGCTGGGTAATTGGCTGGACCTATTTCTCCGCCTTTTGGCGTCGCCTTATTCTGGACAATAAACTCATCCCCGAAGAAGCAGGATACATAGGCGAAAAATTCAATCATTTCCTCCCCAATGCCTTGGGAATAAAACCGGTAATCGAATACCTTGTTTCTAATCCAGATGCGCTTCATTTTTCGATGGTAATCTTTACCATTGTCGAAGCTATTGTAGGTTTGCTAATCATTCTTGGTTTGTTTACAAGATTAATGACTGTTGGAGTAATGCTGCTGGCTACTGGGATCCTGTTAGGATCGGGCTGGTTGGGAACTACCTGTCTTGATGAATGGCAAATAGGCATCCTGGGTATAGCAGGTGGTTTTGCTATTTTCCTTACCGGGAGTGGCAGATACTCTATCGATCAATATTTAATCCTTAAAAAGTTTGGGTTTACAAGTAGAAAATGGTTTTCTTACGCAGGCTCAGGGATACTTCCTATAAGAAAACTCCATCAGGTTACTTTAGTAATTGCTGTTTTTATTGCGGGTCTTACTTTATATACTAATCAGTATTTCCATGGTGGAGTTTTTGGAAAATTGCATAATAAATCTGTTAAACCTAAAGTGGAAATTTCTAATATTTCTATTGATAGTTCGAAACTAACTTTTCGTCTCTACAGAACAGAAGGAGCCGATGTGTATGGTTCATTTTTAATTGGTATTCAAATCCTGAATCATCGCAATGAAATAGTAAAAAATCTAAATCAAACAGAGCTGGCCAAGTTCCCCTCTAAAAACATCAGCAACCATTATGTCGCTAAAATCAAACCCGGAAAGCATAGTTTAATATTGCCTCTTGGTGCTAAAGCTGATCTTACCATACATATGGATACCTCTCCGGGGATGGACGGCTATACCCTAAAACTGATAGATATTAGTGGAATAGAATGGACAAAAAAAATAGATAAATACTAAGAATGAATTATTAATTTCATCCTTATTGTTTCAGAAATTATATACATACAATGAGAACATTTAATGCCAGGATAGAAATTATCGGAATTAATCCATTTGTATTTGTGCCCGATGATATCTTAACCGATCTGTTTAAACAAGCAGGAAAAGATAAAGGCAAAATTCCCGTTAAGGGAACTATAAACGAGCTGCCTTATAAACAAACACTGGTAAAATACAGTGGTGCCTGGCGTTTATACATCAATACACTGATGCTAAAAAACTCGCCAAAGCGAATCGGAGAAACCATAGCCGTTAGCATAGAATTCGACCCTTCTGACAGAACCATCTTGCCTCATCCCAAGCTGGTGAAAGCACTCGAAGAAAAACAAGAGGCCAAATTAGTCTTTGAAGGTTTGCGCCCTTCTCTTCAGCATGAAATTGTGAAGTACATTGCTAACCTCAAAACCGAAGAAAGTATTGATAAAAATATTATCAGAGCTATTGATTTTCTTTTAGGAAAAGCAAGATTTATAGGCAGGGATAAACCTTGATTTCTTAACAACAACGCGTTTTTATAAGGCCTATGAAATAAATTAAGAACATCACTTGTAGATATCCTCACATAGCATTAAGATATTGATAACAATTTCCTGCATAATATTCTTCTGTTAAACAGGATTGTTATATTTAACCTTATTTAAATATCAATTAAAACTACAGGAACATGAATAGCAACAAGTTATCACCAGATGAAGTTAAAAACTTACTGGATGTACTAAAAACTCGTTTCGAAAAACACATGAACCGCCATGAGAAGATAGAATGGGCAAATGTGCAGGCAAGGCTGGAAGAAAACAGCAAAAAATTATGGTCTTTAAATGAAATGGAAAACACTGGTGGAGAACCAGATGTAGTGGGTTATGATAAAGAAACTAGAGAGTACATTTTCTTTGATTGTTCTCCGGAAAGCCCAAGTGGCCGCAGAAGCATCTGCTATGACCGGGAAGCACTGGAATCCAGGAAAGCACATAAGCCCGCACACACCGTAATAGATATGGTAACCGCCATGGGTATTGAATTGCTAACAGAGGAACAGTACCGGGAATTACAGCAATTGGGGAGTTTTGATACCAAAACATCCAGCTGGGTAAAAACACCTGCTGAGATCAGGAAACTTGGGGGAGCACTATTTTGCGACCGCAGGTATAACCAGGTATTTACATACCACAATGGTGCTGATTCTTATTACGGAGCCAGAGCTTTTAGGGGTGCACTAAGGGTTTAATAATTCAATAAGCTCCACATTAAAAATAACAACCGGAGCTTATTTTTTAACCGTTGCGTTTTATTTTAGAGCAGCGAGGTAAGCATTATACATCGTATCGTAACAAGGTTTTAGTTGTCCTAATGAAGGAATTTTACATTCATACATAAAAACACCGCTATACCCTACGTCGTAAAGTGAGGCCATAACCTTAGTCCAGTTATTTTTACCTTCACCACTGCATGGAAAAGCGTGTTGCTCTTTTTCCCCGTCTCCATCAGCAATATGTACCGACTTTAACCTGCTTCCCATTGCTTTAATTAACAATTCAGGATTTTTAATGTGGTTCATATCTATCGCGGCGTAAATATTCTGAGGTAAACGGCCCATTATCTCCACCATCTCTTCTACAGAGCGGTTCAAAGGCCGCTCCCGCTCTTTACTCGCTAATAATTTGGGGCCAAGCATATTTTCTATCACCATTGTCGCATTAATACGTTCTACATCCTGTAAAAGCGTTACTGCGATTTAATAAAACTCAGTTTACGTTCCTCACGCTCGTTTAAGCCTAAATACCAGCTGGGGTGGAAAAGTATAATTTGCGGCTCTAATATAGCCAGGTATTTAATCAGCTCCTGATGATTTTGTACCACTCTTTTTCGCTGCACCTCATTGCTTAAAGAAAGATCCATCTCTTTCCCAAAAGGCATATGTATAGACCAGACTTCTATACCTGCCTCATCTGCAATTGCTTTTGCATTTTTAAAAAGAGTTCTAATTTCTTTACTGCTCGCATTTATCTCGTTAGTTTTACTATCTATAAACCCTCCCATGCCATTCAGCTCTATATAATCTATTCCAGCTGCTTTGGCTTCATCCAGGGTTTCTTTTGTAATCTTATCTATACTTAAAGCATAACCGATTTTATGAGGTTTCGGAACTGGAACTGTTTGAGAAAAAGAAGTAGAAACCAGGGCTATAAGCAGGACGATGCTTAACAGGGGAAAGCGAAGAAATTTCATTAAATTAAGTAATCAATACATTTAAACACTACATATTTACAATTATATTTTTAGGAAACCTAAGAGAAGAAGAAAAAATGAATCTATAAATCGTAGTAGATATAAAATGCAGAATATAAAAACTGTTGGGTGTCTTTTAATTCTTGCTGATCATCTGGTTTCATCTCCAGCCTGTGCAGCCTGATATTGTAACCAAAGAAAGCCGCGTTCATTCTCATTTCTTCCCGCCTGCCTATACCTTTTAGAACCTTTATTACCTCATCATAATCAAGTTCGAAGTTCTTTACTCTTTCTATCAATGTCTTTAATTCCGGTTTCATCATACCTTGCAAAATTGGGTTTAAAATAAAACTAACAATAATAAATAACATTAATAGAAACGCCCGGATGAACAGAATCGAATCCTAACCATTTCTTTTTTGACTCCGTTCTACCAGGCGCTATATTTTGTTTTTACTTTAACGGAACAATGTGATAAGACTTGCCTTTTTCCGTTTTAAAGTCTATTAAATATTCTCCGGGTTTATTAATCTCCTGGAGAGGTGCATTTTTCGCTTTTTTATATATTGGTTTTCCAAAAGGTACCATTAAGGGATTAGGATTTTCCCCTTGCGCACTTTTCGAATTTGCGCCTATTATCTGTACAGGAATAGTGGTTCTTAAACGACAATTTCCGCCAGCTAGGGATATTAGGGTTGATTCCTTTAGTTTCCCCCCTTCCCATGTAATAGCCAGTTCAAAATTACCCCTGGCTTTAATGCCTTTAATTTCACCAGAAGGCCATGCATCCGGTAATGCAGGCAATAAATTAATTTCGCCTGCATGACTTTGCAAAAGCATTTCTGTAATTCCGGCAGTAGCCCCAAAGTTCCCGTCTATCTGGAATGGCGGATGTGCATCAAACAGATTTGGATATGCCCCACCTCCGCTCATTTCTAATCTTGTAGAAGTAGGATCGATATAATTTAATCCGGAAAGGATCATTTTATGGGCATGGTTTCCATCCAGTAATCTTGCCCACCAGTTAATCTTCCAGGCCATAGACCATCCTGTACTTTCATCTCCACGGTGAATTAAAGATTGTTTAGCCGCAGCAGCCAGCTCTGGAGATTGTTGCATGGTAATCTGGTCGCCAGGATATAAACCAAACAAATGAGATAGGTGGCGGTGCTGATCTTTCGGGTCGTCCCAATCTTTAAACCACTCCTGCAATTGTCCATATTGCCCTATTTGGTAAGGCATCAACCTGGATAAGGAGGCTTGTAACTTTCCTCTAAGATCAGGATCAATCCCTAAGATTTCCGAAGTTTTAATGGTATTGGTAAACAATTCATTGATCAGGGCGATATCCATAGTACTGGACTTGCTTAATTGATATTCTTTACCCTCTATTTTAACGGTATTCTCTGGAGAAGTGGAAGGATTGGTAACCAAATATCCTGTTCCTTCATCTTCGATTAACCAATTGAGCAGGAACAAAGAAGCTCCTTTCATTAATGGATAAGCCTTTTCTTTCAAAAACACATGATTCCCGGTGTATTGATAATGTTGCCATAAATGCTGGCAAAACCATGCTCCTGCCATTGGCCAGGCCGACCAACGAGGCATACCTTTCGGATCCAAGTCATATCCGCCTGTAGGTGAAGTTTTAGCCCATAAATCCGAATTATGGTGAGCTGCCCAGCCTTCCTTAATATTATAATTGGTTTGAGCTGTTTTGGCACCATTAATAGCCAGCTCTTCCATAAAATCAAACAAGGGTTGGTGGCATTCAGAAAGGTTAGTATTTTCTGCCAGCCAGTAATTCATTTCTGTATTGATGTTTGTGGTATAATTACTTCCCCAGGGTGGTTGCACATGATCATTCCAAATGCCCTGCAAGTTGGTAGGTCTGGATCCGGGTCTGGAACTTGCAATCATCAGGTAACGGCCAAACTGGTAGTATAACATTTGTAAATGATTATCTGCCGCACCTTTATTTAATCGAACCATACGCTCATTAACCGGCAATTTCAAAGCATCAGCTTGCAATGCAAGCTTAAACGAAACCCTGTTAAACAAGGCTTGATGATCTTGTATATGTGTTTTTTTGATTTTAGAATATTCCTTTTTTTGGACATTATTGATATTCTGTAAGGGTTCTACTGAAGGGTTCTTCCCTGCAATTCCGGGAGATTGGTCGAAACCGTTAAAACTGGTACCAGAGCTAATATACAAGGTAACCGAATTTGCACCTACTACCTTTAAATGATCTCCGGACTTTATGGTTTTTCCTCCCTCTGCTTTTACTTTCAGGTGAATTTCGAAATTCATACCCTCTCCATTCCAATCATTATAAGCCACTTGTATAGGGTCGTAAGGCCGGTTCGCTACGTATTTAGGCGCCTTACCTTTAAGGATCAGGTGATCCTTAGCTACAGGGCTAACTTTGAATTTTAGCTTACTGGATAGCCCGGCATTAAAATTTATCGCGTTCTTTCTATCAGATGTAATCTTAACAATCATCACCTTATCCGGATGGCTAATAAACGTTTCCCTTTGATAAGTTATGCCGCCAGATTGGTAAGTAACAGTCGCTATTGCATCAGCCAGATGTAGATCTCTGTAATAAGACTGAACGGAAGAGGAATCCTTTAAATTAAAATCTAATAAAAGGTCGCCCAGAGGCAAATACCTGGCAGAGTATGGTCCCTGCATTTTCTTCCATAATTCTGTGGCTTTGGTATAATCACCTTCAAAAACAGCTTTTCTTACTTGGGGTAAGTACTTTGGACCATCTGGGTTATTTCCTGATTCCGGAAATCCCGACCAAAGGGTATTATCGTTTAATTGAATGCGTTCCTTTGATACCCGTCCAAAAACCATTGCTCCTAACCTTCCGTTCCCTAACGGCAAGGCTTCTTCCCATACTGTTGCAGGCTGATTATACCATAACTTTAATGCATCAGGTTGTGCATACAGGTACAAATGGCTCAGCGAAAGCAGAATACTAAATATTATTTTCATCATTAAGATTTACTGTTATTAAATTTTATTTTGATCTTTAAAAACGTCGTTTCCTTGATGGAGAGTTCCATCTTACAGTTACAAGGTCTTTTATATTATTTAAAGTTTACATAAAAAATCTTTTGCCTCTATCTTTTTTCAATAGAGAATATTAGAAGCGTAAGAATAAACTTCAGTCTAAAATTAAATTTGTTTATGAACTTGCAATAAAGCAATTTAAACCCGGGATGAAGTTTTTTGTATTGGCGAAACATTAAGGTAAATTGGCTTTCTTAACCACAGAAGATTAATTGATTTGGAATGTAAAAATAGCTTATAAAAATGCCAAATTACTTACTCAACAGGAACGCTAAATCTCTTAAATTACAAATTAAACCATTTTAAATTCCGAATGAAAAAAACCCTATTTTTTGCAGGTATAGCTACTCTTTTAGCTTTCAAACCAGCTAATCAAAGTCAATTAGAATCAAAAATCCTTAAGATTAAAAGTAATGGCACATTAGAATATATTGCAGATAAAAATGGAAACATCATACCAGATTTTAGCCGTGTTGGCTATCATCAGGGAGATAAGCCTTTACCAAATATACCTGTAGTAAAAACCCTATCACCGAAAGGAGAAGACGACCGAAAAGCAATACAAGAGGCAATAGATGAAGTTTCTGCAATGCCTGTTAAAAAAAATGGTTTTAGAGGAACTATTTTGTTAAAAAAAGGAACTTATAAAGTACATGGTTCTTTAGAAATAAAAAAAGGAGGGATAGTTTTAAGAGGTGAAGGAGACCATGAAAACGGAACTAAAATTATTGCTGCAGGAAAAGGTCAGAGATCTTTAATAAAAATAAATGGAGAAGGATCCTTAAAGGAGATTGAAGATAGCCGTGTAAAAATAAAAACACCTTACGTACCTGTGGGCTCATTTACTTTTGAAGTAGAAACTGCTGCAAATTTTAAACCTGGAGATAAAATCGTCTTACATAGGCCGGGTACGGATAACTGGATATCCGACATCCAAATGGACAGAATTATAGAACGGGAAGGAACCAGACAATGGAAAGCATCAGAATACCATCTAAACTTTGAAAGAAAGATTATTAAAATAGATGGAAACACCATTACCATGGATAATCCTGTTGTAATGCAAATGGAAAATAAATATGGTGGAGGATATATTTTTAAGTATGATTTTAAAGGTAGAATATCAGAAGTAGGTGTAGAAAATATACTTTTCGAGTCTGAATATGAAAATGATAAGGATGAAGACCACGGCTGGGTAGCTGTTAACTATAGCAAGGCAGAAAATTGCTGGGTGAGAAATGTTACTTCAAAATATTTCGGCAATTCTTGTGTGAGCCTCTCTAATACAGCAAAACAGATCACCGTGATTGATTCCAAATGTTTGGATGCAAAGTCTATAATTACTGGCGCCAGAAGGTATTCCTTTAATAATGATGGGCAGCTTAACCTCTTCATGAATTTGGAAACAACAGAAGGCAGGCATGATTACGTTACTGGTGCTAAAACCCTTGGGCCAAATGTATTTTATAATTGCAAATCAACAGGAACTCATGCGGATATTGGTCCTCATCACCGCTGGGCTGTAGGCACCCTTTATGATAACATCATTACAGATGGAGAAATAAATGTACAGGACAGAGGAAACTGGGGAAGCGGGCATGGCTGGGCTGGTATAACACAGGTTTTATGGAATTGCAAAGTAAAAAGAGCTGCCATTCAAAGCCCATGGGTAAGTGGTGATAATTATAGTATTGGAACAAAAGGAGAAAAATTCACAGGAAGATTAGCAGGTAAACCAGATGGAATTTGGGTTGATCAAAACAAAGATGTAAAGCCTCAATCACTTTACATTTCGCAATTAAATGCAAGGAAGAAAAAGTAAATGTTGAATACTTTTACACAAAAAAAGGAGGCAATTGCCTCCTTTTTTTTATATAAAACATTTGAATCAGCAGAAATATTTCTACAAAATCAGTCCTTTTTCCTTCATAGCTTCCCAAAATTCTTTAGGAATTATCTTTGTTGCCATTTTTATATTTCCCTTCACCTTCTCGGGTTTAGTAGTACTTAAAGCTACACTGTTTACCCCCGATATATTAGAGCCAAAACTAAAACATGCTTCTGCGGGTTGAATTCCGAATTGCTCACATAATTCAAAAAACTCTTTCCGCCATGTTAAAAGTTCCTTTCCTTTTTCGGTAGAAGCATCTACTTCTACGTAATTGTAAAAATTGCTGCCAATTAAAAAGCCACCGTTAAACACGGCAGAATTTATAATGGATACCTTGTTATTATGAAGTTCGGCAATAAAATCAATCAATGCCTTCGGATGAGAATGTACCGTAAGGCTGTTTGCAATCATCACCCAGTCCAAATCTACATCTTTGGCAATTCTCTGTATCACCCGCCAATCTTTAGAACCTATCCCAATAGATTTCACCTTACCTTCCGCTTTTAAATCAGTTAATGCCCGATAAGCATCCAGAATGTCACGGTAAAGCTTTTGATCCTCTTCTTCGTTTTTAGCAGTTGCCAGGTATTCATCCGGATCGTGAACCGAAACCATTTGTGCATGGTATTTTCCCAGCAATTCATTCCCCTGCTCAAAACATTCAAGGATACCTTCGTAACTTATTTTCTGAACTGCATCGTTCTTCATATCTATCCAAATACCTTTTTCAAAAGTAGGTTCCGGAGTAGTTAACGGCGTTTGATACCAGGCCAGTTTATTACTGATAAGTACTTCATCTGGATGAACGTTTAACTCTTCTAAACACCTGCCTAATACTTCTAATGAGAGGCCGGCGCCATACTTCCCTGCACTATCAAAAACCGGTATTCCAGGTGAATGAGTTACGCATTCTCTTACAATGGCTAGTTTCCTTTCATAGGGAATAGCCTCATAAATATTCCCCAAGCCACTGGTTCCAAAAACAACAGGTGGAAGTTGTATAGTATCTTTATTAGGATTTACATTATGGTTATTCATGTTTATAATTGGTAAAATTTAATAGCATTGCCTCCAAAAAAAGCAAGCTGTTCTTCTTTGTTAAACCGGGAAAAATATTCATTCACCACTCCTATCATTTGATTATAAGAGGCTGCCACTAAACAAACGGGCCAATCACTACCAAACATGACCCTGTTGGTTCCAAAAGCATCAACGACTACATCCAGGTAGGGAGTCATAGTTTCATTGGTCCAGTTTTTATAATCTGCCTCTGTTACCATTCCACTTACTTTACAGTAAACGTTTTTATGCTTAGCAATTTTCCTGATGTCTTGTTCCCAATCCTCCATTAACCCGCTTTTAATAGCTGGTTTCGCTATATGATCAATTACAAAACGCTGATCTGGATTTTCTTTCACCAATTCCAGGGCTGCTTTTAAATGTTTTGGAAACAGCAACAGGTCATAAGTAAAATTAAATTCTTTTAGCGCTGCAATTCCTCTTTTAAAATCTGGATGAAGCATAAACTCAGGCTCTTCGCCCTGTAGAACATGCCTAAATCCTTTGAGAAGCGGATACTTCGAATAATAGGCTAATCTCTCCTGTACATTTTCAGATCGCAAATCTACCCACCCTACTACACCCTTAATAAAATCATTTTCACTGGCCAGACGCAATAAAAAATCTGTCTCCTCTTCAGTTTGATCAGCTTGTACGGCAACACAACCGTCTATGTTGTTTTCGTGAAGTAATGGTTTTAGGTCCTCAGGATAAAAATCCTGACGGATATTCGCCATTTCATCATCTATCCATGAGTGGTTGATTGGATTGTATTTCCAGAAGTGCTGGTGAGCATCAATGCGATTCATGTTATCCCTTATAAGCTTTTACATGTTGTTTAGAAGTACCAAGCCCATCAATTCCTAGCTCTACTACATCACCTTCCTTTAAGTAAATTGGAGGTTTAAATCCTAAACCTACGCCATGTGGAGTTCCGGTAGAAATAATATCTCCAGGAAGTAAAGTCATAAACTGGCTCAGG
Source organism: Pelobium sp. (assembly GCA_045629485.1). Taxonomy (GTDB): domain Bacteria; phylum Bacteroidota; class Bacteroidia; order Sphingobacteriales; family Sphingobacteriaceae; genus Pseudopedobacter. The sequence continues at coordinate 47,232 of JAZQRF010000271.1, read as the reverse complement.
TAAGATACGAGTTTTGGGATCCCGAAAATTAAATCATCGGTATTGCCATCCTGTAATATTTTGCCATTTAATTTTAACCATAAACGAAGATTATTAACGTCTTCTACTTCATCTGCTGTAACCAACCAGGGGCCAATCGGAGCAAATGTATCGCAGCCTTTTCCTTTATCCCATGTTCCGCCACGCTCTAACTGGAATTCGCGTTCGCTTACATCATTGTGTAAACAATAACCGGCAACATAATCCAAAGCATTTTCTTCGCTTACATAGCTGGCTTTTTTACCAATAACAAAAGCTAGTTCTACTTCCCAGTCGGTTTTTACCGAATTTTTAGGAATAACAATATCATCATTAGGACCTACCAATGCGGTAGTGGATTTAAAAAACAAAATTGGTTCTGCAGGAATTGGCGCATTGGTTTCTATCGCATGCTTGGTATAATTCAATCCAATACAAACAATTTTAGAAGGTCTTGCTACCGGAGAACCTAAACGCACATCGTCTGAAACAACAGGCAATTTGCCCTCATTTTCTTTTAAGAACGCTGCCAATCTTGTTAAGCCATCATTTTCGAAGAAAGCTTCGTTATAATCTTCTCCAAAAGCAGAAGTATCATATTTTACATCATTTATAACTACGCCTGTTTGCTCTTTACCTATGTTACCAAATCTTATAAGTTTCATATTTATTAGTTTTTGTTAATTTGGATCACCCAGGGGTTTTCCTAATATATTATTTGTTTTTAGACAATTCTGAATGCCTGCGTTAACTATTCAATTTAATAAATCCTCCGTCAATCGGGTAATCGTTTCCGGTAATAAACCCTGCTTCATCACTGCAAAGAAATAAGGCCAAATTAGCAATTTCTTCTGTAGTACCCATTCTGCCGATAGGCTGAGACTTGGAAAGCTTCGCAAACATTTCTGCCTCTTTCCCCGGATAATTTTTAGCAATGAACCCATCTACAAAAGGGGTATGCACCCTTGCCGGAGAAATAGAATTACATCTAATATTATGATTGATATAATCTTTTGCCACACTCAGCGTAAGCGCAAAAACAGCGCCTTTACTCATGCTGTAAGCAAATCTATCGGCCAGACCAACCCATGCCGCAATAGAAGCGATATTGAGTATAACTCCTCCTTTTTGTTCGATAAAACGGGGAAGAATTTCATGCAGGCAATTATAGGTTCCCTTAACGTTTACATTGTACACCCGGTCGAAATCTGCTTCACTGGTTTCATGTGCTTTACCTACATGAGCTATTCCTGCACAGTTTACCAGGATATCTATCTTATTGATTTGCGCTACAATTGCTTTAATTTCTTCCTGTTTGCTTACATCTGCTGTATAAGCATAGGCTTCGCCGCCTTTGGATTTGATGACCGATAAAGTATCGGAAGCATTAGCTTCATTGAGTTCAATCACATGAACCGTTGCGCCCTGCGCTGCAAATGTTTCGGCAATAGCTTTACCAATACCACTACCTCCACCTGTTACTACTGCTGATTTACCTTTTAAAGAAAACATGTTTTGAATTTTAAATTATTATTTAAGATTTTGGATTGAACAAAACCTGTTATTTACTGATTACTTTATGGAGTACCACCAATTACAAGCTCACTCCTCTTTTCCAGGGAATGAAATCATCCTGGTTAAGCTGTACCGCTTTTGGAATAACTTCTCCACTGGCTGCTTTTATACAGTATTCCAAAATTTCCTCTCCCATTTTTTCAATTGTTTTTTCTCCCCTGATAATAGCTCCGGTATCAATATCAATGATATCGGCCATTCTGGTGGCCAGTGCAGTATTGGTAGCAACTTTAATCACAGGGCATACAGGGTTGCCGGTTGGAGTTCCCAATCCGGTGGTAAATAAAATTAAAGTGGCCCCGCTGGCTGCTTTACCTGTAGTCGCCTCTACATCGTTTCCCGGAGTACAAACCAGGTTTAAACCAGGTTTTACGGCAGGTTCTGTATAGTCCAGTACATCAACTACCGGAGAAGTCCCGCCTTTTTTTGCAGCTCCGGTGCTTTTAATAGCATCCGTAATTAAACCGTCTTTTATATTCCCCGGAGAAGGGTTCATGTGAAATCCCGAACCCACTGCATGAGCCTGCGCATCATAAGTACGCATCAGGTGAATAAATTTTTGCGCTATCAGCTCTGAAGTACAACGATCGATCATGTTTTGCTCTGCTCCGCATAATTCAGGGAACTCTGCCAATAATACTTTGGCACCCAGGGACACCAAAAGATCTGCAGTAGAACCTACTGCAGGATTTGCAGATATTCCGCTAAAGCCATCACTTCCGCCGCATTTAACTCCAACTGTTAATTTACTAAGTGGCGCAGGCCTGCGCTCAATTTTATTAATTTCTACCAAGCCTAAAAAAGTATCTTTAATCGCATCAGAAATCAATTGCTCTTCGCTTTGAGATTTCTGCTGCTCGAAAATTAAAAGGGGCTTGTTAAAGTTTGGATTACGCTTTTTGAGATTAGCCACAAAATCGTTAATCTGCAAATGCTGACAACCTAAACTCAGCAGGGTTACCCCAGCCACATTCGGATGATCGGCATAAGCGGTTAACAAATTGCTTAATACTTCCGAATCCTGCCTTGTTCCGCCGCAGCCGCCCTGGTGATTTAAAAACTTTATCCCATCAACATTTTTAAAAGGCCGGTCTTTTATCCTGTCTAAAGGATTGGGTTGCAGGCTTACAGCCGACACATCTTCTCCGCTGTTAAGTGCTTTTAACAGCTGAGCTGCATAGTCCTTATATTTATCTGTAACGGAATAACCCAGGTTATTGTGCAACGCCTCTTTAATTACATCCAGGTTCCGGTTTTCACAAAACACTGTGGGAATAAACAACCAGTAATTGGCTGTACCCACATTTCCATCTTCACGATGGTATCCGTTAAAGGTGCGTCCTTCGAATTTAGAAGCATCAGGTTTTGTCCAATGATAGTCTGCATCCCTGTAAGAATAAGCCTCTGCAGCATGATGTACATTTTCGGTGGTCATTAAACCACCTTTTGGAATATGGCTTTGGGCTTTCCCAACAAGCACACCGTACATGATCACATCTTCTCCTGCATCAAGGGGCCTGATAAAAAATTTATGTTTGGCAGCTACTGCATCCTGAAGAAAAAACTCTTCGTCATTCCATCTGATCAGCTGGCCCTTTGGCAAATCCTGCAAAGCTACCAGTACATTATCATTAGGGTGTATTTGAAGAAAAATTTGATTTTTATTACTTATTTCCATTACTCGTTTTTTATTTCTAAGACCTAAACTGGTCTATTACTTTTTATGACCTGATGACCTTTTAATCCAAAATAAAGTATCACCGCAAAACAAACCATAGGTACGATATAGCCATACTGAATGTTAACAAAAACATCACTGATGTATCCGAATACCGGAGGAAGAATGGCCCCACCTACAATAGACATAATGATTAAACTGCTACCAAATTTTGTATCGCTGCCTAATTCCTTTATACCTAACGAAAATATAGTGGGAAACATGATAGACATAAAAAATGCCATTGCAATAACAGCATAGATTATTATCATTCCGCTAGCCAACATGGCAACCATACATAACATGATATTTATGAGAGAATATATAGCCAATAATCTTTCTGGCTTAATATATTTCATGAAGAATGTACCCACAAACCTGCCAATCATAAACGCCATACCCACACCGTAGCCTGCATAATCTGCTGCTTTCACCGGATCGATCCCCGCAGCTTCTATGGCATAGAGAATAAAGAAACTAAATACACAAACCTGTGCACCTACATAAAAAAACTGCGCAGCTACTGCCCAGCTTAAATGACGATGCTTAAGCGCATGAAACACACTCTGGCTTTGTTGTTTATCTGAGGACTCCTCTTTGATTTCGGGTAACTTTATAAAGGCAAAAACAATGGCAATCACTAATATGATAGCTCCCAAGATAAAGTAAGGCATTTTTACCGTTGCCGCTTCTGCAGCTAAGGCAGCCTGTCTGGCCACTTCCGTCATGCTGCTCAACTGCTCTTCCGAAAAGTCATCCGTAAGAATAATCCTGGCTCCGATGATGGGTGCAAGGGTAGCCGCTAGCCCATTAAAGGATTGCGCTAAATTGAGTCGTTGGGTAGCTTTCTCCGGAGGACCAAGCAAAGAAGCATAGGGGTTTGCTGCGGTTTCTAAAATAGTTAAGCCGCAGGCAATTACAAATAGTGCTACCAGGAAGAAAAGGTATGCCTGTGTGTTCGCTGCCGGAATAAACAAAAACGAGCCTATAGCAAACAGAACAAGTCCGAAAATAATTCCTGCCCGATATCCGTATTTTTTAATAATTACCCCTGCAGGCAACGCCATAATAAAATAGGCAATAAACACAGCCGAATCTACCAACGAAGCCTGAAAAGTAGACAGACTGAAAGATTTCTTTAAATGTGGTATTAATATTGGATCCAGGTTATGAACAAAACCCCACATAAAAAAAAGTGAGGCAATCATAATAAATGCAAAACGATGTGAGCTCTCTGGCTTTGATACTGTTTGAATCATGAAGTTTAGGTTTATTTGGTATTACTGTTTTTATTCCATAATATTGAATAAATTACATCATTATTGAGTAAATGTATATAATTTTATATTCTAATACCAATAATTAAAACATATTTATTTCTAAAAAAAGTAGTCACAGCTTATGATTCAGGTAATACACAGAGCTTTAGATATTCTGGAATGTGTAGCTAAAGACAAAACTAAGCCCAAACTCTTAGGTGAGATCGCAAATGATTTAGGCCTGAAACCCAGCACCTGTGCTAACATAGTAAAGACCCTCTTGGAGCGTGATTATCTGCAGCGATCTAAAAATCAAAAAGGCTATGAAATCGGAAAACAGCTGCTAGCACTTACAGATAAAAATGGGTATCAAAAGAAACTCATAGATGCTTCTCATAAAGAGTTGGAGCAGCTGACCAATACCCTGAATGAAAACAGCCTGATTGCAGTACTTAATGGAGATAAACGAATTATAGTGAACCATAAGTTAAGTAATCAGATAGTACAGGCGCAAACCCCTATCGAAAAAAGTGCATATGACTCTTCTACAGGAAGGCTTTTAATAGCACTAAAATCTGATACAGAACTGGATGCTTACCTCCAAAAATACGGACTCCCTTCTAAAAAAGTATGGCAGGGAATAAACTCAAGAAAAGATCTGCTGGAACAGATCCATATGATTAGGAAAAATGGTTATGTACTTATCGAAGATAGTATTCAGATCATAGGTTTTGCCGCACCCATTGTGTTTAGAGAAGAAGTAATTGCCAGTCTCAGTATTTATATGCCGGCATTTAGGTATAACGATGAAATCAGGAAAAGGTTCATTGAAATGGGTCTGGCTGCGGCAGAAAGAGTTGCGAAGAAATTAGAGTAGACGGTAGATTTTTTTATCTAAACACACTTAGAATTCGCGATACGATCATAATGTTATAATTTTTTATCAAAAGGCATGGTTTTGGTTTTACTATACCCATCTACTAATCAAAGCTGCTATGCGAAAGAAGTTTTTATTATTCCTGCTGCTTTTCTCAGTTTCCCGGTTAGGTGCCCAGGAAATTACTGGTCCTTACGGAGAGAAATTCAGTGAAAAAACAATAACTGCCAAACTAAGCGATCCATGGGAAATCACCTATGGGCCTGATCACCATCTTTGGATCACAGAATCCAAAAGCTATAAGGTCTTAAGAATAAATCCAAAAAATGGAGAAAAACAAGTATTACTTGACCTAAGTAACAGCAGAAATTTCCCACGTTACGACAAATTAACAGATGAGACAGACGGAGGAAAGCCATGGCCACAAGGAGGCTTGATGGGAATGGCCCTGCACCCCGATTTACTGAAAGGTAAACCTTTTGTATACCTCGCCTATATACACAGTTTTTCTGGTGCCGCCCGCCCGGGAAAGGGCGAAGAATCCAATCATCAGGGATATAATTTCACCGCCCGATTGGTTTGCTACGAATATGACGTAAAATCATCCAGGCTCATCAACCCTGTAACTTTAATAGATTCTATTCCAGCAAGTAACGACCATAACGGCGGCCGATTACTTGCGGCACCAATTGGTAGAGAAACTTTTATCTTTTACGCTGTGGGTGATCTTGGTGCCGGGCAATACAAGAATGGAGGCCGTACCAACTATGCTCAGGACATTAGCAAATATGAAGGAAAGATACTGCGCTTCAATAGCATGCCCGATAATGATATGGATACTTACAACCGGTGGATCCCAAACGACAACCCCTTTAATACCACAAGCCACCAAAATGCAGTTTGGAGCTATGGACACCGTAACCCGCAAGGGCTGGCTTTCGCTTCCATAAAAAAAGAGGATTACCTCTATTCGACAGAACATGGTCCCTTTTCCGACGACGAGGTAAACATTATTGAGAAAGGCAAAAACTACGGTCATCCTTTAATTATTGGATATAATGACAATAACTATAACGGCTATGCTGCCGCAGTTTCTGATGACAGCAGCTTGCCTGGAAAATGGAACACCAGTTACCCGTTGATCAATAGTGAACAACAAAATGCAATGCAGATCGGATCCGAATTTCGCGAACCTATTAAGAGCTTCTATCCTGCAACTCAAGGGCTCCTGGATACTATATTCCATAACACATTAGACACGGCAAAAGAAAAACCCGACTGGAAAGCTGTCGCCCCCAGTAGCCTGGATATTTACACTTCTTCTGCTATACCTGGCTGGAGGAATTCCCTCCTGGTCACCTCTCTTAAAGAAGGTAAACTCATCCGCCTAAAACTGAACGAAACAGGGAATGTTGTACAGCCGGACACCCTTGATTATTTTAAAGCGCCCGTTCGTTACAGGGATTTAGCCATCTCTCCCGATGGTAAAAAAATCTACCTGATCACAGATAGTTCCTCTGTCAGTTCCGGCCCATCATCTGAAGACCCAACCGGCATCAGTACGCGGGGAGCAATATTAGAATTTAGCTATGTAAGTGGGGGCGCAGACTTTGAAGAGATCGAAACCAAAGCCAATACAGTTAAAAACCAAAGAGACGCTAAATCCCTTCTGAAGAATTTAATTTCCACCATACGTTCTATGGACGGACAAAATGCTAAAAGAATGTTAAGTAGCCCTGAAATGAAACTTGCTATAAATCTGCTCGTGAAGCGAAGGCTCACCCCGGATGATATTGCATTAAGTAAGAAGATAACAGAAAACCTGTTAAGTACTTTTAAAAAGGAATAGGATTAGCGGTGTCTTTCCGTAAGCTTGGCATCTCCCACCTGCTACCCTGGTGAGCATACCGCGAAACCATTACTCAGTACCTCTGTTTAGGATCTTTGTTTTTATCTGGCAGAAAGATCAAAATAATTAGAGAAATAATCGGCAGGATAAAAGAAATGCCAAGCCAAAACCAGGGATCTCTGCCTAAATGTTTAGCGAAATAGTAGGCTCCAAACAAAGGAAAACAAAGTAGTCCAATTATAAACGGAAAGAGTATCAGCTCGGGCATAGTCTAACAAAATCCCAAATATACTAGCAATTTCTCACAATTTGACCTACATTTCATTCTAACTGTAAGAAGTTGACCGAATCATAGTGACTGCACTGGTAAAAGTTAATAATTATAAGTGTTGTTGGTTGACTTTTTGTTATACTTTTGCTTCGATATTTTATTGATTAATGGCTAAAAAAAATTACAAGATTCCGGTATTCTTTTGTATCCCGGATATTACAGGTTTTACAAAATTTATGACCACCGCCGATGATGATTTTGCACATGAGGTGGTTCCTAAAATCTTAAAGGCTATTATAAAATCGAATATGCTGGATTTTAGCATTGCAGAGATAGAGGGCGATGCCATTTTCTTTTACCGCACAGGCCGTTTACCATCGGTAAGTAAGGTAGCAGATCAATGTAAAGTAATCCACGAGGTATTTAACAACGTGATAGAATCTTATAAAAACACCCATCCCGAGCTTTATCAGACTTATTTAGGAGCAGATCAGCTGGGTATCAAAATTATTATCCACTACGGAAAAATCTCTATTACTAAAATAGAAGGTCGCACCAAACTACTGGGAGAAGATGTAATTCTGGCGCATAAGCTGTTAAAAAACAAGGTAACAGATTTCAACTATATTTTATTGACCAACAAATACTTAGATAAACTGAGAGATAAAAAAATAGTCCATACCTGGTTTAACTGGGAAAAGCTAAAAACAGGTATAGAAAATTATGAGCATTTCGGAGAAGTACCTTACAACTACATCTCTTTAAATGATTGTAATAATATTATTCATACTAAGAATAAGAAAAAAGCATAATCACAAGAAAGCCGGTAGCACATAATACAAACCCGCCCATAAATACATTGTAAGACCAGGTGAGCAATTTATATTTTCTCACTAGTACAGAGCCCAGGTAGTAAATATCTACGCTCATGCTATCATACAGCTCCTCTTTCTTGTCTTTAAGTTCTCTAATCTGTTTTACAAAATCTGAGATCTCTAACTGAGCAAAGTTCCCGAAAAATAAAACGCTGCTACTTTTATTTTTGATCTCATATTTCTCTTTCATAGTAACAGTTGGCCTTGCAGAGATGATTGCGAAAACCATAGAAATTACGCTGCTAATTACCAGGAAAGCCATAGGAAACACAAACCTCACACTGGTGAGCGTCCCGTCTCCGGTAAATGTATAGCCTGATCCAAATAAGGTAATGATTAGCGATACGATAATGGTATTGATACTGATCATAATATTGGCCTTATTGTCTGCAATAGAACTGAGGTTAATATGGTAATCATAAACAGAGCGATATAAAGTTTCTATCCCTCTTCCCTCTTTCTTCTGCTTGGTTTGTATGCCTTTCTCTTTTAAATGTAGTTTATAATGGTCATTTTTTAATTTCTCTATCCGTTCTCTGTACTTCTTTATATTTTTTTCGCGTCTCTCGCCATATTTATTTAGTGCAGATGAGGTTTTAAACCTGGTTTTTAAGAGGAAGGTAAGCTGTTCTTCTGCCCATTCAAGCTCAGAGTACTTTTTGTGGAGCACATTCTCCCATTCTATTCTTAACAACTGAGCCTTCTTTTTAAAATCTTTCCTGCCCATATTGATGTAATCAGCATCATGAAGAATCTCCTGTTGTTGAGTGGTAATTTCTGCATTCACATGAGTACTGGCTATTAAAGAGGCGATGTGCTCAATTCTCTCCTCAGAAATTTTACCCTTTAAGTATTCCCTTGCTATGTTTGCGCTTTCTTCTTCGTGGTTTTTATATATTTTAACGTATCCTGTATCATGAAACCATGCCGCAAGTATCAGATTTTCCTTTTCCTCATCGGTCAGTTCGTAGTCTGCAGCTAGTTCTTCTACCGCTTCTACAGTTTCCTTAGTATGGTTGTAATTATGGTATACCAGCTCATCAGGTGAATTATCTTTTAATAAATCAAATACATAGGCTGCTGCTTGTTCTAATAAGTTTAGTTGTGTCATCATCTGTTTTAATGGTATAGGTTTTGATTAAATGAAGCTAAAATCGTCACCAATGCAAAAATTTTATTTCTTATTAATTTTTATTAGTGTAATCACATCTTGTACCAATTCTTCTTCACAGCCAAATAAATCTGATAAAGTGATGATGAAAAGTATCAGTAATTACGAGGTAACCAATCTCGATTTTGAATTAAAAGAAATTTCGGGAATCACCTTTATTAATGATAGCACTATTGCTGCAATTGAAGATGAAAACGGGATAGTATATTTCTACAACTTGAATCAGAAGGAAGTAGTAAGAAAACTTACTTTTTCTGAACCTGATGATTTTGAAGACCTGGTAAAGGTGAATGATGATATTTATGCAGTTACCAGTAAAGGGGATATCTATCATATCGCGTCTTTTGAACTTACAGAGCCAAAAATCACCAAATATACAACTCCGCTTAAAAAGAAAAATGATGTAGAGGGACTCACTTTTAATGAAGCTGAAAACTCACTTTTACTATCTGTAAAATCAGAAAACCTATTGGGCGATAAGGAGAATAAAAGCATCTATAGTTTTTCCCTTAAAACCAAAACGCTCAATACCACACCTTATCTGGATATCCTGCATGCCGATCTGGAAAAGCAATTTAAAGGAGATAAACTTGAAGAAACTTCTAAAGAATTTTTAAAAATGATAGGGAACGAAAATATCAACAAAGTAATTACCCCAACTGCCATGGCTTTCCATCCCGAGACGAAAGATTTATATGTATTATCCTCTGTAAATGATATCCTGCTGGTTTTTAATCCTCAGAAACAGATGAAACAGATTATAACCTTTAAAGGCCGCGAGTTTACACAGCCCGAAGGATTAAGTTTCAACAGCAAAGGCGAAATGTTTATCTCCAACGAAGGAAAAAAAGAATCAAGTGCTAACATCATCAAAGTCATCGAAATCCAATGATAAGAAATCATACAAAACTATTACTACTGCTTGCTACAGGCCTCTTTTTTAGTGCCTGCACTACCTATAAACCATTCTATGCGAAATCTGAACTGGATTGGGAAAAAGCCAATAACCCTGATACACTAACCTTAAGCTACACGGTGTTTTTAGCAGGGGATGTAGGCAATCCGGATCTAAAGAGACAAGAACCTACTTTAAAACTTTTGGAATCTCAGATGTATCGTAAAGATACCACGATTTCGAAAAGCACAACAGACACTGTTATTAAAAAGGTTTCTGATGCTAAAGATGTAGTGATTTTTATGGGAGATAATATTTACGAAACTGGTATGCCCGAGCCAGACGCATCAGACCGCAAAGACAAAGAAGCCCGAATCTTAGAACAGTTGAAGATTGTGAAAGACTTTAAGGGCAAAAAAATATTTGTACCCGGTAACCACGACTGGAACCACAGCCGGCCTGGTGGCCTGGCCGCCCTTAACCGTCAGGAAGAATTTATAGAAACATATTTAGACAGTCTCGATGTTTTTATTCCAAGCGGAGGCTGTTCAGGACCTGTAGAAATTCAAATGAATAACAACCTGGTGATAATTGTATTAGATAGTGAATGGTGGCTGCATAAATTTTCTAAATCCGGAACGAATGAAGGTTGCTCTGCAGACAGCAGGGAAGAGATTCTAACCCAGGTAAAAGATATACTTATAAGAAACAAAGGTAAAAACATCGTATTTACGCAACACCATCCCTTATACTCTAATGGGAAACATGGTGGCTATTTCACCTTAGTTGATTACATATTTCCGCTCACACTCGTGAGAGATAATTTATACATCCCCCTTCCTATATTAGGCTCTTTATACCCGTTATTAAGACAATATGGTTTATCTCGCCAGGATATTTCCAACAAAGACTACCAGCAATTAAGACACGGCTTACTTTCATTATTTAAAGATGAAAAAAACTTAGTTTTTGCTGCCGGGCATGAGCATGCCTTACAATTCACAAGATCAGACAGTATTAACCACATTATTAGTGGCTCCGGAAGTAAAAACAGTGCTTTATTTAAAGGCAATAACGCTTTGTTCGGACACGGTACTAAAGGGTTTGCCAGGTTAAACTATTACACCAACGGACAATGCTGGGTAGAGTTTTGGGAACCTGAAGGTGATGGCAGCACAGGAAAATTAATGTACAGGAAACCATTGTATGCACTTCCGCCAACCAGAGCAGCCATTGCACAGGAAAAGTCTATAGACTACAGAGACTCTGTTAAATACGTTGCCGTCGGAAAACAGTACCAGGCCTCGGGCTTAAAAAACAAATTAATGGGCGAACATTACCGCTCGGTTTGGGCTACTCCGGTTAAAATAAAATACCTTGATATGACCACTTTTGCCGGCGGTTTAGCTCCGTTAGAGCTTGGCGGTGGAAAGCAAACTACCTCTTTGAGAATGATAGGCAAAGACAGTATACAGTACCAGTTTAGAACAGTAAATAAAAACCCTGCTGCCCTATTGCCCAATGGTTTCCAAACTACTTTTGCCGAAGATCTTTTACAAGATCAGATCTCCTCTGCACATCCGTTTGGCGCATTAATTATCCCTCAAATGGCTAATGCTGCAGGTATCTACCATACTAAACCACAATTAGTTTATATGCCTTACTCTAGATTATTAGGCCCTTACATTTCTGAGGTGGGTGGTAAAATAGGAATTATTGAGGTAAGACCCGATGAAAACCTCTCTATGTATAAAAATTTCGGAAGAACAAAAAATGCTGTAGGTACCGAAAAACTTTATGAGAAGCTCAAAAAAGATAACGATAATGAAGTAGACCAAAAAAGTTTCCTAAAAGCTCGTTTATTTGACATGATTATTGGCGACTGGGACAGGCATGAGGACCAGTGGAGATGGGCAGAATTCGAAAAGGAAAAAGGATCTGTTTATCGTCCCATCCCAAGAGACCGCGACCAGGCCTTTACTAAATTCGACGGACTGTTACCCGCACTGATGAAAACATTTATTCCAGATATACAGCATTTCGATTATAAAATAAAAGACCCTGCCGAACTTTCTATTGCTGCCCGTAACCTGGATAGAAATTTCCTTAACGAATTAAGTCGTGACCAATGGAAAGAAACTGCCCTTGAGCTGCAAAAAGAACTTACTGACCAGGTAATAGAAGAAGCTGTAAAACAAATGCCGCCAGAAGCTTACGTTCTTTCTGGACAAGAGATTACAGAAAAACTAAAATCCAGAAGAGATGGAATAGCTCAGACTGCCGACTCTTATTATAAAACTTTGGCTAAAGAAGTAACCATAGCCGGTTCAGATAAATATGAATATGTAGATGTTGATAAACAGAAAGATCATACCATAGTAAATATTTATAAAACAAAAAAAGACGGAAAAGTAGATACTGTTATTTATAGCAGAACCTTTAATAACAGGCATACTTCTGAAATAAATTTCTATTTGCTAGGAGAAAAAGACAGCATGCTGGTAAGAGGAAAATCTTCTTCTCCTGTGAAAATAAGAGTAGTAGGCGGAGATGGTAAAGATAAAATATTAGATCTTTCCGAAAATGGTAAAACAGTAATATACGATACCCCTGATAATAATATTGAAGGGAATAAAAACACCCGTATTGTACTTTCCAATAAATCATGGATAAACGAATATGTACGAGATGGATTCAGGTACGATAAATCTGGTTTTGGCCCAGCAGCAGATATTCCAAACGGCCTTGACGGAATATCTTTTGGTGTATCACACACTATCAAAAGATATGGATTTAGAAAAACACCCTATGCCTTCGAACAAAAAGTAACTTTATTATTTGCGCCTAAAACCCAGGCCTTCGAAGTAAAATATAAAAGCATCTTCCACTCGCTTTTTGCACACAAATACGATCTGGTGCTGGATGGCTATTTCTCAGCTCCAGCTTATAACACCAATTTTTATGGAATTGGCAATAGTACCCCTAATGAGGCTAAAGTTAATTTTTACAGGGTAAGATCAAGATATGCAAGGGCATCAGCCTTCTTCCAGTTTAGACATACACCAAGGGCAACTTTTGGTATAGGCCCTGGAATAGAGTATATGGATATTATGAAGGAAAGCCGCAGCAATTTCATCAATACGTTAGGGTATAATTTTAGCCCGGATAAATTCGTAACTCTTAAATCTTATGCCGACCTGGATTTTAGAGATAAAAAAATAAATCCTCAAACAGGTTTCAGGTGGTTAACGAATATAGATTACTATAAACAAACCAACAACGAGAAATATAATACGGTAAGCATTGCCAGTAGCTTTAGCGGCTATGCTACACCTAATACCACATTTCCGATGACGATCGCGGTGAGGTTTGGAGCTGAGACTAAACTAGGAGATTACAACTTTTACCAGGCCAGCACACTTGGAAATAACGATTATAATTTAAGAGGTTTCCGTAACCAGAGATTTTCTGGCAGAACTGCTTATTTTGGAAACTCTGAAGTAAGAATTCCGGTAACTAAAATAAGAGGCTACTTGCTTTCCGGAGATTTTGGTGCATTTGCTTTTTATGATATTGGCAAAGTAACTTCCAGCGTACCGGAAGGAAACGAATGGCACTCTGGATATGGTCCGGGAATATGGTTAAACCTGTTTGATAATATTTTGTTGACCTTAGGATATGGAATATCTAAAGAAGATAAAGTAATTTCGTTTAAAACAGGATTTAGATTTTAACATGGCAAAGAAACAACCTTTTATACTCAATGGAAGCAACGGCAAACAGATTATAGGAGATATTACAAACAGTGCTACCCAAAGCAATTTGGTAGCACTGTTTGTGCATGGTTTTAAAGGATTTAAAGATTGGGGCAGCCATAACCTGGTTGCAGATTATTTCGCATCGAAGGGCATAAACTTTGTTAAATTTAATTTTTCGCATAGCGGAGTAATAGCCCCGGACCTTACAGACGTAACAGACTTAAAGCTTTTTGCATCCAACACCCCAAGCAAAGAATTATATGATCTTGAAGTAGTCATTAAATATGTTGTCGAGACATTCCCCGGAGCACAAATTACCTTAATTGGGCACAGCCGTGGTGGTGGCATTAGTATTCTGGAGGCAGCAAAAAACGCGTCTGTCAGTAAACTGATTACCTGGGCAGCTATCTCCTCTTTTGATAGCTTATGGAAAAAAGAGCAGGAGCAGGAATGGCGAACAAAAGGTAAAATAGAAGTTTATAACGCCCGTACAAAAGAAAATATGCCTTTAAATGTTGAGCTATTAGAGGATGTTACACAAAATCACGAGAGACTCAATATTATTGAAGCTGCTAAAACCCTCTCTGTTCCCTGGCTCATTATCCATGGTAATGAAGACATTAATGTGAGCCTTTCTGTTGGAAAAGAATTTAAAAGGATACAACCTGCTGCGAAACTTCTTGAAATAAAAGGTGCAAACCATGTATTTGGATCCAGCCATCCCTTTAAAGAAGAACAACTACCAGAGCAATTACATCAGGTTTGTGAAGCTTCTGTAAAATTCATTAGATTTGATAGTTAAGCCAGAGCAATTTGTTTAATTGCATTGATATTTGGGAAGAGAGGTTGCTGCTTCCTCTTTCCAGGATGAACAAATAGTGCTTCAATTTTAAAAATAGCTATGGAATTAGGAATAAGTATGTTTGCCGATTTACCTGTTGATGCTGCTACAGGAAAACATAAGCCCGCACAAGAACGTCTGACCGAACTTTTAGCAGAAATCAAACTTGCTGATGAAGTTGGTTTGGATGTGTTTGGAATTGGAGAACATCACAGAAGCGATTATGCAGTATCCAGTCCTGAAATTATTTTAGCAGCTGCAGCTTCCATAACAACAAATATAAAACTGGCCAGTGCGGTAACAGTGCTTAGCTCTGCCGATCCGGTTAAAGTATATCAGAATTTCGCCACAGTAGATCTAATCTCTAACGGGAGAGCAGAACTAATGGTTGGCAGGGGAAGTTTTATAGAATCGTTCCCCTTGTTTGGTTATAACCTGCATGATTATAATGAGCTGTTTGAAGAAAAGCTAAATCTTTTATTGGAAATCAATAAAAATGAAACCATAAGCTGGAAAGGGAATTTTAGAGCACCCCTGGTTAAGCAACAGGTACTTCCCAGAGCAGTTGACAACAATTTAGATATTTGGATTGCTGTTGGCGGTACACCTGCATCTGTACAGCGGGCCGCCAGGTTAGGTTTACCTTTGATGATTGCTATTATTGGAGGCAGCCCGGCTCAGTTTAAACCCCTGGTACAATATTATAAAGACGAATATCAAAAACATGGACATGATCCTTCGGCATTAAGGATAGGTATCCACTCTCACGCTATGCTGGGCGACGACAGCCAAACCGTTGCAGACAACTATTACCCTTACTATGCCGCACAAATGAATCGTATTGGCAAAGATAGGGGCTGGCAGCCCTTTTCTAAAGGCCAGTTTACTATGGGCAGATCTCCTGAAGGAGCTTTATTTGTTGGTGATGCCGCAGAAGTAACAGATAAGATTCTTTTACAACAGGAAATGTTTGGATTAACAAGATTTGTTGCTCACCTGGATGTAGGAGGAGCTCCCCATAGAGACATCATGAAGGCAATTGAAATATTGGGCACTAAAGTAGCACCGGAAGTACAAAAAGCTTTAAACAAATAATAAGGAGGTAGGATACCGAAGATAGTGTACAACCTGCCCTAATTTATTTAACTCCACGAATACAGCTCCTGTATCCTCTTTATTTTGTGCGGTTTCAAAAGCTTCGTTAATCTGATCCAAAGAGAATTCATGAGTTATCATCGTTTTTGCATCCAACTTGCCTTTGGATAATAAATCCAGGCAAATTTTCATTTCCGGATAAATTCCCCAAAACGAATAACTGGCACTTGGCATTAACTTTATTTCTTTCATTTGTACCTTTTGCCATTCCAGTTCAACCGAAGTTTTACCGTCATCAAAGCCGCCAACCATAACAACCGTTCCGCCAATTCTTGCTGCCTCTACCGCAATGGCTAAAGTCTCGGTTATGAAGGGACCGCCGGCACATTCAAAAGAAATATCAGCACCGCGTTGCTGGTTTTAACTTCATCCCCCACTTCCACGATCACACCTGCAAGTTCATGTCCCATAATTTTACACTCCAGGTGCGGCTCTTCCTTTTTCCAGTGCCGAAGATCTGTTCCGCAAATTCCGGAAGTCATTACTTTTAATAACACCCAGTCAGGTGCAGGTATTTTTAAGGATTCTACTTCTTTTACTTCAAACTTTCCTTCTGCTGTTTTTAAAGCTGCTTTCATTGATTGTTTTTCCATATCAAGCCTAATTCATCTTTAATTTAAGAGGATGATAGACAATCAACAGTTTATAAAATCCATTGTTTCTGTCTTAGTATTTTAAAAAAATATCCGTAGAAACCACAATGTAAGCAGGTATTTATATTAGAAAATAATTGAAATTAATAAAAAATCGCTTCACTCTTTACAGGGAAGCATATATACATCTTAGTGTATTCTTTTTAAAAATCATTAAACTCGAATTAAGATTCGGCTTTTTTCATTCAACTGAAATTGAATCACTATGAGAATCATTTTCACACCTCTGAAAGAAAATGAAGTACTATTAGCTGTATGAGGCGCTATAATTGGTTTTGATAGCCCTGAGCTCTTAAAACACACTAATCTTAAAGGTTCTGGACAGAGAAGCAGGAAACAGTTTATAAATCGGACGGGATTGTTACCATTGCCGAATTTTGCCACCGACTGCCGGGATTTGCTATCCATTGCCGATTTTTCTTACATCTCTTCGGGACTTGTTCGAGACTCCTTCGGGAATTGTCCCGGTTTTCCCGAAGAAATCCCGAAGCAGTCTGGGAGAATTATCGGACATAAATAACCGTAAGATTAATAGTTATTAAAACTACTTAGTGTAAAATTCCAGCCCAAAGCAGCTATTCGTCAATCCCGATTCTGTATTTCTTTCCTTTGATTTTTTCGTTAGCAAGAGATTTTAAAACTTCCCTGGACTTCATTCTTTTTACGGCAACGTAAGACATGTGATCAAAAACTTCTATCACTCCTAAATCTTCTTTAGTTAGATTTGCTTTTTTATAAAATAAACCAGCAATGTCCATCTTATTGATTTTATCCTTTTTTCCTGCTGCTATAAAAAATGTTACCCAGGGCGTAAATGGAGGCAATTGTCCTTCCGTATATTCTGCGGTGCTTTCAACAAACTCTTTTAAATAAACAGGCACAGTTTCCTCTTCAGAAAGTAACAGGTGAGCCTTTCCTTCAGCTTTCATTCTGGCTGTACGGCCATTTCTATGGATAAAAGAATCTTCTGTAAAAGGAATTTGGTAATGAATAACATGCTGAATTTCGGGAATATCCAATCCTCTGGAAGCCAGATCTGTTGTTACTAAAACGCTGGTGGTACCGTTTCTAAATTTTAATAAAGCCTTTTCCCTGTCCTGTTGTTCCAACCCACCATGATACAAACCATTGAGAATTCCTTTATCATAAAGCATATCAGTTATTCTTTCCACAGCATCCCGATGGTTACAAAAAACCAACGTTGGCTCATTTGGGTGAGCGCATAACATATTCAACAGCAAATCTAATTTATCTTTCGTTTTAGACCGAACAACTTCGGTTACCAAAGCAGGCTTGTGTGTTTGCTCTTCCAGGAAATTTATTACCTGATGAGATTTTAGGCCCAGAAACTCCGGAAATTCTTCCATCGCTGTTGCGGAGGTCAAAATCATTTGCTCTACATTATGCAGTTCTCTGATGATGAAGCTCATATCTTCTTCAAAGCCAAACTCTAAAGATTTATCAAACTCATCTAATACCAGGTAATTTACGGTAGCTACATCAAAACTATTATTCCTGATATGGTAAGCCAAGCGGCCGGGTGTCCCTACAATTATAGCAGGCGCTTCTGACAAGCTGCTTTTCTCGATTTTCGCCGAATGACCACCATAGCAACAGGTGATTTTATACCCGGATTGCAACGATTTAAAAACCTGTTCAATTTGCATTGCCAGCTCCCTTGATGGGACAATTACCAAAGTCTGAACTCCCTTTTTTTCCTTTTTAAACTTCAGGAATAAAGGCAATAAGAATGCAAACGTTTTTCCGGAACCGGTTGGTGAAAGTAATACCACATCTTCTTCCCCCTCAATTCCTTTTACTGCAGCTTCCTGCATGGCATTTAACTTTATATTTAATCTTTCTAAAACGCTTGCTAACATAATATAAATTCCTGCTCTTATTTATTTAAGTTTATTAGTAATTTTTTCTCTCAATTGTACAGTCTCTTCTGCCCTCATTCCGGGCATGGCATTTACTTTTTTCCGAAAAAAGTAAACCAAAACTCTCGCCTGCGCCATTTGCTATTAAAGGTTCTGCAACTGCAATTCCATCTATACCGCAAATGCCAAGGCCAAAATTAAAGCGAATTAATGTATATGCTTTGGCCTGATATATACATTACCTTTTTATTCTAGCCATTATTGAATGTTATACCATCTGATTTGAAAAAGCAAATATCTCTAAATTAATCTGGATACTGTAATCTGAATGATGAAAAGCTATATATCTTTGCAAAATGAGAAAACTGAAGCTAGAAGAGTTAAACCGCCCCAGTGTAGAAGAATTTAAGCAGCAAGAAAAACTCCCTATCGTTGTAGTCCTGGACAATGTGCGAAGTTTGCATAATGTAGGTTCGGCCTTTAGAACTGCAGATGGCTTTGCTGTAGAAGCTATTTACCTTTGCGGAATCACTGCTCAGCCTCCTCATAGAGAGATTGAAAAAACTGCTTTAGGCGCCACGCAGTCTATAGAATGGAAATATTTCGAGAATGTTTCTTCAGCTGTGGCAGAGCTTAAAGAATCAGGTTATGAAATTGTAGCTATAGAACAAGCAGAAAACAGCGTCAGCTTATTAGATTTTGAGCCTTCTCTGGATAAGAAGTTTGCTTTATTCTTCGGGAATGAAGTTAATGGTGTGAGTGAAGACGTGATGAAAGAAATTGATGTTTGTCTGGAGATCCCTCAGTTTGGGACTAAACATTCTTTTAATATTGTAATTAGTACAGGCATTGTGTTGTGGGATTTCTTTAGTAAATTGAGGGGGTAATCTTAGATTGTTGATTATTTGGCATTTTCGCTCTAGTTTCCGGCCTCATAGGCGGCCATGCCCTAGTTACTTTCTCCTTAATGAGAAAGTAACCAAAGAATCAAGGCTTGCGAATATTTGTTGTAAAATCTCAATAAATCTTCATCTGCAATTATAAGTCGTGTGAATGTTATTGCTTAATTCTTGACTATACAACACTTGTATAATTGCTTTCTTTTTTTGCTTTATGAAAAGGTCTACTAAAGATTTATTGGCTTTCCCTTCCAAATCTTCTAATGCCGGATAATGCGCTTGGGAATGGTTATGACTTATTAATGGCTCAATCAAATATGATGAATCAACGTATTTAAGGTAATCACTCATATCAAGCCTAAGTACTAAAAATCGTTTACCTACTAATTCGGCCTTGGCCTTTGCGGCAATTACAAAATAAGCCTAAGCAGAAACTTAAAAAGCAAAGGGCGCAGCCGAGAGTTTTTAGTTACTTTTTGCGGAAAAAAGTAACTAGGGCCTGGCCGCCTATGAGGCCGGAAAGCCTGGAGCGTAAAAGCAAGCAAACAAGTTATCAAATAAAAAGGCTTCATTATAAAAATGAAGCCTTAGAAATATGTTAAAACTAAATATTATAACGCCTTCAAACTCTCTTCTAAAATAGCAATCTTCGCTTCCGCATCAGCTTGCTTAGCTTGCTCATTAGCAACAACCTCTGGCTTTGCATTTTGTACAAAACGCTCGTTACTTAATTTTGCATTTACAGACTTCAAGAAACCTTTCAAATATTCTATCTCTTTATTAATTTTCTCTTTCTCTGCCTCCACATCTATGTTTCCCGCTAAAGGAATATAAAACTCATCTCTACCAGCTAAGAAAGATGCAGCTCCAGCTAGTTTTTCGTCTGTATAGCTTAGTTCACTAATATTTGCTAATTTAAAGATGATGTTTTTATAAGCTTCAAAAGAAATTCCAGAGCCTACTTTTACTGATAAGGTCAGGGATTCTTTAGGAGAAATCTGTTTGGTGTTTCTAACATTTCTAATCTCCGAAACTACTTGTTTAATGATCTCGATCTCTTTTAATAATTCTGTATCGAAAGCTATAGCATCTGGCAATTGTGCAACAATTACACAATCATCTGCAGCTCTTTCGCCAAATACTTCATCATGCCACAATTCTTCCGTAATAAAAGGCATGAAAGGATGCAATAATTTGATGATTCTCTCGAAGAAATTGATGGTTGCTTTATAAGTTGCTGCATCAATAGGTTGTTGGTATGCAGGTTTAACCATTTCTAAATACCAGGCACAGAAATCGTCCCAAACCAGTTTATAAGAATCCATTAGAGCTTCTGATAAACGGTATTGCGCAAAGTTAGATTCAATTTGTACCAATGCTTCATTATACCTAGCCTCGAACCATTTTATCGTAGTTTCGTTTGGATTTGATAAACTTTCGTCAACTTCCCATCCTTTTACCAAACGGAAGGCATTCCATATTTTGTTAGCAAAATTTCTTCCTTGCTCGCAATAAGAATCATCGTACATGATATCGTTTCCTGCCGGAGAGGAAATCAGCATCCCAACACGAACGCCATCAGCACCATATTTATCTATTAAATCTAAAGGATCCGGAGAGTTACCTAAAGATTTAGACATTTTACGTCCGATTTTATCACGTACAATTCCAGTTAAATACACATTTTCGAATGGTATTTTACCAGTAAATTCTTCGCCTGCCATAATCATTCTGGCCACCCAGAAAAACAGAATCTCTGGCGCTGTTACCAAATCATTGGTTGGGTAATAGTATTTAAAATCTTCGTTTCCTTCTGAACCTGCAAAAACTGTAGGATCAAAAACTGAAATTGGCCACAACCAGGAAGAAAACCAGGTATCAACAACGTCTTCATCCTGAATTAAATCTGATGCAGACAGATTAGCAAATTTCCCGTCTCTTGCTTTAAATTGTTCTACAGCTAATTCTGCTGTTTTGGCAACCTCTACTTCACCTGTTGGAGCATAAAAAGCAGGAATCTGTTGGCCCCACCATAACTGACGGGAAATACACCAATCCTTTACATTCTCCATCCAATGACGGTAGGTATTATTAAATTTCTCAGGAATTAGTTTAATATCTCCGTTATTTACATACTCTAAAGCCGGCTGAGCCATTTCTTCCATCTTACAAAACCATTGTAAAGAAAGTTTAGGTTCTATGGCAGCATCGGTTCTTTCAGAAAAGCCAACCTGAGATTTATAGTCTTCTACTTTATCTAAATTCCCTGATTCATCTAAAAGCTTCGCGATTTTTTTCCTGGCAATAAAACGATCTTCACCAACTAAAATCTGAGCCTTTTCATTTAGAGTTCCATCATCATTTAGAATATCAATAACCGGCAAATTATGCTTTACTCCTAATTCATAGTCATTTAAATCATGAGCAGGAGTTACTTTTAAACATCCTGTACCAAAATCAGTTTCGACGTATTCATCAGGGATAATGGTAATTTCTCTATTGATTAAAGGAATTAATACTTTTTTTCCATGTAAATGGGTGTAACGCTCATCATTCGGGTTCACACAAATTGCAGCATCGGCCATGATGGTTTCGGGACGAGTAGTTGCAATAGTTATAAAAGTTGAAAGTTCAGGGTTGAAAGTTGAAGGTTGACTTCCGTCTTCAGACTTATCACTTTCAACTTCTAACTTTTCACTTACAACTTCATACCTAATGTAATATAATTTTTGATTTACCTCTTTACGGATAACCTCTTCGTCAGAAACTGCTGTTAATCCTTTCGGATCCCAATTCACCATTCTAATTCCACGGTAAATTAATCCTTTTTTATGCAGATGGATAAAGGTATCAATCACCGCTTCGGACAGAGCCGGATCCATAGTAAATGCCGTTCTGTCCCAATCGCAGGAAGCCCCTAATTTTTTCAACTGATCCAGTATAATCCCACCATACTTATCTTTCCATTCATAAGCATATTTCAAGAACTCCGGGCGGGTAAGGTCTTTCTTATTGATACCTTGTTCTTTTAACATGGCTACCACTTTTGCTTCTGTAGCAATAGATGCATGGTCAGTACCCGGAACCCAACAAGCATTTTTGCCTTTCATTCTTGCTCGGCGTACCAAAACATCCTGAATAGTATTATTTAACATATGGCCCATATGTAAGACCCCAGTGACATTTGGCGGAGGAATTACAATAGTGTAAGGTTCTCTCTCGTCTGGTACTGATTTGAAAAACTTGTTTTCTAACCAGTACTTGTACCATTTATCTTCTGTTTCTTTTGGACTATATGTTTTGGAAATGCTCATATTAAACTTAATAATTTTGCAAAAATAAGGTTTATTAAGGGAATTAATAAATGAAATCAACGGAGAATACCATGATTTCCATCCAGTAGTAACAATATTTTTATTTCAATGGAGTTATTATAAGGTAAGACTTTAAAATCATGAAACTCAATCTCAATAATCAGGTTATAGATTTGATTATTAAAAAATCCGGCCTGGGATTTTTGTACAATTGGTTTAACAGATAGTAAAAAGATTGTGCTACATAATCAGAATATCTAAATGATATGCTAAATTAGTGTTAAACTAACTTAAAAAAATGAATATCAAATCGTTAATACTTGCCGTATTTGCTACTGGCATATTTATCCCGCAAATTTCAGCGGAAACCACTCCAACAGAAAAATCATCAAAAAAAGAAGAAAAAAAGAAATTCATTGACCCAGCCAATA
Organism: Pelobium sp.; assembly: GCA_045629485.1. Classification (GTDB taxonomy): domain Bacteria; phylum Bacteroidota; class Bacteroidia; order Sphingobacteriales; family Sphingobacteriaceae; genus Pseudopedobacter. The sequence continues at coordinate 23,794 of JAZQRF010000271.1, read as the reverse complement.
TGGATTTATCTGTAAAACCCGGGGATGATTTCTATACTTATGCAAGTGGCAATTGGGTTAAAAATAATCCTGTTCCGGCAAAAGAAACCAGCTGGGGAAGTTTCATGGAATTAGTGGATTTTAACAATAATGCGGTAAAATCTATTTTAATAAAAGCTGAGGCTAATAAGCAAGCGACTCCAGGTTCGGTTGAAAAACGCGTAGGCGATTTCTTTGCAGCAGCCATGGATACTGTTGTGATAGAAAAACTAGGTTATTCTCCTATAAAAGCAGATTTGGAAAGAGTTAATACGATAAAGAACCTGGAAGGTGTGCTCACAGAACTTGCAAGGCTAAGAACCTCGGGAGTAGCGTCTCCGCTATTTAGCTTTTCTGTTGACCAGGATAGTAAAAATCCACAAATATTAATTTCACATCTTGGCCAGGGTGGACTTTCTTTGCCAGACAGAGATTACTATCTTAAAGATGATGAAAGAAATTTAAAAATAAGAGAGGCTCATAAAGAATATATCACTCAACTTTTTTCTCTTGTAGGATACACTAAGGAGGTTGCCACTCAAAAGGCTGTTAGTATTTATAATTTCGAAAAACAGCTGGCCAAATCACAGTTAGGCAGGGTTGAAATGAGAGATCCATATAAGACCTATAATAAGTTTGCAATAGCCGATTTTTCTAAAACTACCCCACGTATCAACTGGCAACACATGATGCAGCTTTTGCTGGTTAAGGGACAAGATACTTTAATAGTAGATCATCCTTCTTTTTTCAAAACTGCTGATAGTCTCTTAGCAGCTACTCCTGTAGAAGATCTAAAAACCTACCTTACATGGAATATTTTAAGAAATGCTGCTCCTAATCTCAGCAGCGAATTTGTAGATGCCCGTTTTAAGTATGTACAAGCTTTAAGCGGACAAAAAGTGCAGGCACCTAGATGGGAACGAATGGCTGCTTTAACTGATAATATTATTGGCGAACTGCTGGGGCAGTTATACGTGAAAGAACATTTTAAACCAGAGGCTAAAGCAAGGATGCAGGAGCTTGTAAACAATCTTTCCAAAGCGTTCGAATCAAGAATTAAAGCTTTAGATTGGATGTCTCCCGAAACAAAAGTTAAAGCTCTTGATAAATTAAAAGCTTTTACCCCTAAGATTGGGTACACAGATAAGTGGGAAACATATGATGGTCTTGAAATTAACCGCAGTACTTACTACCAGAATTTAAAAAATGCCGGCGCATGGGGCTACCGTAAAATGATAGATAAACTGGGCAAACCCGTAGATAAAACAAAATGGGAGATGACTCCTGCTACTGTAAATGCTTACTATAACCCTATAATGAATGAAATAGTATTTCCTGCCGGAATACTCCAATTCCCGTTCTTTGATCCGAATGCAGATGATGCCGTAAATTATGGCGGAATTGGGGCGGTTATAGGTCATGAGATGTCTCATGGCTTTGATGATCAGGGGGGGCAATATGATAAAGATGGCTCTTTGAAAAACTGGTGGTCAGAAGAAGATCTTACCAAGTTTAAAGCGAAAGCAGCTACTTTGGCTGAGCAGTTTAATAATTACAAAGTATTAGATTCTATACCTGTGAATGGCAACTTCACACTAGGCGAGAACATTGGAGATTTAGGAGGTTTAAACATTGCCTATACTGCTTTTAAAATGACTAAACAAGGCCAATCTAATACCAGGATAGATGGATTTACCCCTGATCAGAGGTTCTTTTTATCCTGGGCACAGGTTTGGAGGAGTAATGAGTTACCCGAAACTACTGCTCAGCTGATAGTAATAGATCCTCACTCTCCCAATCAATACAGAACAATTGGACCATTAGTAAATATGGATGAATGGTATACAGCTTTTGACGTTAAACCCACTGATAAACTGTACAAGGCCCCTCAAGAAAGAATTAAAATATGGTAAATTTTAAAAATCAAAAACATTTTTGATCTAAACAACTTTTAAAATGGGAATACGTATAAACATGTATTCCCATTTTTAGTGACAGGCATTAAATTAGTGAGTAAATTTTCAAATATTAAAATAAAAAACACGTTAGAGATTATCTATGTTTAACAAACTTCTGGCTTTAGCATTTATTTTATCTCCGTTAACCCTATTTTCTCAAATAAAAAATCAGGATTTCAAAGATTTTTTAGATCAACATTATAATTATTCTGTTCCCCTTATTGCTGTAGATTCTTTAAAACATCTTAAAGGAATTTACGTACTAGACACGAGGGAAAGCGAGGAATTTGAAGTGAGTCATCTTAAAAATGCCCGTAACGTGGGTTACATATGGTTCGATATGCGTAATATCTATGATATCCCTAAAACAGCGACCATTGTTGTATACTGTTCTACAGGAATAAGAAGTGAAAAAATAGGTGAAAAACTTTTAAAATTTGGCTATAAAAACGTGTATAATTTCTATGGTGGTATTTTCGAATGGGTAAATGAGGGAAACCCCGTTTATAAGTCTGATGGTGTGCAGACAACAGAAATCCACACCAATACTGAAAAAGGGGCTGTATGGGTAACCAGAGGCACTAAAGTTTATTAATATCTACATACTGATTATTATATGTCTTCACAAGAAAATCTCTCGGTTGTTACCACCGCAGATGGATCTAAAACTATATACCACCCTTTAATTAAAGAAAATTACCATAGTAGAAATGGAGCTGTTCAAGAAAGCAATCATGTTTTCTTAAATTCAGGATTGAGATACTATCTGGCGGATAAAGATATCAAGACTGTTTCTGTATTAGAAGTAGGATTTGGAACAGGCTTAAACTTCCTGCTTACTGCTGATTTTTGTACCGGAAAAGAGCTTATCTTAGATTACGTAGGCATAGAAGCTTACCCCTTGAAATGGAGCCTGATAGAAGAGACCTCTTACAATGAACTGGTATCTGCTAATACCTGGGTTTCTTATCAGCAGCATTACAACAGTGCCTTAATGGATACAGTAATGATGAACGATTATTGTACCTTTCATATTGCTTGTACAGAACTAGAGCAATATAAATCTGAATTATTATTTGATGTAATTTATTTTGATGCTTTCGCCTCTTCCAATCAGCCTGAAATGTGGTCAAAAGAGGCAATTGCTCATACATTGAGCTTTTTAAAACCCGGAGGCGTTTTTGTGACGTATGCCATCACGGGAGAATTGAAAAGAATTATGAAAGGATTAGGTATGAAAATAGAAAAAGCACCTGGTGCAGCGGGGAAAAGAGAAATGTTAAGAGCAATTAAAGCAGTTTAACTAACTGCTTTACTGTTATCTATAGCTTCTCCGATATTCTTAACTGAGGCTTCATCCAAATCGCCCCATAGCTGTTCCCATTTGTTGTATTCATCTTTTCTTATTTGAGTTATCCTTTTTCCGTTAACGTTACAATAATAAAAAGGTACACCATCAGAAGATTCATCTGGTTGAACCTCCACTTCCTGGCTGGCTCCATTCAGATTTACAGTTATTACATTCATGTTTTGAGCTTCGTCTTTCATAATAGATTCTTTAAGATGCAAAACTTTACTACTCCAAAGCTTGTGCCATAAAGAGCCTGTAGAATATATTACACCGTAATGGTAAAATCTGCTTCGAAGACGTGGCCGTGTTCTACATGTTGAATGGCTTCTTTCTGAGAGATATCTCTGGTCTCCCCATCGTAATCTGCATACCCCAACCATGGTTCTATGCAAACAAAAGGAGCTCCGGGCTTTGCCCATAATCCCAAATGTGGAAAATGAGGAAAATCTACTTTTACCTGCCTGGTCCCTGCGTTGTTTTTTAAAGTGATACTTTTGGAATTGATATCTTTGAAGACCAGGGCATCTTGATCAAATAAATCTCTTGTAAGACGTAATTCATCACCTGTAACAACTTTCTGAGTTTGTCCGGTTAACAGGCCCGTTCCGGACAATAAGTGAGTCTCTAAATCTTCAGTCAGTTCAAACTGGAAGTAATAATCCTCATAGTCCTCTCCTTCAACCAAAGGCACATTAAATGCAGGGTGAGCACCTATAGAGAAGTATATATCTTTGTCATCTTTATTGATTACCTTATACATCACCTTTAATGACCTCCCGGAGAGGTGATACACAACCTGAAACTCAAATTTGAAAGGATAGGCTTTTAAAGTTTCCTCGTTATAATCCAAAGAAAATTTAGCATGATCCGGTGCAGATTCTAATCTTCTGAAAACACTGGTCCTGGCAAAACCATGCCGGTTCATCGTATAACTTAATCCGCTTACCTGTAAGGTATTGTTTGTTAAACCACCAACCACAGGAAAAAGATTAGGGGCATGGTAATTCCAAATCTGCTCATCTGCCTGCCAAATGTATTCCGTATGATTTGATTTATCGATTAAGGAAGTTAATTCTGCTCCTTTTGAACATAAAACTACTTTTAAAAATTCATTTTCTAAAACTACCATAGCTCATCAATGCTTTTTAAATTTACTTGCCAGTTGTTGCAACATGTCCATATCTGCAGGCTTCATCATTTCCGGATCTTCTACTCTTTTCTCTGTTTGCTGAGGACGGGATTCCCTTATTGACTGTTCTTTTTGCGCTTTGTTAATGTTAGCCCTTGCCCCTATACGCTGTTGCCTGTGGGCTTGCCATAATTTCTCTAAACACCTTTTGGTATATAAAGGGAAGTCGCCATTCATCATCCAACCATAATAGCTTGGTTCTTCATCAAAAACCTGAAAAACCGGCTTTCCCTTATGCTTTCCAAAATTGAAGCAAGCTGTCTCATCCTCATTATAAACCATTCTTCCTGCAAAATCAACAGGCCTGTTGAGGTTTGTAAATTGGTGCAACGCTTCTATATCATTGATTACGGGCTGTGATATTTTACCTTTTCTATCCTCGTAATCTACACCCTTGTATTTTTCTATTTGTGCCAGTAACACTTCATAAGTTGCCCTTATATCTGCTTCGGCTGAATGTGCATTTATAATTTCTTTATTACAATAGAATTTATAAGCCGCTTTTAAAGTTCGCTGCTCCATCTGGTGGAAAATATTCTGAACATCAACAAAACGCCTATTCTCAATATCAAAATCAATTCCAGCTCTTAAAAATTCTTCCATTAACATTGGAATATCAAACTTATTAGAATTGTATCCTGCTAAATCTGCATCCCCAATAAAATCTGCTATTTCCTGAGCTACATCTTTAAAAGTTGGCGCATCTTTTATATCCTCATCATAAATTCCATGAATTAAGGAGGTTTCTAAAGGGATAGGAATAGTAGGATTTACTTTCAAGGTTTTAACTTGTTCTGTCCCATCAGGCATTGCTTTTAAAACCGATATTTCAACAATTCGGTCTGAGGCGATATTTACTCCTGTTGCTTCAAGATCAAAGAATGCTAAAGGGCGTTTTAGATTAAGTTTCATTTTTATTGTTGTGTCTAGCTAAATATAAGAATGCCAAGAAGTATTCCTACTATCATGATAACATAGAGCATTATTTCATTCCCTGCAAAGTGCTTATACTTCGCCCAGAAATCGTATGCGTCGTTTTCCTTCTTATTCATAAATTAATTTCAAAGGTGTAAATTTTTACGACACCAAATCACTTTTATTTTGAATTGGTCATTTATAAACCTCCTTCCCTAAAGATTTGATATAAATATCCTCCAGCTCTGCGAAAGTAAATTCCTTTTCATAAAATTTGCGGATATGCTTGTTCTTATTAATAATTAATGTGGCAGGCAGTGCTCCCGACCAACCTTTATCTACCCGGTTTATAAATTGCTGATCCACCACTTCGTTTAATACAACCTCAGTTTTTAAATTATGTTTTTTAATAAAAGGAATGATTTCTTTCTCCAATTTGGATTTAAAATCTAAGCTCACCAGTAAAACCTTTAGAGGATGATGAGCATAGGTTGACGCCAACTTTTCAAAATAAGGCAACTCTTTTACACATGGAGCACACCATGTTGCCCAAAAGTTGATCACATAAACGGTATCAGCCCCTGCTGCTATTCTTTTTTCTATCTGATCTATATTGGTTAACTTAACAGTTTGTGCTACGCAGGTAAACCCAATAAAAAGAATGACTGTATATAAAAAAAAAGATTTCATTTATGTTTACTTAACACTACCTGCCCTGGAAAAATATTTATAAGTATATGGGTCTTTTAGCTTTTGCACCATTACCCCTTTTCTGGTACTGGCATGTACGTAATAACCGTTTTGTAAAAATACCCCAACATGACTGAAAGCTTTTCCATCGTAATCAAAAAAAACAAGATCGCCTTCTTTCAGCTGGTTCTCATATTTACGTTTTATAATTTCTATCTGTTTACTGGTATTTCTGGGAATTTCTTTTTTATAAACATCTTTATATAACAGATAGACAAAACCAGAGCAATCAACACCATTTTTACTCAATCCTCCCATTTTATACCTGGTCCCTTCCCAATCATTAATAAAACTGTATAATTGCTTATTACCAAGTTTCTTTGGAGATACGTCCATTATAGCTGCATACTTTCTAACAATTTTAGAAGAATTTTTTTTAGATTCTTTAGGTAAATTTTTCTTTGAAGAACAGGCTATAAAAAATAAAAGAGGAATTAAAAACAGGTAACGGCTTTGATTCAATAACATCAGCTAAAATTAAAAGTAATAAACACGGTTTTAAAAAAACACAAAACTCGACAAGATATTCTCTAAAAACTAACATAATATTTAATTTATTTCACCCGGGGGTACTTTATATCCTTCGTATTCATTCCTACGCGTTTTAAACACTTAATTTATTTATCTTTAATCAATTAGCAATAAAACCGTTTTAAAATCGTATATTATGTGTTGGATAATAAAAACATCTGTTAAGTCATTTTAGTGCCATGCGAAAGTTGTTTAAAAGTCATGAATAAAAACACATAGGTTACTATCTGGCATTTCCGGTATTATATTATAGATCAACCAATTTATAAACATGAAAGCAAGAAATAAAAGATTAAAAGTATTTTCGGTAAGCGGTATTTTAGCAATCATAGTTCTATTTACTCTTCCAAACATTAGCTGGAAAACTTCTTCAATTGAAAATGAAAATATACTAAATACCGAGATTGAGACTGATACAGCAACTGTTTTATCATCTTCCATACAATTTTCTAATTATGTGAATGATATTTATGAGACAATGAAATTACAGCAAGCTGGCTTAGCTCTGCCTGTATTTGAAAAAGCTTTAACTGGTTTTGTAAATCTTAAATCCAATCAACACTTAAACAGCAATAAAGAGATATTAACTGTGGTTGATTTCACTAAATCGAGCAAAGAAAAGAGAATGTGGATTATTGATTTAAAAAACAATAAAATTTTATTAAATACCTACGTTGCACACGGACGTGGCAGCGGTGATGATATGGCAACTAACTTTTCTAATGTTGCCGAATCTCACCAAAGCAGTCTTGGTTTTTATGTAACCAATGAAACGTACCAGGGAAAACATGGCTTATCTTTGAAACTTGATGGATTCGATAAAGGGATTAATAATTTAGCGAGAGCCAGAGCCATTGTAGTTCATGGCGCTGATTATGTAAGTGAAAAATTTATCAATCAACATGGAAGATTAGGCAGAAGCCATGGTTGTCCTGCTGTTCCGGCAGAACTCAATAAAACTGTAATAGATTTGATAAAAGACAAAACCTGCCTTTTTATAAATGGAAACAGCAACACTTACCAATCTAATCTATTAGATAACACCATAGCATCAGAGAATTTTACTGCTCAAAAAAATTCTTAATCAAGAAAAGAAAACAAGTTATAAATGCTTTCCTAATGGAAGGCATTTTCTCTTTATATTAGATTCATGAAAATTGTACTTCTTAAATGCTTTATGTTAACCATTTTATTTTCTTTAACACACAAGGCTTTTGCGCAGGATAATGGGCGCTATCATTACCTCATAGTTGGCACCTATACCAAAACCCAGAATAAAGGATTTTTTGTTTATAAATTCGACACAAAAACCGGCAAACTGAGTTTTGAATCTAATACAGAAGGTATTAAAAACCCATCCTTTGTTACACTTAATAATCAAGCGACCAAGCTTTATAGTGTAAGCGAAGGAACAACCGGGCAGGTAAGCGCTTTTGATTTTGATAATAAATCCGGCAAGCTTACTTTTATAAACAGCCAGGAAACAAAAAGCCCGGGACCTTGCCATGTTACCCTTACAAAAGACAATAAATTTTTAATTTCTGCTAATTACTCTGGCGGAAGTTTAAGTGTTTTCCCTGTTTTAAATGATGGGAGTTTAGCTCCGCTTGTTCAGCTGGTACAACATACAGGCAGTAGTATAGATCCAAATGGAAGACAAAAAAGTGCCCATGCCCACTCTACTACAAATTCACCTGATGGTTCTTACCTCTATGCTGCCGATTTAGGCACAGATAAGATCTTTGGATATAGGTATAATGCTTCTGCAAACGAACCTCTGCAACCAGCAGAACAAACCTTTGTTACAGCAAAACCCGGCTCCGGACCACGGCACTTTACCTTTAATAAAAAAGGTGATTTAGTTTATTCGGTAGAAGAATTAAGTGGTACAGTAGCAGTATATACCTATATAAATGAAGCTTTAACAGAAATACAAAGAGTAAACATGAATACCGAAGATTTTAAAGGCGAAAATGGAGCAGCAGACATTCATCTTTCTAGAGATGGCAAATTCCTGTATGCTACCAACAGAGGCACAGTGGATGAAATAGTGATATTTAGCGTGGATAGTAAATCAGGAAAAATTACTCGTATAGGTTCTCAGAGCAGCATGGGTAAACACCCAAGAAATTTCGCAATTGATCCTTCAGATAAGTTTTTATTGGTAGCTAATCAGCATACTGATAATATTGTTGTTTTCGAAAGAAATCAAAAAACAGGCCTTTTAACACCTACCGGGGAAACCCTTACCGTAGGCGCACCAGTTTGCTTAAAATTTACTCCCGCAAATTAACTGCATTCCCCTCTTCGTAATTTTTGCGAAAAGGGGTTTATTCACCCTCTATCTTCAATCTTCTGTGCATCGGTAAAAAACACCATTAATTATATAAATTAAGCCATTTATATGGCACTTTTAATCGTAATTTTGTGTCTTATGAGAAGTGAGATCCCTGTTTACGACATTTGTTCTATTTCTAAAATAGAACATGATGATATCATCATCAGCAGGTTCGCTCCGTATGCTGCAAATAACAAAAATCTTCATACTGCACATAAACATACGTTTTATCACCTTGTTTTATTTACAGAAGGATCAGGAACACATTCAATAGATTTTGAAAACTTTGAAGTGAAGCCCAATCAAATTTATTTTATGATACCCGGCCAGGTGCATAGCTGGAATTTTACGAGCAAGGCCGATGGTTATATTATTAATTTTTCTTCCTCGTTCTTTAACTCTTTTCTATTGAGAGCAGATTACCTGGAGAATTTCAGTTTCTTTTCTCATGACGTTAAAGATGCCGTAATTGACATACCAGAAAAGGCCATACAAAAAATCATCTCTTTATTTGAAGATATTTTAAAAGAAGAGCAAGGCATGAATACCTCCAGTTTTGCTGTTGATGCCATAAGAGTATTACTAATACAGGTATTTATAAATATTGCCCGTTTATCAGAAGGCAAACCGCAATTATCGGGTAATTCTTATAATCATATCCTCCTTAAGAACTACAAACAACTGATAGAGAAAAACTTCAAATCTTTAAAGTTACCAAAAGAGTATGCAGAGCTATTGTACATCACTTCTAACCATTTAAATGCAGTATGTAAAGACGTTTTAGGTATTCCTGCTGGTGAGCTCATCAGGAACCGTATAGCATTAGAAGCTAAAAGGCTATTGATAAATTTCGATCTGTCTATTTCGGAAATAGCCTATGAATTAAATTTTAAAGACAACTCTTACTTTACTAAGTTCTTTAAAAAACAAACAGGCTTAACACCCGAAGAATTTAGGAAGAAGTACTAAAAAAAATGAAAAAATGAAAGAAAATATAAAATTATCCGAATTTCAGGCTGCAGTAAAAGGAAAATGCCCGCGTTGCCGACAAGGAAACGTTTTTGCCAATAGTATGTATGGATTAAAATCACAGACCATGAATGAACGTTGCCCTCATTGCAATCTCAAGTTCGAAAGGGAACCCGGCTATTTCTACGTTTCTATGTTTGTAAGTTATGCCATGAACGTTGCGGAGATGGTTACTATAGCTGTTTTAACCTACATCATAACAGGAAATCTGGAAAATCCATTTTTGTATATGGCTATAATTTTTCCATTTGTATTTATTTTAGCACCTTTTAATTACAGGTACTCGAGAATTATTCTTTTGTATTGGCTCACCCCGGGATTAAAGTATGATCCAACTAAATAAAAAAAGCCCTAATAAGTGTCTAACCTTTGGGGGTCACTTCATTTAAGGGCTTTTTTATTAAATCAAGAATAACTATTTATTGGCAGTTAAATTAACTTTAAAGTTTATTTCGTCTGCAATCAAATCGTCTTGCATACCTGTATAAACTACACCCCAATCTTTTCTGTTGATATTAAAATCAGCCGAAGCAACAAATTTTTCTGCTGTATTTTGCTTAATATCTGCAGTAAAAGTAATGTTCTTGGTTATATCTTTCATTGTAAGGTTACCAGAAATATCAACCTTATTATCAGCTTTTTGGTCTACTTTAGTGACCACGAATTTACTGGTAGGATATTTATCTGTGGCAAAAAAGTCATCACTTTTTAGATGCCCTTCTAATTTACCCTTATTTTCAGCATCACCTTCCATATCTTTATCCTCCAAAGAATTCATATCAATGATAAACTCACCACCTGAAAGCTGATTATTGTTCAGAACTACACTGCCTGATTGAACAGCAATTGTTCCATGATGGCTACCTGTAACCTTACGTCCTGTCCAGATGATAGATGATGATGCCGGATCAACAGTATAGGTGTCTCCATTTACAGATGCTGTGTCTGCAACTTCATCCGTAGTAGTAGCTTTATCGCCTTTTGGATTGTTATTGCATGCAGCAATAAAAAACAAACCTACTATACCAAATAATAACTTTTTCATAATCGTTTAATTTTAAACATTTAATTAAGGTATACAAATGAAGTATATGAATTGTTTTAATTCGTGACCCTCTGATTTGCCGATCATTTTATCTACTAAAATCTTTACATCTTCAAGATTCGGGAATCAAAAAATCACACATTATTCGTTTCAATTTGTTATCTGATAACAACACTAAATACCAATTCTATGAAACTAAAATCATTAAGCTTAGCAGTAACCTCTTTATACTTTTTAGCTTGCAACTCCTCCCCTAAAACTTCAACAGGGAATTCAGATACCACAACCAATGCTGTAGATCTTCCTGCACCATTCGCCACTCAGCCGGCAGTAAAATTCAGCAAAACTATAGAATGGCCAGCAGATAAAACTCCAGATGCGCCAGCTGGATTTAAGGTAAACAGGTTTGCATCTGATCTGGAAAGTGTCAGGTGGATTTACCAGGCTCCAAATGGTGACATTTTTGTTTCTCAAGCCAGTAGCGGTAAAAGCAGCCCTAACAAAATCACCCTTTTAAGAGATAAAGACAACGATGGTATAGCAGAAGAAAAGATTGTATTTCTTGAAAATTTAAATAAACCCCTGGGGATGCTGGTTCTTAATAACAGTTTTTATGTCGCCAATACAGATGGCTTGCTGAGGTATTCTTATAAAGCAGGCGACAATAAACTTAGCGGAACAGGGAATAAAATTTTAGAGCTTCCGGCAGGTGGTTATAACAATCACTGGACAAGAAATATTATTGCTAATGAAGACGGTTCTAAGATATATATATCGGTTGGTTCTGGAAGTAATGTAGGTGAAAATGGCATGCAACACGAAATAAGAAGAGCCAATATCCTGGAAATTAATCCTGATGGGTCTGGTGAAATAATATATGCCAGCGGATTAAGAAACCCTGTTGGGATGGCTTGGGCACCGGGCACCAGCACTTTATGGACAGCCGTAAATGAAAGAGACAATTTAGGAGACGATTTAGTTCCGGATTATATTACCAGTGTTAAAAAAGATGGATTTTATGGATGGCCGTATTCTTATTTTGGCCAACACCCGGACCCAAGAATGAAAGATGATCCGAAACCGGACTTAGTAGCTAAAGCAATTGTTCCGGATGTAGATTTAGGGTCGCATACTGCTTCTTTAGGATTAGCCTTTAACAAAGGAGAATCATTTCCAGACAAATACAAAAATGGTGCATTTGTGGGGCAACATGGATCGTGGAACAGGTCTGAATTTGTAGGTTATAAAGTTATATTTGTGCCTTTTAAAAACGGCAAACCGAGTGGTAAACCTGAAGATTTTTTAACTGGGTTTATTGCAGATAAAACAAAAGGAGAAGTTTACGGAAGACCTGTTGGGGTTACATTTCTGCAAAATGGGAATTTACTAGTGGCAGATGATGAAGCCGGAATTATTTGGAACATATCTAAAAAATGAGATTAATTTTATTACTTAATGCACTTTTTGCATTTACAAAAATTACTTTTTCGCAAACTTTATTAAAGGACAGCACAAATATTCTAGACGAAGTAAAAATTAAGGCCTATTTAAGTGAACAGCCTTTAATAAGCTTACCGGCATCTGTTTTAACGCTTAATAACGAACAGTTGGAGCAGAGGAATATCAATTCTTTGCTTCCTTCTTTAAACAGCTTAAGTGGTGTAAAAATGGAAGAGCGTTCTCCGGGAAGTTACCGTCTTTCTATTAGAGGAAGCTTATTGAGATCCCCATTTGGCGTACGAAATCTAAAAATCTACTTTGATGATTTTCCTTTAACTGATGCAGGTGGGAATACTTATCTGAATCTTATCGATCAAAATTCCATTAAAAATATAGAAATATTAAAAGGCCCTGACGGAAGTTTATTTGGTGCAAATTCCGGAGGTGTACTCCTCATCAATTCCTTAACAGAAAAAAAAATAAACAAAGCACAAATTAGCATTGGCTCCTACGGCTTAGCTTCAGAATATTTAGGATTTCAAAACTCAAAAGGAAATTATGCTTATTCAATCAATCAGGCTTACCAAAGGGCAGATGGATACCGGGACAATAGTGCTTCTCAAAGATTCTATTTGCAAACCCAGCAGAAATGGAATTACTCAGAAAAAGGCCAGTTAAAGTTCTCCGGATTTTATGCCAACATGGATTACGAAACTCCGGGTGGCTTAACACAACAGCAATTTGATGAAAATCCACGAGCCGCTAGAGCTAACGCCGGAACTTTAGGTGTTGGAATAAAAAACAAGACCTTGTTTGGCGGCATTGGGAATGAAATCCACATCAATAAACAATTAAAACATGTAATTTCTTTTTCTGGAATGTATACTGATTTTGAAAACCCATTCTTTACCAATTATGAAAACCGAACGGAGAAATCTTTTGCTGCCCGTTCTTATTTCGAACTAAAGAACAAGGAGGTAAACAGTATCAGGGTACAATGGAATTTAGGCGGAGAATACCAGTTTACCAGTTCGGACATTATTAATAATGTGTACATCCTCCCCATAACAAATCCTGCAACACCTTTAACAGACTCTATTGCTGCCGACAGGATTAAAAATAATCTAGGTTTTATTTTTAACCGGGTAGCTTTACAAATTGGAGAGCATATAAAAAGCGAACTCTCTATAAGCTTAAATTTCTCTGATTATACTTTCCAAAGTTTGCCGCAATCTGTAAATGTTAACACAGGGAGTAAACGTTTCGATAATAAATTAATGCCCCGCTTCTCAACCTCTTACTTAGTAAATCCCCAGTTCTCTTTGCGGGGAATTATTAGCAAAGGCTATTCTTTACCCACTACTTCTGAAGTGAGGGCATCTGATGCAAGGATTAACCCCGACCTTGAACCTGAAGAAGGCTGGAATTACGAAATCGGTTTAAGAATAAAGAACCGCTCGGAAAGAATTTATGCAGATGTGTCTGCATTCTACTACCGCATGGATAATGCAATTGTAAGAAGAGTGAATGCGAACGACAGAGATTATTTCGTAAATGCAGGTGGTACTAATCAAAAGGGCCTGGAAATTCAATTAAATGCCGAACTTATAAAATCATCAGCCACAATAATAAAAGACTTAACCTGGAATTCTGCCATTACGCTATCCGATTTTAAATTTAGAGACTATAGAATTGGCAGTAGTGATTTCTCTGGAAATTTACTTACTGGTGTTCCTAAAATTAATTTGGTCAATAATCTTAATTTTAATTTAATCAAATCAACCGGGCTTTTTCTTCAACATCAGTACAACGGAAAAACCTCTTTAAACGATGCGGCGACTGTTTACGCCAATGATTACCATCTTCTCCAGCTAAGAGTATTTTGGAACAAACAACTGCAAAAATATGTTCTGGGTTTACAAATTGGAGCAGATAATCTGTTAAATGAAAAATATAGTTTAGGCAACGACATCAATGCTTTTGGCAATCGCTATTTTAATCCTTCTGCCAAGAGAAATTATTTTGCAAGCATCAGTTTAAAATGGTAATTAAGGTATATTAATTGTTAGCATTGTATAAAATTAATATCATGGAATATAGAAAATTAGGAAATACAGATTTAGAATTATCAGTTATTACTTTTGGTTCATGGGCTGCAGGAGGCTGGATGTGGGGAGGCTCAGACGAGAAAGAGGCTATCAATGCAATTAAAGCATCCTACGAAGCTGGCGTTTCCTCTATAGACACTGCCCCAATATATGGGCAGGGCCACAGTGAAGTTATTGTAGGAAAAGCTATTAAAGACATAAACAGGCAAAATGTAAAGATTCTGACCAAGTTTGGGATGAGGTGGGATGAAAACAAAGGCGATTTTGCTTTTAAAAGCAAAGACAATAATGGCAGAGATATAGACATTTATAAATATGCCAGCAGAGAAAGTATCATTAAAGAATGCGAAGATAGCCTTAGAAGATTAGGAACAGATTATATAGATCTTTATCAAATTCATTGGCCGGATATTACTACGCCTATCGAAGAAAGCATGGAAGCTGTGCAAAAGCTTATAGACGACGGAAAGGTACGATATGCAGGGGTTTGCAATTATAATGTGGAGCAAATGAAAGAAGCCAGAAAGTACATTCATTTAGCATCTAATCAGGTTCCCTATAGTATGGTAAAAAGAGGCATTGAAGATGAAGTTATCCCTTATACATTAACTCACGATATGGGAATACTTGCTTATAGCCCTTTAGAAAGAGGTTTGCTTACCGGGAAAATGAAAGCCGGCCATTTGTTTGCTGAAGGAGACCACAGGGCTAATCTTCATTACTTTAAAGATGAGAACCTGGCTACTATTTCGGTATTCCTCGAAAAAATAAAGCCTTTAGCCGATGAAAGAAACATGAAGGTATCTCAGTTGGTATTACGCTGGACATTGGATCAACCCGGAATCACTATTGCCTTGGTAGGTGCAAGAAATGCGGCGCAGGCTATAGAAAATGCAAAAGCTGCAGATATACAACTCTCAAAAGAAGAGATTCATGAGATCAATAATGCATTATTAGAAGTAAATCTCATCAAATAATTTCCTTAGATTAATATGTAAAGATGGCAAAACAATCACTTCTGCGATCTTTAGATATTTTATCTTTGCCAAGAATAGAATAATAAATCATGAATTACAGAATCTTAGGAAAAACAAACTTTAGCATCTCAGAGATTAGCTTGGGAACATGGCAGGTTGGAGGCAAATGGGGCGAAGAATTTAGCCATACCAATGCGGATGCAATTCTAAATTCTGCAATAGATAAAGGCATAAATTTTATTGATACTGCCGATGTGTATGGCGATGGTGAAAGCGAAAAAGCTGTTGGAAGATTAATAAAATCCAGATCAGAACAAATATATGTTGCCACTAAATGCGGCCGAAGATTAAATCCTCATGTTAATGAAGCATATCAGCCTCAGGTGCTTAGACAATTTGTAGAAGATAGTCTTAAAAACATGGGTTTGGAAAGGATAGATCTGATACAATTACACTGCCCGCCTACCGAAGTTTATTACCGCCCGGAGATTTTCGAAGTATTCGACAGGCTAAGAGAGGAAGGAAAAATACAACACCTTGGGGTGAGTATTGAGAAAGTAGAAGAAGGATTAAAGGCCATAGAATTCCCCAATGTTTGTTCGGTTCAGTTGATTTATAACATGTTTAGACAGCGCCCTAACGAACTACTTTTTGCTGAAGCAAAGAAGAAAAACATCGGATTAATAGCCAGGGTTCCGTTGGCCAGCGGATTACTAACAGGTAAGTTTTCCAGAGACACTACTTTCGCAAAAGATGATCATCGCAATTTCAACAGGAACGGAGAAGCCTTTGATAAGGGAGAAACTTTCTCGGGCATAGATTACGAAAAAGGCCTTGATGCGGTAGAAGAATTAAAACAACTTTTCCCAAACTCAGACCTATCTTTAATTGCACTAAAATGGATTTTAGCATTCGACGAAATTAGCTGTGTGATTCCCGGAGCTTCTAAACCCGGGCAAATAGCCAACAATTTAAAAGCACTGGAGATTGATCAATTGAGTGACGAACAGTTTAAAGCCATTCAAAAAGTTTATGAAAACTTCATTAAACCGGATGTGCACTTAAGGTGGTAAACTATTGTTAAAGACACAGTTTAAATCAGGGAAGCCTTAAATCCCTGATTTAAATCCCTTTAAAAACCTGATTTTTTTCTTCCAGCAAACTTAAATCGGTTTCGTTCTTAAAAATTCCATACACAGAAGCCCCGCTCCCGCTCATCAATGTAAATAATGCCCCGGCCGCTAACAGCTGTGCTTTTACTCCCCGTATTTCCGGATGGGCCCTGAGAATATACGGCTCAAAATCATTCTTTATTATCCCCTGCCATTCTTCTACAGGGAGCTGAATTAACTCTTTTAAAGACTGAGCGGGCTGATTTGGTTGTACTCCGCGATAAGCTTCCCCGGTAGAAACATGAACGGGAGGCAT
This sequence comes from Pelobium sp., assembly GCA_045629485.1. GTDB lineage: Bacteria > Bacteroidota > Bacteroidia > Sphingobacteriales > Sphingobacteriaceae > Pseudopedobacter. The sequence goes on along the minus strand of JAZQRF010000271.1, from coordinate 6,717 downwards.
CACCAATACGATAAAATAAGAGGAAAGATCTAAAGCAAGGGGCTCAAAAAAATCTCCTTTCTCATAAGCAAACAAAGCTTTATTTTCAATAAAAAAAGCACAATCGGCACCCAATTTCCTGCAATAATTCTGCATTTGGTCGCTACTCAGGTTTAGCTCAAATTTCTCATTCACCAATTTGATAAAGAAAGCGGCATCAGCAGATCCGCCGCCTAAACCGGCTCCAATAGGAATTTTCTTATGTAAATGGATGCTTAAATTCGGTAAATCAAAATCTTTTCTCAATAGACCATAGGCCTGTAAACATAAATTCTCGTTGGCATAACCCGGAATTTCTATTCCCGATGTTTCAAACTTCATCTCCGAAGCCTCTATAATTTCCAGGCCATCTTTTATCTTCACAGGATAAAAAACCGTTTCCAAATTATGGTACCCGTCGCTTCTGCGGCTAAGAATATTTAAGCCTATATTGATTTTTGCATTAGGAAAAGCAATCATGATTTATTAACAAAACATACTTTTACAAACATTTGTAGATTAGCAAATATAAATTAATTTACTTTGTACAGAACTCGTACAACCAAATGAAACAATATCACGATTTAATGCGCCATGTTTTAGAGCAGGGCAACCAGAAACACGACAGGACAGGAACAGGAACAATCAGCGTATTTGGGTACCAGATGAGGTTTAACCTTGCAGAAGGTTTCCCGATGATTACGACTAAAAAAGTACATCTGCGCTCCATTATTCACGAATTGATCTGGTTTTTAAGCGGAGATACCAATATCAAATACCTTAAAGATAATGGTGTGAGCATTTGGGACGAATGGGCTGATGAGAACGGGAATTTAGGTCCGGTTTACGGTTACCAATGGCGCTCGTGGCCAACACCAGACGGCAGGCATATCGACCAGGTTAGCCAGGTAATCAATCAAATAAAAAACAACCCCGACAGCAGAAGATTAATTGTTTCTGCCTGGAACGTGGCAGAAATTGAGAATATGGCTTTGCCGCCCTGCCATAGCTTTTTCCAGTTTTATGTGGCCGATGGGAAATTGAGTTGCCAGCTTTACCAGCGCAGCGCCGATATATTTTTAGGTGTTCCGTTTAATATTGCTTCTTATGCTTTATTAACCATAATGATTGCGCAGGTTTGTGATTTGCAGGTCGGCGATTTTGTGCATACTTTGGGTGATGCACATTTATATAACAACCACCTGGATCAGGCTAAATTACAATTAAGCAGGGATTTACGACCATTGCCTACATTAAAAATCAATCCTGCTATCAAAAACATTTTTGATTTTAAGTTTGAAGATTTCACTTTAGAAAATTACGATCCGCATCCGCATATTAAGGCGGCTGTAGCGGTTTAATTTTGGCGCATTACATTTAACCTAACCCAAAAATGCCTCAAATATCCATTATTGTAGCTATAGACGAGAATAAAGCCATTGGTAAAAACAACCAGTTACTTTGGCATTTGCCCAACGATTTAAAATTTTTCAAAAAAACCACTTCAGGGCATCCCATCATTATGGGTAGAAAAACTTATGACTCTATTGGCAAGCCGCTTCCGAATAGAAAAAACATCATCATTACCAGAAACAAAGATTTAAAGATTGAAGGTGCCGAAGTTTATACTTCACTTTTAGAAGCTTTAGGTGATTTAGAAGAAGAAAATGAGGTCTTTATTATTGGCGGAGCAGAAATTTACAAACAAGCTTTGCCCATTAGCGATAAAATATACCTTACACAGGTTCATCATCAATTTGAAGCGGATACCTATTTGGATGATTTCGATCAGAGCGACTGGAAAATTGTTCATCAGGAAGATCATTTTAAAGACGAAAAGCATCTTTACGACTATTCTTTCGTATTATTACAAAAACCTTAAACCATACAATTAGGCTCCAGAGATTTCATCGTCTATTTTTATGTTTAAATTGAACCGGATATGAGCTTTAGCAACTAAAATAAACGTTCCTGCGGGAGTTTCAGGTTTATTTTAATCATGTCAGTTTCATAATTTAAAAATTTAATTAGCTTTGCCCTCTTATATAAAAAGAGCAGATATTAAATAATCAATTAAAAAATGCAAAACAAAGGAATAATTAAGTTTGCAGCAGTTGTTTTAACACTACTGAGTTTGTATGCACTTTCTTTCACATTTTTCGCTAACAAAGTAGAAGATGACGCAAAAGAATATGCAAAAGGCGACATTGCTAAGGAAAGAGCTTATCTTGATTCAATTGCCTTTCAACCCGTTTACCCAATTTTTGGGCATACTTACCAGTATGTTAAAGAAAGAGAAATTGCGTTAGGACTGGATTTAAAAGGTGGGATGAACGTAACTATGGAGATAGATTTATCTGCATTGTTAAAAACCTTAGCTAACAATCCTACAGATGCTAATTTCAATAAAGCATTAGAAAATGCTAAAGAAAGATTAAAAACCAGTACAGAAAGTTTAGTATCTCTTTTCGTTGATGAATTCGAGAAATTAAGTCCGGGTGTTAGACTTGCCACTTTTTATTCTACCAAAGAAAATTCAGACGAAATTAAATTAGACGCTACTAATGCTCAGGTGAAGTCTTATTTAGAAAAACAAGGTAAGTCTGCTGTAGAAAGATCTTTTAATATCCTAAGAACCCGTATTGATAAATTTGGTGTTACACAACCCAACTTACAATTACAGGAAGGTTCTAACAGAATATTGGTTGAACTTCCAGGTGTAACAGACCAGGAACGTGTTCGTAAATTATTACAGGGTTCTGCAACTTTAGAATTCTACGAAACTTTCGATAACCAGGAAATTTTTCCTTTAATCCAGAACATCAATAATATTTTAGCTGCAAAACAGCCTAAAGAAGAAAATAAACCAGCTGTAAAAGCTGATAGTGCAGCTGCTAAACCTGGTGATAAGCCTGCATTATTAAGTGCAAAAAAAGACACTACAACAAAAGATTCTGCTGATGTATCTGCTTTAGCAAAATCAAACCCTCTATTTGCGGTGTTGTCTCCGGCTACCTTCCAGGGGCAAGACGGGCAACAAAGCTTAAGACCAGGTGCTGTTGTAGGTTATTCAGCTCAGAAAGATACAGCAAAAGTAAATGCTTATCTGGCGCAGGAAGATATTAAAGCAATTATCCCTCCTAACGTTAAGTTAATGTGGGGTGTAAAATCTATTTCTCCTGAAAATAAAGTTTTCGAACTTTATGCAATCAAAGGATCAGGTTTGAACGGCGAAGCTGCCTTAGCTGGTGATGTAATTGCTAATGCTCGTGAGGACTTCGATCAAAAAGGAAATCCTGAGGTGGTGATGGTAATGAACTCTACCGGTGCAAACGAGTGGAAAAGAATTACTGCTGCTGCTGCCGGCTCACCTCAGAGTGAAGAAGATAACAAATCTATTGCTATTGTTTTAGACAATATGGTTTATACTGCTCCAAGAGTTAGCGGCGAAATCCCTAACGGTATATCTTCAATTTCAGGTAATTTTACTGTAGAAGAAACTAAAGATTTAGCTAACGTTTTAAAAGCCGGACGTTTACCTGCTCCTGCTAAAATTGTAGGAGAATATGTAGTTGGGCCAACTTTAGGAAAAGAATCTATCGAAAAAGGATTAATTTCATCTATCGCCGGATTCCTTTTGGTACTAGCCTTCATGGTATTTTATTACAACAAAGCTGGATGGGTTGCTAACCTTGCCTTAATAGCTAATTTATTCTTCCTGGTAGGTGTAATGGCATCTCTAGGTGCTGTATGGACATTGCCAGGTATTGCCGGTTTGGTATTAACCATTGGTATGGCGGTTGATGCGAACGTATTAATATACGAGCGTATCAAAGAAGAACTGGAATCGGGCAAATCTATGCGTTTAGCTATCGCTGATGGTTTTTCTAACTCTTATTCAGCAATTTTAGACTCAAACATTACTACCTTGATTACCGGTATCATCTTAATGGTAATGGGTTCTGGGCCAATCTTAGGTTTCGCCACTACCCTGGTAATTGGTATTTTCTGTTCTTTGTTTACTGCTATTTTTATTAGCCGTATCGTTCTGGAAAATATGAGCGAAAAAGGAAAAAGCATTTCTTTCTCCACATCTTTTACTGAAAAATTATTTAAGGGTTCTACCTTCGATTTTATTAAGGAACGTAAAAAGTTTTACATCATTTCTTCTATTATTATCATCGCAGGTTTAATCTCTATGTTTACCAGAGGTTTTAGCTACGGTGTAGATTTCCAGGGTGGAAGAACTTATGTGGTAGAATTCCAAAAAGAAGTGAGCACCATTGATGTAAGAAAAGTATTAACAGATGCTTTCGATCAGGATGCACCTGAGGTAAAAACTTACGGTAACGGAGTAAGAATCACAACTGATTATTTAATCAATGATGATTCTCCGGAAGTAGATAAAACTGTTGAAACCAAATTAAACAGTGGTCTACAAAAATTAAATACTAAATACGAGATTAAAGATGCCCAGAAGGTTGGGCCTACTGTAGCTAATGACATCAAGACTTCTGCTATTTACGCAGTAGGTTTAGCTATACTTGCTATTTTCTTGTATATCTTCATTCGTTTCCGCAGAATAGAATTTGGCCTGGCCTCAATTGTAGCGTTGGCTCACGACGTTTTAATTGTACTGGCAATATTCTCCTTATTTAATGGTATTTTACCTTTCTCTTTAGATATCGACCAATCTTTTATAGCGGCAATTCTAACGGTATTGGGTTATTCTATTAACGATACGGTTGTAATTTTTGATAGGGTAAGAGAATACCTGAATGATGAAAGAAACAAAAAAGAAGATATGGGCACCATTATTAACAACGCACTTAACAGTACATTAAGTAGAACTGTTGTTACAGGTATGTCTACAATAGGAGTATTAATTATCCTGTTTATCTTTGGTGGCGAAATCTTAAGAGGCTTCTCTTTCGCTATGCTAATTGGTGTTATAGTAGGAACTTACTCTTCTCTATTCGTTGCAACACCAGTGGTTGTAGAATTTATCAGAAAGAAGAAAGTTTAATTTTTTTAATCAAATAATTATAGAAGCTTCCGGCAATCGCCGGAAGCTTTTTTTTTGTTTATAACTATTTCAGCAATTTGTATCATTCAAAATACTAAACAACTGCCTGTCCTAATTGTTAATTTTTAATACTATAGCTTTTTTTAGCTGAATACATTCATAATGGATAATAATAATGGATAATAAAAATTCTCATTTCCCTCAGGTAGTCATCATTGGTGGAGGCTTTGGCGGAATCCAGATAGCAAAAAGATTAAAAAATAAAGAGGACAATATATTGATGCTCGACAGGCACAACTACCATACTTTTCAACCCCTGCTCTACCAGGTAGCAACAGGGGGTTTAGAACCTGATTCGATTGCATTTCCTTTAAGAAAAGTTTTTCAAAATCAAAAGAATTTAAAATTTAGGGTAGCAGATGTTACCCAGATTCATCCCGAAAGTAATACCATCAGCACCAATATTGGAGAATTTAGCTACGATTATCTGGTGTTAGCCACTGGCTCAGAAACCAATTTCTTTGGTCAAAAAGAAATGGAGCATTTTTCTATGCCTATGAAAACAGTTCCGGAAGCCCTAAATCTGAGGTCCCTCATTCTGCAGAATTTTGAAGAAGCTGTAATAGAAGACAACGAAATAGGCAGAGAGGCCCTTTTAAACTTTGTAGTAGTGGGTGCCGGCCCTACAGGCGTAGAGACAGCAGGGGCGCTTGCCGAGCTCAAGAACCATGTACTACCCTGCGACTACCCGGAGCTTGACATAAAAAAAATGCAAATCTTTTTAGTAGAAGGTGCAGACAGAGTTCTTCCTCCGTTTTCTGAACAGGCTTCTTTTAAAGCTCAGGAGTTTTTAGAGAAGATGGGCGTTAAAGTATTAACAAAAACTTTGGTAGACAGGTATGACGGCAATATTATTTCTTTTAAAAACGGAGAAATGATACCAACCAAAAGTGTGATTTGGAGTGCCGGGGTAAAAGGAGCTCTTATTCCGGGGTTGGAAAAAGCAGAAATTGTTAGAGGTGGAAGAATAAAAACTGATAATGTTAACCGCGTAGCAGGCTATTCAAATATTTTCGCCATTGGAGATTTGGCTTATATGGAAAGCAAGGACTTCCCGAACGGATATCCAGGGGTTGCACAAGTTGCCATACAACAAGGCCAACAATTGGGAGCTAATTTATTAAAGATTATCAATAACCAAAACACTAAACCTTTTGATTACTTCGACAAAGGCTCTATGGCAACTATTGGTAGAAATAAAGCCGTGGTAGATTTAAAATTCTGGAAGTTCCAGGGATTCTTTGCGTGGCTTACATGGATGTTTATTCATCTGATATTTCTAGTGGGTTTTAGGAATAAGCTCGTCACATTAATGAATTGGATTGTAAACTATTTTAGTTACGATAGAGGATCCCGTTTAATTATCAGAAGGTTTAACCGGGAGACAATGATGGAAGAAGCCGAGGCTAAATAATATGATAACAAAAGCAACAAAGGATCTGAAAAACAGATCCTTTGTTGCTTTTAGAAATTATCCTTTGATAGCTTTTAACCATGCCTGGGCCATTAATTTTGCACCAGCAAGGGATGGATGAACACCATCAACTGTCCAGTAAACACCGGGCGCAGCTTTTTCTGCTTCATCAAAAACTTTTTGATAAGGGATAAATACC
>JAZQRF010000270.1:0-11617 GCA_045629485.1 Pelobium sp. | reverse complement strand
AACACCAGACTTGAAGAAATTATTGCAGATCGAACCAAAGATCTGATCATTAAAAACAGGAAATTATCTGAATATTCCTCTCACCTTTCCCATCAGGTTAGGGGTCCGGTGGCAACACTAAAAGGCTTGATCATGCTTTCTCAGGATAATTTAATTGAGGAAAAAGAATGCATTACCCAAATGAAAAAGTGCATTGATGATATTGACGAGCAAATTATAGACATCAATGTAGCACTTCATGATCCTGAAAGAGATGGATTAAGCGAAAAATATCAATAAAGTGGAAATCTTTAGACCAATTGCATAAGGTTATTACCTAAGCATTCTTTAATTTAGCACTTTCTAAAATTAAGAGAGATTTGGATTATTTAAAAGGATTAAACCCATCACAAAGACAAGCTGTAGAACAAACTCAGGGTCCTGTGATGATTGTAGCTGGTGCTGGTTCAGGAAAAACAAGAGTAATTACTTACAGAGTTGCTCATTTGATACAAAAAGGTGTGGACCCATTTCAGATACTTGTTTTAACATTTACCAACAAGGCAGCAAAGGATATGCGTGAGCGTATCACCAAAGTTGTAGGTCCAGAAGCAAAAAGTATTTGGATGGGTACTTTTCACTCTATCTTCGCTAAAATTTTAAGAGTGGAGGCTAACAAAATAGGCTATCCAAATAATTTTACTATTTATGATACGGATGATAGTAAAGGATTGATTAAAGCCATCTTAAAAGAGATGAACCTGGATGATAAATTGTACAATGCCAATTTTGTTTACGGGCGTATTTCTATGTCTAAAAACAACTTAATATCTGCTGCAGAGTATAATCAAAACGAACAAATTCAGGCTGATGATTTCTCTTCCGGTCGGGGGCAGTTAGGTAAAATCTACGAAACTTATGCTGCAAGATGTTTTAAAGCTGGTGCAATGGATTTTGATGATTTACTATTTAAAACCAATGTTTTGCTTAAAGATCATCCTGATGTTTTACACAAATACCAGCATAAATTCAAATACCTGATGGTTGATGAGTATCAGGATACTAATTTCTCACAATATTTAATTGTTAAAAAATTAGCCGCAGTTAACCATAATCTTTGTGTGGTTGGTGATGATGCACAAAGTATATACGGTTTTAGGGGAGCAAATATTCAGAATATCCTAAACTTTCAGAAAGATTATCCTGATGTTAAAATTTTCAAATTAGAGCAAAACTATCGTTCTACTCAAAATATTGTGAATGTTGCCAATAGCATCATTTCCAACAATAAGAATCAGTTAGAAAAAAATGTTTTTTCTGAAAATGATGAAGGGGATAAAATCAAAATTACCCGATCTTTTTCTGATAACGAAGAAGGGAAAAGTGTTGCAGAATCTATCGTTGAGGAGAGAGCAAACGGATCTTTAAATTGGAATGATTTCGCTATCCTTTACCGTACCAATGCGCAATCCAGATCTATGGAGGAAGCCCTGAGAAAGCTTAATGTGCCCTACAAGATATATGGTGGCATATCTTTTTATCAGAGAAAAGAAATTAAAGATTTAATTGCTTATTTCAGGTTAACTTTTAATCCAAGTGACGAAGCTGCCTTTAAAAGAGTGATCAATTATCCTGCAAGAGGAATTGGTAAAACCACTATAGATAAGATTATTATTGCGGCTGACGAACATAATAAAACCATGTTCGATATCATTTTGGATGCAAATCAATATCTGGATAACCGGGCAGCAGTTTCTGTAAGTAATTTTGCAACTGCTATTCAAAGTTTCGCTGCCGTTGCTAAAAACAGCAACGCTTATGATGCTGCTTTACATATAGCACAACATTCCGGATTGCTGAAAGATTTATATGATGATAAATCTGTTGAGGGCTTAAGCAGATACGAAAATGTTCAGGAGCTAATGAACGGTATCAAAGAATTCTCAGAACGTGAGGATATTGAAGACCGTGGGTTAGATGTATTTATGCAGGATGTGGCCTTATTAACCAATGATGATAACGAAAAACCAGAAAGTAAGGATACTGTTTCGTTAATGACTATCCATTCCTCTAAAGGCCTGGAATTCCCTCAGGTATATATAGTGGGTTTGGAAGAGAACTTATTCCCTTCTCAGATGTCTTTAAATTCAAGGGCAGATTTAGAGGAAGAGCGCCGTCTTTTTTATGTTGCAGTAACCCGGGCAGAAAAGAAATTGCATATCAGCTATGCCACTTCACGCTTTAAGTTTGGAACATTAATTAATTGCGAACCTTCCAGATTTTTAGATGAGATAGAACCTAAATATTTAGAGTTAGATTTTATCAAAAAGCAATCTTCTGATAATCCATTTTTCGAGAACGAAAGAACTCAATGGAAAAGTAAGACATCAGCTGCTCCGCAGGGCGATGTTTTTTCTAAACCCAAAGCTGCTACTGCAGCACCGGTAAAAACCACTTCTCTCCTTGCTAAAGCACACGTTCCTTCAGCAGGATTTGCTCCTGATGACACTTCTGGATTACAAGTGGGACAGGAAGTAGAACACGAACGTTTTGGCTACGGAAAAGTGGTAAATTTAGAAGGGAATAAACCTGATGTAAAAGCCACCATTTTCTTCAAAGAAATTGGTCAGAAACAGTTATTATTAAAGTTTGCCAAACTTAGGATTGTAAAATAAATTTTCGGACTGATTTTTGACTTTTATCGATTATTTTCAAAAATAAAATCGTGGTTATGCTAAATTAATAAAGCCTTTACCTATTTTTGCGTTAATACCCCTAAAACATTTAAATTAAAGCATTACAATCGCTTATATATTTATAATATTAAATTTGAATATTAGAATCTTTAAAAAAGGCCAAACCTCTTGGCTTAACAAATTCGAAAATGAATAACAATACAGTTGGAAATTTTGATTATAATACTTCACGTGACAAGCTTATTGTAGCCGAATATGGCCGTAATGTGCAAAACATGGTGAAATATATTTGTGATCTTCCTACAAAAGAAGAACGCAACCGTTATGCACAAGTAGTAATAGAAATGATGGGTTTTCTAAATCCTCATTTACGTGATGTCCCGGATTTTAAACATAAATTATGGGATCATCTCCAAATCATTTCTGAATTTAAAATTGATGTGGATTCCCCCTATCCAATACCCACACAGGAAGAAATAAATTTCAAACCTAAAAGGCTGGAATATCCTCAAACACGGATAAGATTTAAACACTATGGACATACCATAGAAATGATGATTAAACGAGCTAAAGAAATTCAGGACCCTGAAAAAAAACAGCATATGGTGAGCTCCATAGCTAATTTCATGAAGGTTGCCTATACTTTATGGAATAAGGATCATGTTGCTGATGAACAAATACTTTCTGATTTAAATACACTTGCAAATGGAGAATTAGATTTATCACAAATTGTTTTCCAAAAAGTAGATGTAAGACCCCCTGCACCTTCACAAAATAACGCCGGTCGTTCTCAAAAAACGAACAACAGAGGCGGAAGCAATAACGGTGGAAGACAGAATAACAACCAAAACAATAAAGGTCGCCAGCAGAGAAGCTACCAAAATAATAATGGTGGTGGTAAAAGAAGTTAATTTATATACCAATAAATCAAAAAATATTTATGATGAATGCATTTGAGATCCGTGGAGGAAAGCCTTTAAAAGGCGAAATCACACCCCAGGGAGCAAAAAATGAAGCATTACAGATTCTTTCTGCCGTATTGCTAACTCCTGATAAGGTAACAATTAGCAACATTCCGGATATTAAGGATGTGAATAAACTGATCGAGTTATTAGGAGATCTGGGAGTAGAAGTAAAACAGCTTTCCAAAGATACTTATGAATTTAAAGCAGAAAAAATCAACCTTGATTTTTTTCAATCTGAAACCTTTAAGTCTAAAGGCGGCAGTCTAAGAGGCTCTATCATGATAGTTGGGCCACTTTTAGCAAGGTTTGGCAAAGCGGCTATCCCTAAACCCGGTGGAGATAAAATTGGAAGAAGAAGATTAGATACTCACTTTATAGGTTTCGAAAAATTAGGAGCAAAATTTATATACAATGCTGAAACTAATTTTTTCAATGTTGATGCAACACATTTAAAGGGAGCCTATATATTATTAGATGAAGCATCTGTAACCGGCACAGCAAATATTGTAATGGCTGCAGTGCTGGCAAAAGGTACCACAACCATTTATAATGCAGCCTGCGAGCCTTATCTTCAGCAATTATGCAAAATGCTGAATCGTATGGGTGCTAAGATAACGGGCATTGGTTCAAATCTATTAACTATAGAAGGTGTAGATAGCCTGGCAGGAACCGAGCATCGTTTGTTACCAGACATGATTGAAATAGGATCTTTTATTGGCCTCGCTGCCATGACGGAATCCGAGATCACCATAAAAAACGTGTGTTATAATGAGTTAGGAATTATTCCTGATACGTTTAAACGTTTAGGTATTCAATTAGAACTGCGTGGTGATGACATTTTTATCCCTGCTCAGAAAAGTTACGAGATTGACACTTTTATTGATGGTTCTATCCTTACCGTAGCTGATGCCCCATGGCCTGGCTTTACACCAGACTTGCTCTCCATAGTTTTGGTAATTGCCACACAAGCAAAAGGCTCGGTTTTGATTCATCAAAAAATGTTCGAAAGCCGCTTGTTTTTTGTTGACAAACTGATAGATATGGGAGCTCAAATTATTTTGTGCGACCCACACAGAGCAACCGTGATTGGTTTAGATAAAAAATATCAATTAAAAGGTATTGAAATGACCTCTCCTGATATTAGAGCTGGAGTTTCTTTGTTAATCGCAGCGCTATCTGCTTCAGGAAAGTCTACGATTTACAATATCGAACAAATTGAAAGAGGTTACCAGGATATTGATACCAGATTGAAAGCACTTGGTGCTGATATCACCAGGATATAATATAGAAGAGTTCGGGTAATAGCTACAGGTTGCTGTTGCGTTCCCGAACTCTTTTTACTTAAATTTCAAATGTTTCGCCCTCATTAGCGAGATAAGTATCAGGAAATACTGTTCTGGCTTCTATTAACAATGGCATTAACTCTCTGTACCTTGCAGAAAAATGTCCAATCAACAATTTCTTGGCGCCAATTTGTTTTGCAACTTCCGCTGCTTCTAAAGCTGTTGTATGAAAAGTTGCTTTTGCTCTCTCAACCATATCATGCATAAAAGTGGTTTCATGATAAAGAGTATCCACATCAGTTAAATACCTGGTGTAAGACCAATCGCACATCGTGTCAGAACAATAGGCATATGATCTTGGTCTGTCTGCATCTGTTGTTAAATCAACTGCTTTATGAATATTTCCTTGCTTATCTGTAAAATCAATTCCCTTTTTGATAAGAGGAATATACAAATCAGGAATATCAAGCTCGGCAATTTTATCTTTAATTACTTTTCGAAGTCTTTGTCTTTCCCTCACTATAAAACCGGTACACGGAATTCTATGATTTAAAACAACAGTTTCTACTGTAAAATTAGAATTCTCATAAATAAGTTGAGATTTGGTTTGATCTATGGGATAAAAATCTAAAGGAAAACTGATTTGGGTATCTGAATATTTAAACTGCAGATTTAAGATTTCCAGTAAATTTTCTGGACCGAATAATTTAAGTGCTTTTTTTCTTCCATTTAAATTCATGGAGGATATGAGCCCTACTAAACCAAAAAAATGATCGCCATGCAAATGGCTGATAAAAATATGGTCTATTTTCTGATATTTAATTCCATAACGCAGCATTTGTTGCTGTGTGCCCTCTCCACAATCTATCATTAACAGCCTATCGTTAACATTAAGTATTTGTGAAGTTGGATTTCTATGGAAAATAGGAGTTGCAGAACTGTTTCCTAAAATCGTAACTTCAAACTTCATACTTGTACAAACTAGGCTATTTTATTTCTTTTCTCAACTCTTTTTCAATCTCTTCCATAAAGATTAAGTCTATAGCTTCTTCTACTTTAGGAACAATTGTAATCACAGTATCTAATTGAGAAATAGTTAGTAATCTCGCTACCGCTTCGTTAATTCCTGTTAGTATAAAAACACCACCGGAGTTTTTGCATAATCTATGACCAACCAATAAGCTGCTTAGTCCGGAAGAATCGGCATACTTTACCCCTGACATGTCTAAGATGATATTTCGCTGCCCTTCTGTATTCGTTAGTATTAATTCTGACTTAAGCTGAGGAGAAACTAACGAGTTTAGTTTGTTTTCATCAAGCTTAATCAAAATGTATTTTTCGTGTTTATCTACCGAGAATTTCATGTGTGTATTATTTCCTGTAATTTAAGGGATTTTTATCCAAAAAAAAAGTAAATTTTAAAGTGTCTCCAAAGCCTTTAAAATGTTCCCTTCTACCCTTTTATAAACATTGTCAGCATCTGCTTTAATAAATTTTTCGCCTGTGATCTGCTCATAAAGCTCAATATATCTTTCTGAAATAGCTGTTACTTTGTCTTCATCCATTTCGGGGATTGTTTGGCCCTCTTTACCCTGGAAGTTATTTTCTATCAGCCACTGCCTTACAAATTCTTTCGACAATTGCTTTTGAGGCTGTTTGGTATCCTGAAGTTCCTGATAGCCTTCTTTATAAAAATATCTTGATGAATCCGGCGTATGAATTTCGTCTATCAAATAAATTTCTCCTTCTGCTTTGCCAAATTCATACTTTGTATCCACTAAAATTAGTCCCTGCGCTGCTGCAATTTCAGTTCCTCTCTGGTATAATTTTCTCGTATAATCTTCCAGTTTAATATAATCCTCTTCCGAAACGATATTTCTTCTTAAAATTTCTTCTCTTGAAATATCTTCATCATGTCCAACAGCCGCCTTCGTAGTTGGTGTAATAATCGGTTCGGGAAGTTGATCATTTTCATTCAATCCATCAGGGATTTTTACTCCGCAAACTTCTCTTTTTCCCAATGCATACTCCCGGGCGGCATGACCTGCCAAATATCCCCTGATCACCATCTCTACCTTAAAGGGTTCGCAGATTTTTCCAATGGTTACACTTGGATCTGGCACAGAAACCACCCAATTAGGTACAATATCTTTTGTTTCGTTTAAAAACTTTGCCGCTATCTGATTTAAAACTTGCCCTTTAAAGGGAATAGGTTCTGGTAAAACAACATCAAAGGCAGAAATCCTGTCGCTTACTACCATCACCAGGTACTTGTCTTTTATGGTATAAACGTCTCTTACTTTACCTTTATAAAATCCGGTTTGACCGGGAAAATTAAAATTAGTTTCTTTTATTGCTTTCATTCTCTTATGTAGAAAGTGAAAAGTAAAAAGTTTAAAGTGAAAATCTGAAAATTGATTTAAGTTACACTATCTAAAAACTTTATACTTTCAACTTATAACTTTAAACTCTATTGAATATCTCCGTAAGCTTCCAATATTTTCTTAACCAATTTGTGCCTTACCACATCTGCCCCGTTAAGATAAATAATTTCAATTCCTTTTATTCCTTCCAGTATTCGAAGCGCATTAAACAAGCCGGATTGTTGTTTTCTCGGCAAATCTATTTGCGTAACATCACCTGTTACAATAAACTTGGCGGTAGGTCCCATCCTGGTCAGAAACATTTTTAGCTGCATATCAGTAGCATTCTGTGCTTCATCCAAAATTACGAAACAATTATCTAAGGTTCTTCCTCGCATAAAAGCTAAAGGAGCAATCTCTATTGTTCTGTTTTCCAAATAAGTTTTGAGCTTATCTTGCGGAATCATATCGTCTAAAGCATCATATAAAGGCCTTAAATAAGGATCTATTTTTTCTTTTAAATCTCCGGGCAAAAATCCCAAATTTTCCCCAGCTTCCACTGCAGGCCTGGTTAATATAATTCTTTTAATCTCTTTATTCTTTAAAGCTCTAACAGCCAAGGCTACAGCTGTATAAGTTTTACCTGTTCCGGCTGGCCCAATAGCAAAAAGAACATCATTAGAAGTAATGCTGGTTACCATTCTTCTTTGGTTTGCCGTTCTGGCTTTCACCATAATTCCGTTTGGTCCAAAAACAATCACTTCAGAAGAACCTGCTGTTGATATTGGAACGCCCTCTACAGCCTCTTTAGTGGTTTTGGCATCGGGCGAAAAATTACTCCCCAACAATGCTTCAACATCAATTAATGTTAAATTTTGGTATTGATCTAAATGGCCAATAATTGCAGATATTTTATCATTAAAATTCATCAATTCTGCCTCATCTCCCAGCGCTTTTAATTCATTGCCCCTGGCAACAACCTTTATTTTTGGAAATGAACGCTTTACCAATTCAAAATATTCGTTATTAGCTCCCCAAAGCACTGCCGGGTTAACTGTTTCTAGAGTGATTTTTAGTTCGTTCAAGTGATAGATTTTATGTTTCTGGTATAAATCTGAATTAAAAATTTAATATTTGTAGCATCATTCTTGTAATGCAAGATTAAGAATAAATATTCACAAATTTAATGGCAATTATTACTTTAACTACCGATTTAGGTTATAAAGATTTTTATCAGGCAGCTCTTAAAGGCAGTATTTTAAGTACCCTGCCAGGTGTGAATATTATTGATATTACTCACGAAATCCAGGCGTTTAATATTTCAAGAGCTGCTTTTATCTTAAAGAACTGCTTTTCTTACTTTCCAAAAAACACGGTTCACCTCATCGGAATAGATACTGTATACAGTGAACACAACAAATATATTGCCGTAAAATATAGAGGCCATTATTTTGTAGGCTCTGATAATGGAATTTTTTCTTTAATTTTTGAGGAAGATCCCGAAGAAATTGTAGAAATAAATATTATGCAGGATTTAAAGTTTCTGCATTTCCCTTTAGCCGATATTTTTGTAAAAGCAGCCTGTCATTTAGCCTCAGGTGGCGCAATAGAAAAAATTGGAATTAAAACCGATAGTATTGAACAAAGGACGAACCTCCATCCAGTAATCGAAAAAGACCAGATTAAAGGGAGTGTAATTTTCGTAGATTCTTTCCAAAATGTGATAACCAACGTCACTAAAGACTTGTTTACCAAAGTACAAAAAGGCAGAAATTTCGAACTTTCTTTTAGAAGAAATGAAACCATAAGTCAATTAAGTTGGCATTATAATGAAGTACCTGAGGGTGAAAAACTTTGCTTGTTCGGGATTTCAAATCATTTAGAAATCGCAATTAATAAAGGTAATGCAAGTGGTTTGCTTGGACTTAATATTAACGATATTATAAGGATTGATTTTCATTAAGATACTTTATTGATATATGAATTTCCTGCTTCCGTTCGTTATCTCAAACAATTACATTTATTTTTAGTTTAAATCGCGATACTAAGTTGTTATCGCTTATCTGAATTATAATTCTTTAACATGAAGATACTTTTCTCTTTCATTGCCTTCCTTTTTTCTGTTAATTGCTTCTCGTACCAACAAAGTGATAGCCTGGCCTATCAACTGCAGCGCAACAAAATAAATAATATGTTGAATGCCAGGAGTCAGAAATTTGGCCAATATACAGAAAGCCTTAACTCAAGAACTGGCATTTTCGGTTTAAAAACCAAAAAAGACATGCAAAAGAGCATTGATATATTGAAAGATATTATTCAGACAGATAATGCCATCCTCAAGGAAACTAAGGTCTTGTTAGATTATAAAACTTTTGAACAGGAACGTGTAGTGATTAAATCTAAGGAAGCTGATTTTAAGAACCTCGCGTATATGCGAACCATCAATAAGCTACAGGATGAAAATGAGAAGATTAAAAATGAGTTTAAGCAAATAAAAGAGACCAGCAGATTTTACCAGGTACTTTCCATCGTTTTTATCCTCATTAGCGTTGTTGGTGCTCTGTTTATCTTCAGTAAAATTTTAAGGAAAAGATAGTTTAAAACATTAATAAGCTTATTTTTGCCAAACCTCGTTTAAACCATGCGGCGGTTTTATTATATACATGGCTAGAAATAGATTTAATAGTGGTACTGCGCAGGATGCAGAATTATCGAAATCAAAAATTAACAAAGAATCTCTAAACAAAATATCAGGATTATTAAAATACCTAAAACCTTATAAAGGAAAGTTCTTTATAGGAATGATATTTCTACTCTTATCCAGTATTACTGGTTTGGCTTTTCCGGCACTTATTAAAGTAATGGTTGATGTGGCGCAGGGGAATGATTCTGGCTATGGTCTGCCTTCTACGGTAAACGAAATAGGTTATGTAGCTTTTGCGATCTTATTCATTCAATCTTTCGTCTCTTTTTTCAGAATAAGATTATTTGTAGAAGTAGCTGAAAAATCATTGGCTGATATCAGGAGAGATACTTATTTTAGAATGATTACGCTTCCCATGAATTTCTTTGCTAACAGAAGAGTTGGGGAATTAAACAGCAGAATTTCCGCAGATCTTTCTCAAATACAGGACACCATTACCACAACCATTGCAGAAATGGTAAGGCAAATCATATTACTAGTTGGTGGTATAACCCTGTTGATTATCATTTCTGTCAAATTAACTTTATTTAACTTGTCAATACTTCCTGTTATTGTAGTTGCAGCAGTATTTTTCGGGAAAGCCATCAGGAAAATTTCCAGGAGCGCACAAGATAAACTTGCGGAATCAAATACAGTTGTTGAAGAAACTTTACAGGGAATATCTAATGTGAAAGCTTTTGGAAACGAGGCTTATGAAGCCAACAGGTATGATAAAAGCTTAAGAGAAGTAGTGAAAATTGCTTTAAGAGGAGCTACTTATCGTGGTGGTTTTGCTTCCTTTATTATCTTTTGTCTTTTTGGAGCCATCATGGGAGTAATGTGGTATGGTGCCAGTCTCGTTCAGGATGGAAGTTTAAATGTTTCGGATCTTTTAGCGTATATGTTGTATTCTGTTTTTGTTGGAGCGGCTATGGGAAGTTTCCCAGAGCTTTATGCTAACGTTCAGAAAGCCATTGGCGCTTCTGAAAGAGTTTTGGAAATACTGGACGAAAAAAGTGAAGCCATCTCTACAAACGCAGCGGATAATGTTACTAAGCAGAAAATATTCGGTAACCTGGCTTTTAAAAATATTGAATTTGCTTATCCATCAAGAAAAGAAATTACAGTTTTAAAAGGGATTTCCTTTGAGGCTAATGCTGGAGAAAAGATAGCCATCGTTGGACCATCAGGAGCAGGAAAATCGACCATAGCAGGTTTAATTCTTAAGTTTTATGATGCCCAAAAAGGAGAAATATTATTTGATGGTAAACCTTCTGACGAATATGCTTTAACAGACATCCGTAATCAGGTTGCCATAGTTCCGCAGGATGTGATTTTGTTTGGAGGAACCATCCTGGAAAACATTGCTTACGGAAAATTAGATGCTTCAAAAGAAGAAATCATTAAAGCAGCCCAGCAGGCCAATGCACATCGTTTTATCATCGGTTTCCCGGAAGGATATGAAACTGTTGTAGGCGAAAGAGGCGTGAAACTTTCGGGAGGTCAACGTCAAAGAATAGCCATTGCAAGAGCATTATTAAAAGATCCGGCAATCTTAATTTTAGATGAAGCCACCTCTTCTTTAGATTCAGAATCTGAAAGATTGGTGCAGGAAGCGCTTGAAGTATTAATGAAAGGCCGTACCTCT
>JAZQRF010000269.1:0-2024 GCA_045629485.1 Pelobium sp. | reverse complement strand
AAAAAGCAGATAGGCAAGCAATTATTCGAGTGTTGCAGAACCAAAAAATCAGCAATAACATTCACACGACTTATAATTGCAGATAAAGATTTATTGAGTTTTTACAAACAAATCTTCTGTAGCCTTGATTTTTTGGTCACTCGTATGTTTGAAAAGTAATAAGTTTCTTTGGAGAAAACAGGCTAAGAAGTGGAAGAAATATTTTGTTTAAGGTAGTCTAAAATGATATGCCGGAAAAAGTTAGATTCTCCATTTCTATGCTTCTCCGAATCTGAACAGTACTTAGGGAGCCAGGCATCCCGTATAAATGCGAGTAAAGATTGTAGGAAGCTTGCCTTTAAACTTTAGTAAGATGAAAATAATTAAGCAATGTATTGGAATTGATGTTTCCAAAGATTCTCTTGATTGCTGCATTGGCAGTATTGATTCTGATCAACACCAGAGTTTTAGTAAGTCAAAGAAATTCAGTAATACTGATGAGGGTTTTAATGAGCTTCTTAAATGGGTAAAGACAGAAGATAAACTTATAGAAGTAGTTTTTGTAATGGAAGCCACCGGAGTTTATTACGAGAACCTGGCCTATTGGTTAAACCATCATAATCAAAAGCTTTGCGTATTACTTCCTAATAAAGTAAAATACTTTGCTAAGAGTCTAAACTTGAAAACCAAGACCGATAGCAAAGATGCCAGATTACTTAGTCAGTTAGGTTTAGAACGCAGATTAAGTTATTGGAACATGCCATCAAAGATGATGCGTGAGATAAAATTTCTATGCAGAGAATACCGGGAAACTAAAGTAAAGTTGGTACAGATGAAGAACCAGCTACATGCCAGGAACCACAGTTATGGATGCCCAAAAAGTGTTGAAAGAAGACTGAAGAAGCAAATCAGTCTTTTAGAAACGCAGTTATTGGAAGTAGAGGCTGAGCTTAGAGTACAGGCTATGGCAGATAGCAAATTATATGATAAGATAGCCAGTTTGAATACCATTCCGGGAATAAGTTTTATGACCATCATTTGCATTCTTGCTGAAACCAATGCCTTTGCACTGGTGGATAATGCCAAACAGCTGGTCAGTTACGCCGGACTAGATATACAACATAACCAATCAGGAATGAAAGAAGGAAAAACCAGAATATCCAAGAAAGGAAATAGTTTTATCAGACATGCATTATACATGCCCGCATTATCTGCAAGTAAACACAATCCTGTGATGAAAGATTTTTATAATCAGATTAATGAAAGAAAACCAGCTAAAAAGATAGGTATAACGGCAGTGGCGAGAAAACTTTTAATATTAATGTATATACTATGGAAGAATGATACAGAATTTAACCCCCTATATGGGCAACAGAAAGTAGCTTAACGAAAGTAGGCAGATCAAGTCTGCCTACACAGGATGAACTACGTAAAGTTCTCCTTTTTTATATTACAAAAATTGGAAATTTATTTGGATTTTAACACAGTACCTTTTTTGCGGAAAAAAAGTAAATGCCGCTGCCCGGCAAGAGGGCAGAAAAGCCCGGAGCGCAAGAAATAAAAACTACTTATACAAATCATCAGGATAAATCCCTTCTTCCACCAACTTCAACAACTTCTCCTGAACAATAGGCTTATCTTCTTTATAAGTCACCCCAAACCACTGCGACGAAGTAGGCAGTACCTTAAACTTTGCCGTTTTATTTTTCGTTAAATCCTCAGCAATAGAAGGAATATAAAATTCCGCTTTTCCGTCTTTTTCATCATTTGTATTGGCGAATTCCTTAAACAATTCAATCGCAGGTTTGAAAACAGCAGGAGTAAAGCCCCAAAAATTCATAGAAGCAAAAGAATCCAGGTTAATCGGCGTAGTTTGATCATCTTCTTCAAAAACAATTTCACCCTCTTTCTTAAATACTTTGGTGCGTTCTGTAATTTGCTCTAAATAACCATCTGCAGAAGCTTTAAAAATTCCTCTGGAAACAGTTCCGTAATCAGATAGTGTTTTTTCTACGTTGTAACCCATCAAAGCAAAATTATCATCT
>JAZQRF010000268.1:0-17517 GCA_045629485.1 Pelobium sp. | reverse complement strand
TTATTGCTGTTTTGTTATTTGTTGTTCTGTAATTCCTTTGATCTAAGAGCGCAGGAGCGCATGTCTTCAGCAATGAAACTCTGGTATAACCAACCTTCCGGAAAAGAATGGGAAAATGCATTGCCGCTTGGAAACGGAAGGGTAGGAGCCATGGTTTATGGGAATGTGGCAACTGAAATTATACAGCTCAACGAACATACTGTTTGGAGCGGAAGCCCGAACCGCAACGATAATCCATTGGCTTTAGATTCCCTCGATCGTATAAGGCAACTGCTATTTGAAGGGAAACAAAAGGAGGCAGAGCAACTTGCCAACAAAGTCATCATCAGTAAAAAATCTCATGGGCAAAAATTCGAACCGGTTGGAGAGTTAAAGCTGGCATTCGATGGTCATGAGAACTATACAAATTATTATCGTGAACTGGATATTGAAAGAGCAGTAGCCAAAATAAAATACCAGGTTGGAGATATTACTTATACACGGGAAGTACTTACTTCTTTTCCGGATAGGGTGGTTGCTATACAACTGACGGCCAGTAAGCCTGGCAGCATTTCTTTTACAGCTTTTTATACCTCACCTCACTTAAAAGCAAAAGTAACCACGGAAGCCAAAGGGAAGTTGATGATAGGGGCCACTACCAGTAATCATGAAGGGGTTCCCGGAAAGGTTCAGCTTAAAGGGATATCTGAGGTCAAAAATCAGGGAGGCACATTAACAACCACAGATAGTTCTATAGTGGTTAAGGGTGCCAATACTGTTACCATATATGTCTCTGTGGCTACAAATTTCAACAGTTTTGAAGATATCAACGGTAATGAAAGTGAAAGAGCAGAAAGCTATCTAAGTCAGGCTGCTTCTAAAAACTTTGAGCAAATACTTAAAAGTCATGTAGCAGCTTACCAGTATTATTTTAATCGTGTAAAGATTGATCTGGGGACTACAATAGCCGCTCAGCAGCCTACTGATATTAGGCTGAGAAATTTTAATTCTACAGACGATCCTGCTTTTGCAGCTCTTTACTACCAGTTTGGGCGTTACCTCTTAATTTCCTCTTCACAGCCTGGCGGACAGCCTGCAAATTTACAGGGAATATGGAATAACAGGTTAAATCCTGCCTGGGACAGTAAGTACACCATTAATATTAATACAGAAATGAATTACTGGCCGGCCGAAAAAACCAACCTTTCAGAACTGCATGAGCCCTTAATCAAAATGGTGAGGGAATTGGCTGTTACGGGTCGGCAAACGGCCAAAGACATGTATGGTGCCAGAGGCTGGATGGCTCATCATAATACAGATATATGGCGGGTTACCGGAGCAGTGGATGGTGCCTTTTGGGGCGCATGGGTAAATGGAGGAGGTTGGCTGAGCCAGCATTTATGGGAGCATTACCTCTATAATGGTGATAAAAAATATTTGGAATCTGTTTACAGTATTTTAAAAGGTGCTGCTTTATTTTATTTTGATTTTTTAGTGGAGCATCCAAAATACAAATGGTTGGTCATCGCTCCGGATGAATCTCCAGAGAATGCTCCTGCAGAACATCAGGGTTCTTCATTAGATGCAGGAACTACAATGACCAACCAGATTATTTTCGACGTTTTCTCAACGGCCATCAGGGCTGCTGAGATTTTAAATAAGGAGGCTTGGTTTGTAGACAGCCTGAAGCAAAAAAGAGCCCAACTTCCTCCAATGCAAATTGGGAAATATGGGCAGTTGCAGGAGTGGCTGGACGATGTAGATGATCCAAAGGACCATCATAGGCACATTTCACATTTGTACGGTTTGTATCCCTCCAATCAGTTATCTCCCTATCGTACACCGCAACTGTATAGTGTAGCAAAGAACACATTGCTACAACGTGGAGACGTTTCGACCGGCTGGAGTATGGGCTGGAAAGTGAACTGGTGGGCAAAAATGCTGGATGGCAACCATGCCTATGAGCTCATTAAAAATCAATTAACTCCCGTTGGGGTCAATAGTGGAGGAGGCGGAACCTACAATAATCTTTTCGATGCGCATCCTCCTTTTCAAATAGATGGCAACTTCGGTTGCACTTCGGGTATAACTGAAATGTTGATGCAGAGCAGTGATGGAACAGTTCACCTATTGCCTGCACTACCTGATGTCTGGGTAAAAGAAGGTTCCATAGCTGGTCTTAGGGCAAGAGGTGGATTTGAATTGGTAAATATGGAATGGCAGAACGGAAGGGTGGTGAAAGCAGAAATCAGGTCTCTTTTAGGAGGGAATTTGAGAATAAGGCTGCCTAATAAAATGAAACTTAAAAATGGAAAGGCACTCAAAATTGCCGTGGGAGATAATCATAACCCATTCTATCAGGTAGAAGATATTGCCGCACCGCTTATATCCAATAAGGCTATCATAGCTAAACCAGAATTAAAAAAGACGTTTCTGTATGATTTAAAAACCTCAAAAGGCAAAACATACACTTTGATGATAGACTAAATAAATAATAATTGTTTCAAAAATTATTAAAATAAAAGGATGCAATTTTTGAATTAACCAATTAAAAACCAATTATGAAAAAGTACTCATTTTTAATTTTCGTTCTAGTGTCGCAAGCTGCGCTTTGTTTTTCACAGGTGACAAATGGATTGAAAGAAGATTTTAAACCTTCCAGTCTGAACCAGCCAGGCCAGGATTATCCGCAGGTGAATTCACAGGGATATGCTCGTTTCCGAATTCATGCGCCTCAAGCAGATAGTGTAAAGGTGAGTTTAGGACTGGGTGGCAGAGGAGGGACGGTACTGCAAAAGGGTGCAGATGGATTTTGGACTGGAACTACGGCAGGTCCTATGGACGAAGGATTTCATTATTACAATATTACTGTAGATGGCGGAAAGTTTAACGATCCCGGAGCAATGAATTTCTTTGGATCAACACGCTGGGAAAGTGGTATAGAAATACCTGCTTTGGACCAGGATTTTTATGCATTAAAAGATGTTCCTCATGGAAATGTGCAGCAAATACTTTTTCCTTCGGCAAGTACAAAAACTTCCAGAAGAGCTTTTGTTTATACTCCTCCCGGTTATAGCAAACAACAATCAACAAGGTATCCGGTACTTTACCTTCAGCATGGCTGGGGAGAAGATGAAACGGCCTGGACCAACCAGGGACGGGCAAATCTAATAATGGATAACCTGATTGCTGAAGGAAAAATCAAGCCGTTTATTATAGTGAATACCTATGGGATGACTAATGAAATCAAATGGGGAGGAATGAAGGATTTTAGCATTATTCCTTTTCAGACAGTATTGCTTGAGGAGTTGATCCCATATATAGATGCGAATTTCCGCACTTTTGCTAATCAGTCTAATCGGGCGATGGCCGGACTTTCTATGGGTGGTATGGAAACACGTACGATAACTCTAAATAAGCCCGATGTTTTTGCTTACTACGGTTTATTGAGCGGCGGGATTTATGCTCCTGCAGATATTAAAGATAAAAGTAAAGTAAAACTAATTTTTTTAAGCTGCGGCAGTAGGGAAAATCCGGATAGGGTAAACGAAGCCACAAAGAACCTCCAAAATGCCGGATTTAAAGCGGTTTCGTACATTTCTCCAAACACGGGTCACGAATTTCAGACCTGGAGACGCAGTTTATACGAGCTTGCGCCTTTGCTTTTTAGAGATTAACCTGAAATTACGTTTAATTAAAATTTTAATCATACATCTAATGAAATGTAATTTTATATTTTTCTTGTTAAGTGTTTTTTATGCGGGATCTTTCTGTTATGCACAAGCAGATCAGAAGGCATCTTTTAAAACATCAGCCACCACTCAACCCGGAAAGCAATTTCCTCAAGTGAATGATGAAGGAAGGATAAAAGTGAGTATTGCTGCTGCGGATGCCGGTAAAGTACAGCTTGATATTGGCGGTAAAAAATATGATTTAGTGAAAGATGATAAGGGAATTTGGACAGGAATGTCAGATCCGCAGGATGAAGGTTTTCATTACTATCAATTAAATATTGATGGGGCCAGTGTCCCTGACCCGGGAAGCTTGTATTTTTATGGAGCCGGACGCTGGGGAAGCGGAATCGAAATACCCGCAAGAGATGCAGATTTTTATTCCCTAAAAAATGTTCCTCATGGTTTGGTTAGCGAGAATATTTATTTCTCAGAACTAACAGGAAAATGGCGCCGCTGTTTTGTTTATACTCCTCCAGGTTATCATTCGGGCAATCAAACGCGTTACCCTGTCCTTTATTTGCAACATGGCAGTTATGAGGATGAAACAGGTTGGGCATCTCAGGGTAAAACGAATTTAATTTTGGATAATCTTATAGCCTCAGGCGAGTCGGTTCCTATGATTATAGTGATGGATAATGGTTATGCCTATAAAGCTCAAGATAAAAGTGCCCAAAGCTATTATTCAAGTAAAATATGAGAAAAGAAAATCATTATAATCTTCACAGGCTTTTTTGTTTTACTATAATTTTTTTGCTGGCAGGAAAGAGCTTAATGGCACAAAACCCGCTTATTCGTGATCAGTTTACAGCCGATCCCTCTGCCCGTGTATTTGGAGACAAGGTTTACATTTATCCATCTCATGATATATTGGCAAATGCTCAGCGTGGCCGTGTGGGCTGGTTTTGCATGGAAGATTACCATGTATTCTCCTCCTCTAATCTCACAGATTGGGAAGATCATGGTGTGATTGTAAGCCAGAATAAAGTGCCCTGGGTAAAAGCTGATAGCTATAGCATGTGGGCTCCCGACTGTATAGAGCGTAACGGAAAATACTATTTTTATTTTCCGAGTACCTCAAAAGACAGTACCATAGCTAAGGGATTTACCATTGGAGTGGCGGTGGCTGATCAACCAACGGGGCCCTTCGTTCCTCAGGAAAAACCTATTGCGGGTGTAAAAGGGATTGATCCGAATGTTTTTATCGACAAAGACGGTCAGGCGTATTTGTATTGGTCGCAGGGAAATATTTATGGTGCCAAATTAAAAGATAACATGCTGGAGTTAGCCTCGGAACCTGTGATTTTGAAAGACTTGCCGTCTAAAGGATTGAAAGAAGGTCCTTATATGTTTGAGCGTGAAGGGAGATATTACCTGACCTATCCACATGTAGAAAATAAAACAGAGCGGCTGGAATATGCTATGGGTGACCATCCCTTAGGGCCTTTTACATTTACAGGTGTGATTATGGATGAATCTGCAGCATGCTGGACCAACCATCATTCTATTTTAAATTTTAAAAAGCAATGGTATTTGTTTTATCATTTTAATGATTATTCACCTGCTTTTGATAAAGCGAGGTCTATCCGGGCAGATAGCCTTTTTTTTAACCTGGATGGTACCATAAGGAAGGTAACACCTACTTTAAGAGGAGTTGGGATAACTAAGGCCTCGGATAAAATCCAGATAGACCGGTATAGCTTAACAAGTGAAAATGGCGTGGGCGTGGATTTTTTAAACCCTGATGATGTGTTTGATGGTTGGAAAATCCAACTCTCTGATAAAAATTCCTGGGTCCGGTATAATACAGTAGATTTTAAGAACAAGAAACCGAAAGCTGCTATTATTCGTGGTAAATCGGGTAAGGGAGGGATAGTAAGCATCCGCATCAATAATTCAGAAGGTAAGGTATTAACTTCTGTTAAAATTGCTCCGGGAACTTCATGGTCAGAATTTCATGCTCCCTTAAAGAGTTTTGCCTCAGGAGTACAAAACCTCGTGGTTATTTTAGATTCGGGTGAACAGGTAGAGCTTGATTGGGTATCATTCCAATAAGGTTTAACAAAAGTTCTATGATTTTGATGAAATATGCAATACTATTTTTCATTAAACTTCTAATATTGAAATTGTGACAGGAACAAAATTAGGTTGTTAATCAAACTAAATTTTGCAGCAACCCCTGCTGTTTTTCCTGGAACTATTGGTTTATAATAAGAGGCTGTTTGTGGTTAGACAGCCTCCTCTTATTTAAAATCCGTAAATTTGAGAAACAATTAGGTAAATAGCTTAAATACTTTAGACCTAAATTCTTTACAACTTTGTGAAATTTATAAAGCTATTTTGCTAACTTTAACGTATCAGTTAAAACCATTTATAACCAACTCATAAGTGTTCTCCACAAAAAAGAATCATCAGGTGCGTAATCTTGTGAAATAAATTCAAGAAAATCTTGCGATGTTTGCTAAATTATATTTTTATAATTCTAGTCTTCATAAGTTATGCAATCGATAGCATAGGTGCAGAAAATAACTTTAAGTTCATGAATTTGAGCAGTAAGGATGGCCTGTCATCTAATGTAGTGAATGATATTTTGAAAGATCGTTATGGATTTATTTGGTTTGCTACAGACGATGGATTGAATAAGTTTGATGGTAAAAAGTTCATCATTTATCGTCATAAGGCAACTGATGCGTCCAGTATAATTTCGAATGAGATTCTTGATCTGCATGAGGATAATAACGGAAACTTATGGATTGGGACCGGATCGGGTCTCAACTTGTATGATAGGAAAAAAGATGCTTTTATAAGCTTTAATGGCAATAATGTAGCAGTTACCTCTCTTTGCAGTGATAAGCTTGGGAGAATTTGGGTAGCGGGTTATTATGGTATAGGAATCATGGATCTGAAATCAAAGCTGATCACTCCGCTTCCTTTATCTGACCCAAAAGATCGCGTGATAGCGTCTCAGCCAGTTTTTAAGGTAGTAAAAGATCACAAGGGGAGACTATGGCTGGGTACGGATAAAGGTCTTTACCTCTATCATCCCAATAAAAAAAAGTTAACCTCTTTTCTTCATTCCAGTAATCAAACAGGTAGTATCTCATATCATCATATCAATACCATATTTGAGGATAATCAACGTCAGCTCTGGGTAGGCACAAACAACGGGTTAAGCAAACTAAATCCGGATGGAAAAACGTTTCTCAACTATTATTACTCTTCTTCCAACAATTATTCTTTAAGCAGTAATATTGTTTACTCTTTAGCAAGTGACCCGGATGGAAAGCTGTGGGTTGGAACTGAAGAGGGCCTCAATATTATGGATCCTTCCACCGGGAAAGTATTGCGTATAAAAAGAGACAGGCGGAATAGCTACAGCCTGGTTGGTAAATCGGTAAAAAGTATTTTAATAGATAAGGAAGGGATCCATTGGGTCGCTACTTTTAGAGGGGGTATTAATAAATACGATAAGAATCTGGCACTTTTTAGTTTGTCTCAAAGTAATCCAAATGATCCTTTTGGCTTAAGTGCCCCTGTAGTAACATCTTTTGCATCTTTAGATGGTAAAAATGTTTATGTAGGTACAGATGGAGGTGGACTAAATTTATTTGACGTAAGAAATGGTGTTTTCAAACGTGTAGCACTTGCGTCTTCAACAGCTGATCTTTCCATACTTTCTATGGAAAAAGTGGGCAATGAAATTTGGATGGGCACTTACCTTAAAGGATTATTTATGCTGGATACACGATCAGGAGCAGTAAAGAATGTTAAACAGGGTGAAGGAAAAGATCATATCAGTGGAAATGATATTTTTTGTATAAAAAAAGATCGCAGGGGAAATGTTTGGCTGGGTACAAACGGACAGGGCATAGATTGTTATGATACGAAAACTAAATCTTTTCTTCATTTTAACAATAATGAGCAGGGCAGGAAAAGAATTATGTTGAATGGATATATACGTTCTATAGACGAAGATATTGATGGAAATATATGGATAGGATCCAGTGGATCGGGTATTGCAGTTTATAACCCACAATCTGGTTATTCCAAGATCTTTAATAAAAGTAATAGCAAGTTACCAAGTGATATTATTTCTTCCATATACGCAACAAAATCCGGAGAAATATGGATAGGAACCTCTGGTGGAGGATTGACTTATTATGATATTGAAAAGAATAGTTTTGAGACTTATTCTGAAGAATTGGGTCTGGCCAATGGCGTGATATACAAGATTTTGCAGGATGATAGCGGAAAGATTTGGCTAACCACCAACAGCGGTATCAGCAGTTTTGATAAGAAAACAAAAAAATTTAAAAATTACTCCTATTATAATGGTATCCAACGTAGTCCTTTTGTCTTGGGAGCAGGATTGAAACTTCCGGAC
Source organism: Pelobium sp. (assembly GCA_045629485.1). Classification (GTDB taxonomy): domain Bacteria; phylum Bacteroidota; class Bacteroidia; order Sphingobacteriales; family Sphingobacteriaceae; genus Pseudopedobacter. The sequence continues at coordinate 9,423 of JAZQRF010000268.1, read as the reverse complement.
GGGCGCCTGTTTTTTGGAGGTACAGAAGGGTTTAATTATTTTGATCCATCACAACTAAACTCGAACAGGAATGTACCTAGCATGGTTTTCACAGAACTAAAAATAGCCAACCAGAGTGTCACACCTTCTGATAATGGACCAATAAAAGACCACATCTCTACAGCAACTGAGATAAACCTGGATTACAAACAAAATTTTTCAATAACCTTCACCGCACTTAACTATACTTCACCACAGGAAAACCGTTATTTTTATAAGTTAGAGAACTTTGATAAAGAATGGAATAATGTAGGAACTGTTAACACAGCCGTATATACAAACCTTGATCCGGGCGAGTATATTTTTAAAGTCAAATCCTCTAGTGATGCAGGTGAATGGAATACACCTGTTACTTCTATTAAAGTAAAGGTTAACCCCCCTTTTTGGCTTACCTATTATGCTTATTTGTTTTATATCTTGTTTGCAGCTGCTTTGCTTTTATATAGCAGATACAGAGGGATTCAAAAGTTGAAAGCTAAATTTGCCTTGGAGCAGGAAAGGGTTAAAGTTCAGCAGCAGATTGAGCAGGAGCGCCGGGAGGCAGAGCGGATACATGAATTTGACCAGCTTAAAATAAAATTTCTTACTAATATCAGTCATGAATTTCGCACACCTATTTCTTTAATTATGGGGCCTGTGGAGCAGCTTTTGCAACAGGAAAGTAATATGCATAAAACCGGCCAGCTGCAAATGATTCGTCGTAATGCCAGGAGGCTGCTTAATCTGGTCAATCAGCTCCTGGACTTTAGAAATATCAAAGCCCAGGAACAAAAACTAAATACTTCAGAAGGTGATTTTGTGGCTTTCTCAAGGGATGTCGCTGAATCTTTTAAAGACCTCGCGGAGCGTAAGCATATTAATTTTGAGTTTAGAAGTGATGTGAAATTTTATTTTACCTATTTCGACCATGATAAGATAGAGCGTACATTATTTAACCTGCTCTCTAACGCATTTAAATTTACACTTAAAGGGGGAGAGGTTCTGCTTAAAATCAGTTACAATGAAGTACTCAACGGTGTAAAAGTGATATTAAGTGACACCGGCATCGGCATGGAAGAGCCTGTAAAAGAAAAAATATTCGACCGGTTCTATCAGGGCGAATCTAACGAAGCTATCTTAAACCAGGGAAGTGGAATCGGTCTGGCAATCACTAAGGAATTTGTACGAATGCATGGTGGAACCATAGAGGTAGAAAGTATAGCAGGGAAAGGATCAGTTTTTACCATTTATTTTCCTTTCAAAAAGATGGAAGATATGCTGATACTGGAAGAGGACGCCGTAATTTCTGAAGATCCTTCCTTAATAGAAGAGGTTGCTTTGGAAAGGAAAAGTCTATGTTCAGACGGACATTTGCCTGTCATTTTACTGGTAGAGGATAATGAAGATTTGAGATTTTATCTAAAAGATAATCTAAAAAAATATTACAAAGTTGTTGAAGCTAGTGATGGAAAAGAAGGATGGCAAAAAGTATTGGCATCTCACCCTGACTTGGTGGTGAGTGATATCAGTATGCCTCATGTAACAGGGATAGAACTTTGTAAGAAAATAAAATCTGATAAGCGAACAAACCATATCCCTGTGTTGCTTTTAACGGCATTAACGGGAGAAGAAGACCAATTATTAGGATTAGAGACAGGCGCAAATGATTATATGACCAAACCTTTTAATTTCGAAATATTAAATATTAAAATCCGTAACCTGCTTACATTGAATGAGAGTTTAAAAAGTACCTACAGTAAGAGAATTAAAGTAACAGGAACCGATGTTGAAATAATTTCTGAAAATGAAAAGTTGTTAAATAAAATCACAGCATATGTAGAATCAAACCTCACAAATTCACAATTATCAGTGGAAGATTTGAGTCGCCAGATTGGAATGAGTCGTGGTTCATTATACACCAAAGTCCTAGAACTAACTGGAGAAAGCCCTGTTGAATATATACGATCAATAAAATTGGACAAAGCTGCTATTTTACTAGAAAGAAGCGATATGAATATTTCTCAAATCAGTTATTCTGTTGGATTTGCAACGCCTAACTATTTCGCCAGAGCATTTAAAGCTAAATTTTCTATGCTACCATCCGAATACATTAATCTTAAACGTAGTGATCGGGGCTCTCCGGTAAAATAAAACGATATAGATAGAAAAAGAAAAAAGATCCGGGAATTCCCGGATCTTTTTTCTTTTAAGGGCTTTCGTTAGCATGGTTCACAGGATTTGTTCTTGAAGCCTAAAAAGCCCTATCAATCTGCTACATAAATTCATTTTTCTTTGCCATTAGAGTCACCGTATTTTTTTAAAGAAAATAATTTCGTTAAAAACCTGCTCTGGATATAACCTGCTGTATTTTAGCGTATTTGAACATAATGAGTATAAATTTGAACAATTGTGACATCCTCAGATAGCCTCTATCCTTACTTTAGATCAACGAATATAAACCTGTTCACTAATCAATTTGAGAACGGTAACTAACTGAACCATATAAACCAATATGATTATATTTTTTAGATCGCATAAGTGATCTTTTAAAAGGTTCAAATTTTACTGTGGTCGTCGTCCAGTGATGTAAAACTTATATCAGCGGTGACTCATTAGAATTTGATTAATTTTTTAAAAATATAATCCAAAAAATTGTGATAAAATGAATAAACACGAATCCGGATTATAATAAATGTCATATGTACAATTAAGTCGCAAAAACTAAAATTATAGTCGCTTATTCTAAATCTTAAACTAAATAAACCACTTATAAAATGATTAAAAAACTACCTCTCATCAAACGAAAGAGATCATGTGGCTTCCAGGAAAGCCTGTTTCTTAATGTGAATGCCAAAATTCCCAGGGTAATTAGGTAAAGAAAAGACTTATAAATTTTTGTTTCTCTAAACGATTTTAAATAATGGAAAAAAATACCAATGTGTGTGATGGTGCATATCACAACTATTTTGGACGATTGCGTCTATTTCCCAAGTGTTATATAGTTACCCTGATTCTCCTATTCATTGTTAATACAGTAAACGCACAGCAGAAAAGAATTATTAAAGGGACTGTACTTGACGAACAAAGGAGACCTCTTGTTGGAGTAAGTGTTGCCGGAAAAGGATCAACTTCCGTAACGCAAACTAATATCGATGGGGAGTTTTCTTTAGAAGTACCAGAAGGTACGCAAACCTTGGTGGTCAGATATATCGGGATGGCCAATCAGGAAGTAGATATTAAGGGTAAAAACCAAGTAACGGTGATCATGAAAGATGATATGGCTCAACTGAACGAAGTAGTGGTAGTAGGTTATGGTACTCAAAAGAAAGCTAGTGTTGTAGGCGCCATTACGCAAACCACCAGCGAGGTTTTAGAACGTACCGGAGGTGTGTCCAGTCTTGGAGCCGCATTAACCGGAAACTTACCGGGAGTAATTACCACAGCCAGTAGCGGTATGCCGGGAGAAGAGGATCCGCAAATCCTTATTCGTGGAAGAAGCACCTGGAATAATGCAGGCCCGTTGATATTAGTTGACGGAGTAGAGCGGTCTATGAATAACATTGACATCAGCTCTGTAGAATCGGTATCTGTTTTAAAAGATGCTTCGGCAACAGCAGTATTCGGTGTAAAGGGTGCAAATGGCGTGATTCTGATTACAACAAAAAGGGGAAAAGAAGGAAAAGCTGAAATCAGAGCTTCAGTGAATACTGTAATGAAAACAGTTTCAAAATTGCCTGGAAAGCTTGACTCGTATGATATGTTTGATGTTCGTAACCAGGCTATCGAATATGAACTGGCGCTACGGCCAACGGCATGGGCGTCTTACCAGCCTCATGATGTTATGATGAAATATCGTAATCCGGCTAACCTGGAAGAATCAGAGCGATATCCAAACGTGGATTGGGTAAATACCCTATTTCGGGATGACGCCATGTCTTACAATGCCAACCTGAATGTTAGCGGGGGATCTTCTTTTGTGAAATATTTTGCGTCTGTTGATTATTTAGATGAGGCAGATCTTTTCAGAAGATTTGATAATAACAGGGGTTATGGCGGCGGCTACGGTTTCGACAGATTAAATGTACGTAGTAACCTGGATTTTCAATTGACGAAGTCTACGGTTTTTAGAGCCAATATTGCCGGCTCAAGAGGTATTTCAGACCGGCCCTGGATTGGTGTCAATCCATACAACACCTGGACTGCAGCTTATTCTACAGCACCAAACTTATATGTTCCAAGATATTCAGATGGAACCTGGGGCTACTATAATCCTAACGAACAAATGGGATTAAATTCGGCTCAAATATTATCTACAAGTGGAAACCAACAGGTAACCACCTCGAGAATAACAACCGACTTTACTGTTGATCAAAATCTTGGCGCTTTGGTAAAAGGGTTAAATTTTAAAGGCACACTTTCAATTGATAACACCTTCGTTGAGAACCAGCGTGGAATTAATGACGCCAATAACGGAGTTCAACGTAAGTGGATCAATCCTGAAACCGGAAACGCAATATATAAAGAGGATAAAGATATCAATACCCAACTGGAGTTTAGAGAAAGCGTAAGATGGGCAAACAGCGCAGGAGCTGTAGATAACAATGCCACTTTCAGACGCATGTTTTCACAATTCCAATTGAATTATGCAACCACCATTGCAAAAAATCATAATCTAACAGCAATGGGTCTCTGGAGCCGCGACGAGAGTGCAAGCGGAACAAGAATACCTTCATATAGGGAGGATTGGGTGTTTCGTACTACCTATAATTTTGCCGGGAAATACTCTCTGGAATATAATGGTGCCTATAACGGATCAGAAAAGTTTGGTCCTGATTACCGCTTCGAATTTTTCTCCTCCGGAGGACTGGGCTGGGTAATCTCTGAGGAAGAATTTATGAAACCTGTTAGTTTTATCAGTTTATTAAAACTTCGTGGCTCTTATGGCCAAATTGGTGACGATGGAGGTTCTCCAAGATTCGCCTATCTTACAAACTGGAGTTTTGGAGGAAGCACAAGATTAGGTATTACCAATGTTGATGCGGAACAAAGTCCATATAACTGGTACAAAGAGTCTGGTGTGGGTAACCCAAATGTGAGATGGGAAAAAGTAACCAAGAAAAATATAGGATTTGAATTCGGTTTCTTTAAAGATGTTATAAGTGGTAGCATTGATGTTTTTCAGGATGATCGTAGCGATATCCTGAGCTCAGGAGGAAATCGGGCAGTTCCGTCTTATTTCGGAGCCGGGGCACCTGTGTCAAATTCAGGAAAAGTACGTTCAAGAGGTTATGAGTTTGATATCCGTTTTAACAAAAGGGTCAATAAAGATCTAAGGTTATGGACCAATATCAATTTCACCAGGGCTATTAACAAAGTTCTGGAAGCAGATGTTCCGGGACTATTGCCATTATACTCTAAACCTTTAGACAAGCAAATCGGGCAGGGCTATTCTTATGTGAGCCAAGGCTATTATAATACCTGGGATGAGCTTTACGGAAGTACCATGCATGATGTAAATGACAATCAAAAGTTGCCGGGGAACTACCATATTGTTGATTATAATGCCGATGGGATCATCAACGCCAATGACAATATTCCTTACGGTTTTTCGGGAGCTCCTGAAAATACATACAATGCCACTTTAGGGTTCGATTGGAAACGTTTTAGTGTATTTGCCCAGTTTTACGGTGTTAACAATGTGACTCGAGAGGTTGTATTGGGTACATTTTCTTCTCAAAACCCTGTAGCTTATGCCGAGGGTAGTTATTGGACCAAAGATAATATAAATGCCGATGTACCTATGCCTCGATGGGCTTCTACACCAAGCGGCTACTATGGTGCAGACCGTTACCGCTTTGATGCTTCCTATCTCCGTTTAAAAAATGCAGAGATAGCTTACACTTTTGATCAGAAATGGGTTCAAAGAGCAGGTATGTCAAGGCTTAGGGTGTTTGTAAATGGCAATAACCTTTATGTATGGACAAAAATGCCGGATGATAGGGAGTCAAATTTTCAAAGTGCAGGCGGACAGGCATGGGCTTCACAGGGAGCTTATCCAACTGTAAAAAGGTATAATCTGGGGGCAAATATTACATTTTAAATAAGATGATTATGAAAAGATATATAAAAACTACGTTGCTGGTAGTCATGATCTCCACAACAATCGGAGTAGTTTCTTGTCAGGATTACCTGGACAAAGAACCAGAATCTATTGTATCTGCTGAGACAGCGTTCAAAGATTTTACCAACTTTCAGGGATATACAGAAGAACTTTATAATTGTATTCCGGATTTCACCAACAGGTACTGGACCAATAGCTGGAATTGGGGCGAAGACGAAATTCAGACTACAGCCAATAATTTTCACATTGTGGTTAAAATTGATAATGGAGATTTTTGGGGATGGCAGAAAGAATTTGATGGTTGGGGAGCTGGTTTTATGGATTTCAACGGTGCAAGCCTCAGTCCTCCAACAGCTGATGCAAATACAAGTGATAATCGTATGACTAAAGGTTTATACCCTTTAGCATGGTATGGCATTCGTAAAGCAAATCTTGGTTTAGCCAATATGGATATTTTAGTGAATGCTACACAGGAAGAGAAAGATCTAATTAAAGGGCAGTTGTTGTTTTTTAGGGGGTGGTTCCACTTTATGCTTATTCAGTATTTTGGGGGGCTTCCATACATCGATACTGTACTTCCTGCAGATCAGGAATTTAAGTTGCCAAGACTCAGCTACCAGGCGTCAGCAGAAAAGGTTGCGCAGGATTTGAGAGCTGCTGCAGACCTTTTACCTACCAACTGGGATAATACAACAGCTGGTGTAAAAACAGGTGGTAAAAACCAATTGAGGATTAATAAAATCATGGCTTTAGGTTATCTGGGTAAAAATTACCTGTGGTCCGCCAGCCCTTTAATGAATTACGAATCCAAAAAGTCTAAAACTTACGATGTTGAATTAAGTAAAAAGGCAGCAGCGGCATTTGCCGAGCTTTTAAAGTTATGTGAAGGTGGCCAGGCACCTTACAAGTTAACCACCTTCGCGAATTATTATACTAACTTTTATACATTTGGAAAAGGCTGGTTGATGCCTGGTGAAGATGAAGCAATTTTCCGTGGCCCATACTGGGGCGCACATAACTCAACCTACGGTACGGCAAAACAGTACACCCCGGCAGTTATAGAAGGGGATAATATTGTATTTTCTCCTACTGCTAATTATGTGAATTATTATGGGATGAAAAATGGCTTACCTATAAAAAATCCTTCACAAGCCGACCCTGAGTCAGGTTACGATCCTGAATTCCCGTGGAGAAACCGCGATCCTCGTTTTTATAATGACATCGTATTTGATGGAATTAAAATTGTTCAGGGAACAATGCCTGCCAATGATGAAAAGTATCGTTACACTACGTTGCATACCGGTGGACTATTTCGGGACGAACGTTCTGGTAGCAGAACGGGTTACCTGCTTTACAAATTCACACCAAGAACATCCAACCGCTTTGACCAGGGATATAGCTATGGCCAAAATTTAAATATCAAATTGCCTTATATGCGTTTGGCAGATATTTATTTAATGTATGCCGAAGCAGTTACTGCGGGTTATGGCGCTGCAACTGCAGCAGAACCTGGTTATTCTAAATCAGCCGTAGATGCCATTAACTTTATACGGGACAGGGCGGGAGTAGATCATGTTGCTGCTAAGTTTTTAGGATCTCCAACAGAATTTATGGAAGAAGTGAGAAGGGAAAGAGCCGTTGAATTATCTTTTGAAGGTCACCGTTTTAATGATTTGAGACGCTGGTTGCTATTAACAGAAGTACCTTATACCTTGAAAACCGCTGCGGAATTTGATAGGGCGGCACCTTTAAATACCGCATTGGATCCTAAGTTGAATAAAGTATCAAATTTCCGTGAGCGGGTAATTTTGCAACGACAGTTTACTGAGAAACATTACTGGCTGCCTTTGAAAAGAGCAGATGTGAATATGTATCCGGAATTTTCTCAAAATCCGGGCTGGTAAACTAATGATGTACAAAATCAGATAACTTAAGATAAGAAATGATGAGATATTCAATAATAACAACGGTTATGTGCATCTTACTCAACTTGGTTACAAGTGCAGTAGAAGCCCAGGATGCTGTTAATTTAACTATAAAAGCTGTCATCAGTCGTTCTAATGGAGGAACGCCAATTGAGGGTGCAACAATCATAAATAAGGAGAATGAAATTTTAGCTGTCTCCGATCCATCAGGAGCTATTACCCTTGAGGTACCTGCTCAATCCCTACTTACTGTTAGTGCACCAGGTTATGAAAATAAAACGGTAATCGCTTCTTCAGAGCTACAAAATATCGCCCTGATAAGTGATAATGGAATGATCCCTGTTGCATTCAGAGAGGTTGAAGCTAAGGATCTTCCGGTAGGGGTGAGCAATGTTAATATTGCCCAACTCTTTGAAAAAAATTATACAACCTCCGGATTTGAAGGTTTAGAAGCATTTGCACCAGGTTTTAACGGCAACAATATTTGGGGGATGAATGGTTCTCTTGTATTAATCGACGGTGTTCCCAGAGAAATTTCTAACGTAGTACCAACCGAAATAGATCAGATTACATTTTTGAAAAGTGCTTCAGCTGTTGCTCTTTACGGAAGTCGTGGTGCCAAAGGGGTAATTTTAGTCACTACAAAAAGAGGAATAGAATCTGATCAAAAAATTAAAGTCAGAGCTAATGCTGGCATTAATTCTCCTAAAAGATTCCCTGGCTATCTTGGCTCGTCAGAATACATGAGCTTGTATAATGAGGCCCGGTTAAATGACGGCTTGGCTGCTTTATACAGTGATACAGAAATCTATAATTTTTCAGGAGTAAATCCATATCGTTATCCAAGCGTAGATTTTTATTCTTCAGAATACCTAAAGAGCAGCTATGGCCGGTATGATGTAAATACAGAGATTTCCGGAGGAAACGATAGGGCTCGTTACTATACGAATATTGGTTACAACTCTTCCGGTTCTCTTTTAAATTTTGGTGAGGCAGAAAATAACAATATCTCAGATCGCTTTAATATACGCGGAAATGTAGATATGAAATTAACCAAAGGACTTAAAGCAAGGATAGATGCCAGCGCCGTATTTTCCAAACAAGGAGGCGTAAACACCGATTATTGGAGTAGCGCTGCAACTTTTCGTCCTAATCGTGTTACCCCACTTATCCCTTTAAGTTTGATTGAAGAAAGTGATGAAGCCACCTGGAACCTGGTAAAAAGTAGCGGAAATATAATAGATGGCAAGTATCTGCTGGGAGGAAGCCAGCTCGATCAGACCAATCCTTTTGCTGCAACTTACGCTGGGGGGAATAATAAATTTGTTAGCCGCCAGTTCCAGTTTACCACAGGTGTAG
>JAZQRF010000267.1:0-6763 GCA_045629485.1 Pelobium sp. | reverse complement strand
CCGCTTGGCCTCCGACTTGAAACAGCTTCCACAAAATAGTTGGTGTCAGCGGTAATTTTTGGAGTAGTAAATGTACTGCCGGAACCTTGAATAGTACCTCCTGTTGCCGATAAGTACCAGTTGTAAGTAAAACCATTCTGTGGATTTGCTACGGATAGTTGGGCAGTAGTGTTTTGGCAAACACTAACATTTGCAGTGGTTACTCCTGGTGCCACAGGTAAAGGAACAATGGTGAAACTGATTGTTCTCCTTGCAACAGGAGGCGTTTCACAAAAGCCGGTTCCGCTTACACCAACTGCATAGCTATAAGCAGTAGAAGAAGGGGAGAGTACAAGTGTAAACACACCTGAATTATTGCTGGTGATGAGCACATCGTTTTCGTACAGGTAGTATACAGGATTAGTAATCCCTGTGCTGGCGGCCACAATGTCAACAGTATTATTTCCGTTTGCGCAAATATTGCCTCCGGTATTTCCGTTCGCTGTAACGTTTGATACTGTTAACGTAGGGCATTCTACCAATATGTTGGCAGTGGTGCTTTTACTTACCCCGTTAGCCTCTGCGGTTGCAAAGTTGTTTATGGATGGTACACTAGTTAAATCGGCGCCTGCCGCAACTTTAAAAGTAACGGTAGCAGACTGGCTTACCGCAATGGAGTTGATATTAAAAGATATCAATTGATTGTTGTTATCGTAACTGCCTCCGACACTGGTAGATAAATAGGTCGTATTGTCAGGCAGGCGGTTAGTAATAATCACATTGCTCAGTGATGTGTTTCCGGTATTAGTTACAGTTAAAGTAACTGTTAATTCTTCGTTAGGATTAACTCTTGTACCACCACTTGCTGTTGTAATGGTACTGCTTAAATCAAATCCGAACTGCTCTGTATCAATTGGCTGTACAACCGCAGGTACAGGGTTTGTTGGGTCTGTAGGATCCGTCACTAAAGCAGTATTCCCAATTGAAGTAATTTCCGTAAGATCATTATTTACCAGAACGTCGAATGACACGATCACGCTTTGACCAAAAGGTACATCAATAGCCCATTTCAGCGTGTTGTTGTTTACCATTCCGTTATGATTTGCAGTACCCGGAATAAATGATGTTCCAAAAGGGATAGGGTCATCAATAGAAATTCCTGTTAAATCCACATTCCCTCTATTTTTAACTATTATCGAATAGGTAAGTGTCGTTCCGGCACCAATTCTGTTGTCGGCACTTAACCCGGTAACAGATTTTGTTGCCTCAAAACTCCTTATTTGTACGGTGGTCACAGGGGGTACTGTGGGGGCTTGTGGGTTTGCGGGATCGTTAGGATCTGTGACAATCGCAGTATTCGTTATAGATGGTATAGATGTTAGATTGTCGGCCACTGTAACTTTAAAGCTTACAGCTACCTCTTCTTCCGCAGGAACATTAATTGTCCATGATAGCACTTTAGTTAACTCGTCGAATATTCCGCCATTATCTGCTGAATTGATAAGGTAACTTGTTCCCACAGGGATCGAATCTAAAATAGTGACGTTGTTTAACGCAGAGCTCCCTGTATTGGTTACCTTGATAGTATAGGTCAGTTCAGAACCGCTAACTATACGACCATCCGAAGAAAGACCACTTACTGATTTCGTACTTCCAAATCCTCCAATATTGATAGTTACCGTTTCACTTGCTAACGAGCTGCAACCTGTAGCTCCTATTGCAATTACGCTATACACACCAGCGTTTAAAGCCGTCGCATTTGTAATTTGGAAAGTATTGTTGATTGCTCCTGAGATTGGAGAACCATCTTTGTACCACTGGTAAGAAGCTGCATTCGAGGATGTGGCTTCCAGTATTAAATTTCCGCCGGTTCCAATAGTTTGAGCTCCTGCCAGGTTAAGCACAGGTCGCATTGTTGTATTAACTGTTACTGTAACCACCTTAAGATTACCTGGTGCGTTTTCACAAATATTACTGCCTTTTAGACTTACAAAATAATTTCTTGTAGTTGCAAGGCCCGCAATGCCAAGGCTCCCATCAGGGTTAATGGTATAGGTAACCCCATCCTGGGTTCCGTTAATGATCGGGATTGTTCTGTTTGCATCCATATACCAGGTGAAAACTGGTGAGGTAATTGTTGCCGTGGCCAATGCAGGCGCTGCAAGAGCTGCCGGTTCGCCAGGACAAATTGTGGTACCGTTTGCAGTAATATCAGATGGTTGAGCGCCGGGAGTAATCATTAAAGTTACTTTAGACCTTTCGGATGCAGCGTCTAAACAACCATCTCTATACAAAGCAACATAAAAATCGTAGCTGCCTGCTGCCAGGCCAGATGGACTAAATGCTGTTCCATTATTACTTACGCCTGTGGTAATCCCGTTACCATTTGTTGCAGCATCAAACCATTTATAAGTTGCTCCTGACTCGGGATTGCTAATTGTGAAATTTGCAGGTGCCCCTTCACAAACTGTTAAGGCCCCATTTGATAGTTCTGGATTAGTAATAACCGGACTTCCAGCTACCCGGCTTATCTCATAAGCTCTCAATCCCGCCAAGGCGTTTACAACTCCATCCCCAATGGATAATCTTATTCTGTTAAATGAAGTAGTGGTTGGTATGGTTAAAAGGTATTTATTACTTCCTCCGCCGAGGAGTTTGAGGTTTAAAAGGGGGGAGTTGAGTGTGAAATTTTGAGACAAAGTATTGTTCTCGAAAGTCTGAACCCTAATAGCAGAAAGCAGAGATAAATCAAGCAGACCAGTGCCTTCCGACTGGAGGATTAACTTTACAGAATCTCCAGGTTTACTCAAGGAAGGAAAAACACCAGTTAAAAATGTGCTGTTTACAGCACTTACATTTGTTCTAAGTGTAGCAAAAGTATTTTCATTTTTGTCAAAAGCTAAAGATGGAGATTGTATCAGGTTTAACCCCCCAACCAAAACTCCTGTAGAACCATATAAGCTATCTACAACAGATTCGCAAATAATATTGCTGGCTGGTTTTAAAAAATACGCATGGTAGACATCCAAATTTGCGACTACTCCAGCGCTTAACAAGCCCCCGGTACCTCCAAGCTTTATTTTAACACCGTCGTAAGGCGCTGTAGGGGTAATGGTAAATTCTATCTGATTTTTCCCGCTTAACAAATTAACAAGGCTGGTTCCTATATATTCTTGTCCAACTTCATTCCCTTCGCCTTCAGAATTTCCAGTGCCGTTTATCGCTTGCACCGTTACTCCTCCTAAAGCCGTAAGTAAATTGCCTCCTATACCGAGCTTTATGGTTAATGGAGTATTTGGCTGGGGTTTATCGGGGCCAGTAAAACGCAACCTTAATACGGCCTCTCCTCCTAATTCTATAAAGCCTACTTGCACTACTGTGGAGTTTAATGTGGCAAAAGTTGCCGGGCTATTATCCCCAGCCAGGTTTGCATTGGTTACATAACCTGCTCTAACGGCTCCAAGCAATAAATATTCATCAGCGCTTTTCTGGACAGTATTGGCATAGACTCTTTCAAACTGTTGACTATACGATTGTTGGGTACTAAACGTTATAAAGAATAGCGCCAGTATTTTTACGCACCTGAGGGTTTTTCTTAAAGTAGATAAATTCTCCATAGTATGTTTTTTAATTTATAATTATTCAAGTTTAATCAGATGAGTAATTATAGTGCGAATTCATTCCATTCAATAGCATTCGGATTTTAAATTCCTGTTCATTTTTGTTCAGTAATAATATCTTTACATAGGTGTACTGTTAAAATTTGTATTCATAGTCAGTTATTTATACTTTATGGAAATGTATGATTGTTGATATTCATTCTGTTCACTAGCGTCTTAGAAACTTTATACTGGTTTAAGCGTATATTTCTCCCACATGGCGTTATTTCGCTTCTGCTACACTAGTTTTATATATGCTACCAGACCAGAATTTGCATTTACTTAAGAAATATGTACTATTAAGAGCATCTGTGGCTCATCTAATACCTTCAGATTGTAAGCGATTAGCGATGATCATTAGTAAAACTGTTAAGAAGAACATCAGTGAAACTACCATCAAAAGACTTTATGGATTTGCAGAAGCTAAACATAACTTTTCAAAGTTTACGTTAACGGCTCTGAGCGAATATGTAGGTAAAGAGAGCTGGGAGAAGTTCTGCGAAGACTTGAAAGATTCTAAGCAGCAACTTTTGAGCAAATGGGATGAATTAAATTATAAAGCAGGTTCGGTAACCAGCTCAGCGCTTAAAATAATTCGAAACAAGAGCGTCATTCCTTATCACCTCACTATAAACAGGGAGTTTGCTGAGCGTCATTTCGAAAGTTTTTATCATTACGATTATAGCTTTACAAGCTTTGTTGCACAACCGGGCTATGGTAAATCAGTATTGCTGAGTCATCTGTCGGATAAGTTTTTTATCAAAGAAAATTGCCCGTATAAAGATGACATGTATTGGTTTATAAATCCAGGCGTACTGAACAATACGGAATATTTTGATTTAGAACTCTGGTTAAACTCACAGTTGGGTGATGGGTTAAATTTTATTCAGTATTTTAAGGAGGATCCCTCACGTCGTAAAGGAAAAATAGTGATCGTTCTGGATGGTTTTGATGAGATTATTGTAAAAAAAGATCAGCTGAAAAATTTTCTAATCCGACTTTCTAATTTTATTTGTTCAAATGACACGAATGATTGGTTGAAAATTGTTCTAAGTATGCGGTCTGCAACCTGGATAGCATTCTATGAATCCATTCGTCATTCTGCTTACCTAAAGTCGAAGTTATTCCTTGGGGATCATGTTAAAATGGACGAATTTGTGAATGTTCCTCCGTTATCAGATAAAGAAATCGACCTGATTCTAAATAAGTTTACCAATATCGACCTATTAGTGATTAATCACAAACTTAAAGCGCTGTTTAAATATCCTTTCTATTTGCAGGTATATTATCAATTAAATCAGGAAGGTAAAGCTTTCGACAATAATGCACAGTTAACTTTTTATGAACTGCTAGCTGTTTTTGTTAACGAAAAGATCAACCTTTCTCAGCATTATACAGAGAAAACTCTATTACTGAAAAAAATCATCCTGCTTACAAAAAAAAATAAGAGAGGTAATATTGTTTTTAAGGAAGATTTATTAAGTGATATCAGTGTTTTCAGGGAGGCATATGAGCAATTGATTGTTGACGGAATCTTGATTGAAGAAAAGCAAGCTGACCATTTGATGCCAAAAGAGGTTGTTCGTTTTGTTCATCATCATATTTATGAATATTTTTTATTTATTCAAATCATTGATAGTAACCCAAGAAATATTAATCACCAGCTTTTTGATATTATCCATTCAGAATATAACAGTTCTTTAAAATTACAGCTTCTTGAATGGTCTGTAAGGCATGCAATTATCAATCAAAATAGCGGGGACGTTATAGAATTCTTAAGGTTGAAGCTTCCTGCGCAAGAAAAAAAATCTTTAATGTTGTTTATCCTGCAAACTTTAGAATATAAATATGGTAACAATAAGAATGGCAGGCCTAATAAAATTATAGATGAGTATTTACATAAAGCTTTCCTACATGAATTGCTGCAACTTGATTTCCTGGGACCCTGCTATAAAGAAGTATTACTTACAATAAGGCGTTTAACTTCCCAACCGGATGAGATGGTGATATATACTTCCCTATTAGCCTATATTGCTGTCGTGGAATTGGATACCGCTCAATTAAAAGCAGAAACAGATGAGCTAAGGCTGGTGAGGGGTTATTCGGAAAAATGGATCTTTTTACCTCATCAGATATTTCACGAAATTTATCTTAAACTCGTTAATAGAGAGGAGCCCAACAGCAGCCTGTTGGAAGAAATTGAAAATTTTACTAAAGATACCCACCCGGAAAATGCAGATCTGACTGTTGAACTTACCATCTCTTATCTGGGCGCTTTTCTGGTTAATTTTTTGTCGGGCAACTTTGTTGCCAATGTAAGGTTGTTTAGTAAAGTTAAGGAAGTGCATCCTCATATTTTTCGTCGACGTGGTAGCCTGGCGGTTTACCTTTTAAATATTGTTGTGATCAACGCTGCAAGGCTGGATGATAATTTTAATTCAGATAAAATTCTAAACCTTTTAACCAAGCTGGAGAATAGTAAGAAAAATGCTTGTCCAGATTATTTTAATGTTCTTTTTTTACTGGTTAAATCAGAAAACTATCATTCCAACCGGGATTATGAGAGCGCAATAGATTTTGCTGAAAAGTGTATGAGGATAGGTGATTCTAAAAATATAGCTTTTCTTAAAGTTTTACTGCTAATTTTTTTAAGTAATATCTACGAAAAAATGGAAAAACCAGAGGCTGCCAGAGAGATACGTTATCAATTACATTGTCTTTTAGAAGAAAAAAACATCGATATGAAGTGCTTTATTAATTACAAAACAGCATTAAATCTTAATAAGGAGGCTTAAGGTAATCAGGATAATTAAATAATTACAGAAGGAGCAAAGACTAAAAGATAATTCGGCTTGCTGGCAGCCGTCCACCAAAGACAGGTTAGCTCGTCTTTTCAATCGAATGCATTGATCTGAAATTCTTTCATTCGATAAAAACTTTTACAGAGTCTGAAGATAGGCGGCCTTTAAACCAACGTATTAATTTTTCCTGATCATTTTTAGTTTTTCTGAAATTACTGGTAGTGATGAACAGCACATGATACCGCTGTGTTCTTAACGAATCGTTATAAATAACCTGCTCAGAAGCGCCGCATGCTGTAATCTCCGGGAAAAGAGGCTTAAGTT
>JAZQRF010000266.1:0-25270 GCA_045629485.1 Pelobium sp. | reverse complement strand
AAAGTAGTCACCATCCGAACCATAAGGAGTTCTGTGGGCTGCAGCAGTTAGCGTTCTTGGCTGTGCATCCAGGTAGTAATATCCATTTTGCTGCTCCAAAATTTGCTGTAAAATAAACGCACTTCCTCCACCCGGCACATCTTCATCTACTACTAACAACTTATTTGTTTTTTCCAGAGAGTTCGCACAATCTTTAGCCAAATCGAAAGGCATTAGGGTTTGTGCATCAATCACTTCTATATCAATACCTAAGGTTTCCAGTTCAGTAGCGGCTTCCATAATTAATTTTAAGGTAGAGCCATAAGAAACCAAAGTAAGATCTTTACCTTTTTTTATAATTTCTATTTTTCCTAAGGGAACAGTAAATTCTCCAACATTATCAGGCAATTTTTCCTTTAAGCGATAGCCATTTAAGCTTTCTATTACCAAAGCAGGTTCATCGCCTTTAAGCAACGTGTTGTACATTCCTGCAGCCTGTACCATATTCCTGGGTACACAAAGATGAATTCCTCTTAAAGAACCTAAAATCATTCCTATTGGTGAACCTGAGTGCCAAATTCCTTCTAAACGGTGACCGCGGGTTCTGATAATTAATGGTGCAATTTGTCCTCCTTTTGTTCTATAACTTAATGATGCTAAATCGTCGCTTAAAACATTTAAAGCGAACAAAAGGTAATCAAGGTATTGAATTTCTGCAATTGGTTTTAAGCCTCTTAATGCCAAACCTATACCCTGCCCAATAATCGTCATTTCTCTAATGCCTGTATCAGAAATTCTTAAATCCCCATACTTGGCTTGAAGGCCGGCAAAACCCTGGTTCACATCGCCAATATGTCCCAAATCTTCTCCGAAGGCAACCAACTGAGGGTACTTTTCAAAATTATAATCGAAACAAGCGTTTAATACATCCTTTCCATCTATAACCTTAGAATGGGAAGAGTATTCTACAGCAACTTCCTCAACATTTAAAGGAGAAAAAGGGGTATCAGAAAATAATTTAGAGTTATATCTTTCATAATTAATTTCCAGGTGTTTTGACAACCACGCTTTTAAACTGATTTTTGCTTCTGACTGGTGTTTCCTCGAAACACGTAATGCTTTTCTAACTGCAGAAATCATTTCCTTTCTGAGGGGATCAATTTCTGAACGTAACATTAAAGCAATTTTGGTAACTTCTGGAATTTCTTTGCCCAATCCATCTAACAAGGCTAAAACTTCCTGTTTCTCTGCCTTAACATCGGCCATAAATTCGGCCCAGGCTTCTTTCAACATCTGTCTCACTCCCGCTTTCACCTCATCCTCTATAACCACAAATTCTTCTTCACTGCAAATAGCAGAGGAAAGCATCCAGTTTTTCATCTGGGTTAGGCAATCGAATTCTTTTTCCCATGCTAATCTTTCTGAAGACTTATAGCGTTCATGAGAACCGGAGGTAGAATGTCCTTGTGGTTGTGTAAGCTCTGTTACATGAATAATCACGGGCACATGTTCTTCACGGCAAATGGCAATGGCTCTTTCGTAAGTTTCGCACAATGCTACGTAATCCCATCCTTTTACTTTGAAAATCTCGAAGCCAGGTTTATGTGCAGTTCTTTGGAAGCCTTGTAATACTTCGGATATATCTTCTTTTGTTGTTTGATATTTATTAGGTACTGAAATTCCATAACCGTCATCCCAAATTGAAATGGCCATAGGAATCTGCAAAACACCAGCTGCATTGATCGCTTCAAAAAACACCCCCTCAGAAGTAGAGGCATTCCCAATTGTACCAAAAGCCACTTCGTTTCCATTCACTGAAAAATTATCGAAAGCTTTAAGATCCGGGTTTTGGCGGTAAAGTTTAGAAGCATAAGCTAAACCTACCAGGCGAGCCATTTGTATAGCTGTGGGAGAAATATCAGATGAGGTATTCATCATCTGTGTTAAATTTTTCCAGGTACCGTCTTCATTAATAGATCTGCTCGCAAAATGAGCATTCATTTGTCTTCCGCCTGAAGCGGGCTCTTTATCTACATCCGGATGAGCGTAAAGTTGTGCGAAAAATTCTTTGACTTTAGTAATTCCCGTAGCAAACATGAGTGTTTGGTCGCGATAATACCCCGAACGCCAGTCTCCTTCTTTAAATGCCTTTGCCATTGCAAGTTGTGGCACTTCTTTTCCATCCCCAAACACACCAAATTTCGCCTTTCCGGTTAGCACTTCTCTTCTTCCTAAAATACTGATCTGGCGACTTTCAAAAGCGATTCGGTAATCATTGATTACCAGCTCTTTAAAATCTTCAAAACTTAATTCTGAAGTACTGAACTGATGGGTTAATGTGTGTTGTGTCTCTGCCATATTCCGCTTTCCTAGAATTTCAAAAATAGGAAAATATCATTTGCCCTGCGAATTTTACATTCTTATTTCTCTAAAATGTTTGTAACAACTTATGAGTTTCTTACATTTGAGTAATTATTTAAATATGAAAACCTCCTGATTTAATAAAAGCCTTAGGGTAATTATCGAATCATGATCGCTTCATCAACATTTAAAACGAAATACAAATGAAAAAGATTTTATTAGCCGTTACCGTTCTGATTGCCTTTGTAGGATTTACGGCAATGCAGGATAATAAAGCAGAGTTTAAATTTGTGCAGGAAACTCACGATTTCGGAAAAATCCCACAGGGGAAACCGGTATCCTATACCTTTAAGTATACAAATGTGGGTAATGAGCCGCTAATTATTAGTGCTGTAGAGTCTACTTGTGGGTGTACAGTACCAAACGTAGAGCCTAAACAAGGTACACCTGTTCCAAAAGGAGGTTCGGGTTCTATTACTTTAACTTTTAATGCAGCAGCGGTAGCTCCTTTTAACAAATGGGTAAAAATCACTTCTAATTCTAAAACTCCAACCAAGATGATTTACATCAAGGGAGAGGTAGTAAGTGCGGCCAATTAATTATTAAAACATCAAATTCAGGAAAAGCCTTCTCTGTATTTCAGAAAAGGCTTTTCTTGTTAAATAAAACTTTAACAAATACAACAACCACTAATTTGTGGAATTATGCCTAAGATATCCGATAAAGGAAAACAGATGCCAGCTTCGCCAATAAGGAAGCTTACACCATTAGCAGACAGAGCTAAGAAGGAAGGTAAAAAAGTTTACCACCTGAATATTGGACAGCCAGATATAGAAACCCCTGAGGTAATGCTGGATGCCATTAAAAACGTGAACTTTAAAGTTTGGGCGTATACCGCCTCTGAAGGCACCGTAGCTTATAGGAATTCTTTAGCCTATTATTACAATAAGCTCGACTACAATATTTCTGCAGAAGACATCCTGGTAACTACAGGTGGCTCAGAAGCCATCATTATTTCTTTGATGACCTGCTTAAACCAGGGCGATGAGGTAATTATCCCCGAGCCTTTCTATGCAAATTACAACGCTTATGCCTGCCAAAGCGATGTGATAATTAAACCTATATTATCTGTAATAGATAATGGTTTCGCCTTACCCCCTATTGCTGAATTTGAAAAATCTATCACCTCAAAAACTAAGGCAATCATGATCTGTAACCCAAATAATCCAACGGGTTATTTGTATTCTGAACAGGAATTCCAGGATCTTAAAACCCTGGCTTTAAAACATGACCTATACATTATTGCAGACGAAGCATACCGCGAATTCTGCTATGATAATAAAAAGTTCTTTTCGCCCATGCATTTCGAGGGTATGGAACAAAATGTGATTATTATTGATACCGTGTCTAAACGATATAGTGCATGCGGAGCGAGATTAGGTTGTATCATTACTAAAAATAAAGAGGTTATGGCCATTGCATTAAGATTTGCACAAGCCCGCTTAAGCCCTGGTATGGTAGAACAAATTGCGGGTGAAGCTGCTGCTTTATTCACTCCCGACGAATATTTCACTACAGTTTGTCATGAATATTCTGAAAGGAGAGAAATTGTTGTAGGTGCATTAAATGAGATGGAAGGTGTGTATTGCCCTAATCCGGGGGGTGCATTTTATGTAGTGGCAAGATTCCCTATAGATAATGCAGATACGTTTTGTAAATGGATGCTGGAACACTTTTCTTATCAAAATCAAACCGTAATGTTAGCACCTGCTACAGGTTTTTATTCTACACCAGGTGTAGGGGATAATGAAATTAGGTTAGCCTACGTTTTAAATAAAGCAGATTTAACGAATGCAATGAAATGTATCGAAGAAGCGTTAAAGGTTTATCCTGGCAAAGTTTTGGATACTGTAAAAGCAAAAATACTAACGAATGGTTAGTTAATTTTTAATACTTTTGCAACAGGTTTTGGAATTAGGTTCTAAAGCCATTACAACGGGCCCGACCGGAATTGACAGGATGGCCGATAAGTGTGTAAGCATGCAGCGAATTGAGGAAACATCGCTATAATCAGGATTCTCGAACTATAAAAGGCGAAAATAACTACGCTCTTGCTGCTTAATTTTAACCAAGTTAAAGTTAGCCTCGTCTCGCTAAAGTAGCGGAAGCAGGATATCTCCCGGGGGTTTTGACTAACGACGCCCGACTTGGAGATACCGAAAAGTTAGAATAAGGATAAAAAGGTTCCGAATTTATCCCGACAACTAAAGGAACTAAGGTTAAAGCAGGTTGTTTATGGCCAACTTTAATTCGAAAACCAATCATAAAATAAGCATGTAGAAAGCGCATCTGATCCCATGTTTGGACGAGAGTTCGAATCTCTCCGGGTCCACCACAAAAAAGCTCTGAAAAAATCAGAGCTTTTTTATTTTAAAAAATTCGGCCACCACTATTTCGCAGCTGAGGGCACCCTTACCTCTTTCCCTATCAGCAAATTGTGCAGTACTTCATAAGATAAATCTGGAAAGGAACAAATTGGACAATAATGCCTTGTTAAAAGCATAAGTTAATATATACAGTTACGTTATTGTATTATCGCTACAAAACGACCGGTATCACGGTCAATTTTAAATGATTTCGTTCTATTTGAGGTCTTACCTTTTAGGGTATCTTTTTCTATAATTGTAATCACATCGTCCATAGAAATAGTAAAGTCAATACTCTGCTTTTCGTTTTGATTTTCAGGATTTAACCATTCGCAGATTGCGGATTTGCTTATGGAAAAGAATGCCCAGATTTGGGGAAGGTTTGATGAAAACACCAACAAACTTGTTATTCATCAGGAAAGACAAGCAGAAGATGAATGTTTAATAAATCAGGCTGTTTTAAATACCTTGATGAATGGTGGCGATGTACATGTTCTTGAAAAAGAACAGATGCTAAAGGAAGTATAATCGCTGCATTTATGCGATTTAACACTTAAAATTTTCTTTAACCAAAAGTGCAGGATTTAATCCTGCACTTTTAAACTATTTATAAATATGATAGTAGACATCATTCCATCTTAGTTCGTTTTCGAACTGATCTAGTTTAGTCTCCTCTCCTATCTTTACAAATTCTATCCCTGCCATCGCAGCAAAGTCTTTAAAGTAAGCTGCACTAAGGTTTTGGCTATAAGCCGTATGGTGTGCTCCACCACCATAAATCCAGGCGGTACAAGCAGTTTTCATATCGGGCAATGGCTTCCATAAAACGCGGGCTACAGGCAATTTAGGCAAATCATTTTCCGGCTCAACAGCTACAACTTCGTTAATCAATAATCGGAAACGATTCCCCATATCTACCAATGTTGCATTTAAAGCATTTCCTCCTGCTACGTTAAACACCAACCTTGCTGGATCTTCTTTACCTCCAATTCCTAATGGATGAACTTCCAGGTTTGGTTTCCCTTTTGCCAAAGAAGAATCTACTTCCAACATATGAGAACCTAATACCATTGGATTTTCCGGGTCGAAGTGGTAAGTATAATCTTCCATAAAAGCGTTCCCTCCTTCAAGTCCGGCACCCATTACTTTACAAGCCCTCACCAAGGCAGCGGTTTTCCAGTCGCCTTCGCCTGCATAGCCGTAGCCTTGTTCCATTAAACGCTGAGAAGCAATCCCTGGTAACTGCAACATTCCATACAAATCTTCGAAAGTATTAGAGTATCCTTTAAAGTTACCGTCTTCCAGGAATTTTTTCATCCCCAGTTCTATCCTTGCTGCTTCACGCACACTACTGCTTCTGTCTCCGCCAGTTTTTAAATCATCCCTTAAGGCATAGGTCTCTTCGTACTCTTTTACCAATGCATCTACATCGCTTTCGCTGATGGCACCAATTACAGCCACTAAATCTCCAACGGCATAGGTATTTACAGAAAAACCAAATTTTAATTCTGCTTCCACTTTATCTCCGTCTGTTACAGCAACAAAACGCATATTATCTCCGAAACGGGCAAATTTAGCTCCCTGCCAATCATACCATGCAGCAGCTGCTCTAGACCAGATTGCAATATCTTTAATCACTTCTTCATCTTTCCAGAAACCTGTAACTACTTTACGGTTTTTACGCATCCTGGAAACCATAAATCCAAATTCACGGTCACCATGTGCACTTTGGTTCAGGTTCATAAAATCCATATCAATAGAATCCCAAGGAATATCTCTGTTAAATTGTGTATGAAGATGCAATAGAGGTTTCTTTAAAGCATCTAACCCTCTTATCCACATCTTAGCCGGAGAAAAAGTATGCATCCAGGTAATGATACCAATACAATTTTCTGTAACATTAGCGGCAGCAATAGTATTGTAAATTTCGTCAGGCGATTTTACAATTGGCTTGTAAACCACCTTAACCGGTATAACCGAGTTTTCGTTAAGGTAAGCAGCAATTTCTTTAGAATGCTCTGCTACCTGTTTTAGTGTTTCTTCACCGTATAAATCCTGGCTTCCTGTTAGAAACCATAACTCAAATTGATTTAAAGAGATCATTTTATATGATTATGTTTTATATTTTAAAAATTTAGCTTTGACCGTAATAAGAATCTGGCCCGTGTTTTCTTTCAAAATGCTTTTTGATTAAAGAATCTTTAAGTCTTGGCGCATCCGGATTAATTTGTTCTGTTAAACTTGCCAGTTTAGCAACATATTCCAATAAAGCACTATTGTAAACAGCCTTCTCCCCGGTTTTACCCCAGGTAAATGGTGCATGATTACCAACCAAAACCATTTCTATTTCTTCATAACTCAGGTTATTTGCTTTGAAATGATCTATAATCTGAAAGCCTGTTTCATACTCGTAATTCCCTGCAATTTTTTCATCAGCCATAGGGGGAGCACAAGGAATATCTTTGGTGAGGTAATCTGCATGTGTAGTACCAAAAATTGGGATTGCTCTTTGACTTTGTGCCCATGCAGTACCATAAGTAGAATGAGTGTGGACAATACCCCCAATATTTTCCCAGTTTTTATACAATACAGCATGTGTTTTGGTATCTGATGAGGGCCTTAGCTCACCCTCCACAACATTGCCATCAAAATCTACGATCACCATATTGTCTGGTGTAAGATTCTCATAGGGTAAACCACTAGGTTTTATCGCAAACACACCTTCGTTTCTATCGGCAACACTTACATTACCGAAGGTAAAAAACACCAACCCCAGTTTAGGTAACTGTATATTATTTTCATAAGCAGATTGCTTAATTTCCTGATATTTACTCATTAAGTGTATTTATTTAAGTTCTTTAGAAATAAAATCTCCGGCAATAGTATATTTTTTATAACGTTCGGCATATATGCTTACCCTTTCAGGGTTCGGGAAATATTCGGCATCAAAGCCCTGGCCCATTGCTTCCATTGCGTCTTCTACTTTAGGGTAAATTCCGGCAACAGTTGCGGCAAACATTGCTGCACCAATAGCACAGGTTTGTTCTGATTTATGAATTTTAATAGGCATGTTCATTACGTCTGCCATCATCTGCATAATAAAAGGAGATTTCTTTGCTACACCTCCTAAACCAATTAAACCTTTAACCGGAATTCCCTGGTCAACAAAACGATCGACAATTTTCTTTGCTCCAAAACATGTAGCCTCCACCAAAGAGCGGAATATACTTACAGCATCAGATCCCAAACCTATTCCAAGAAATGCACCTTTTAGTCCCTGGTCGGCATCTGGTGTTCTTCTGCCGTTTAACCAGTCTATCGCCAATTCCTGATGTTCTTCGGGATTTAAAAGTGCAGCTTGTCTGCTTAATTCAGGAATTATTTTATCCTCTATTTGTTTTAACAAATCTTGAGCAGAATCGGTATCACCTGTAAGATTTTTTAGTGGCCAAAGCAGCATATTTTTAAACCAGGCATAAGCGTCGCCAAAGGCCGATTGCCCGGCTTCCATACCTATCATCCCCGGAATGATTGAACCATTTACCTGCCCGCAAATTCCGTTAACTAAAGTACCGCCTACCTCGCCGGCCGGAGCAACCAGCATATCGCAGGTAGATGTTCCCATCACTTTACTCAAGTGATAAGGTTCAATTTGCCCTCCTACAGCTCCCATATGCGCATCAAAAGCTCCCACGCCAATTAAAACATCTTTTGGAAGCCCTAATTTACCCGCCCATTCCTCACTAATTACTCCTGCTGCTTTATCGGATGTATAAGTCTTTGTAAAAAGCTTATCTCTATAACCTGCCAATAGCGGATCTAAAGAACTAAAAAATTCTTCAGGAGGAAGTCCTCCAAATTCTTCGGCCCACAAAGATTTGTGACCTGCAGAACAAACTCCACGTTTAATATCGCTGGCTTTGTTTCCTCCGCTTAATAGAAACGGAATCCAGTCGCAATGCTCTACCCAGGAGTAACTGGCATTTCTTACTGCTTCATCGGCTCGTAGGGTTCTTAATAATTTTGCCCAAAACCATTCAGACGAGTATATTCCCCCAATAAATTTCAGGTAGTTGGTCTCAAATTTCTTTGCATGATTGTTTATTTCCTCAGCTTCTTTAATCGCAGTATGGTCTTTCCATAATACAAACATTGCATGAGGATTATTTTCAAAACCCGGAAGTAAGGCCAGAGGTGTACCATTCTCATCCACAGCTACAGGCGTAGAGCCCGTTGTATCTACTGAAATTGCTTTTACCTGAGCTGCTATTTCTTCTCCCGCTTGCTGCACACAATCTTTTACTGTGGCAGTTAAACCTTCTATGTAATCTAAGGGATGCTGCCTAAACTGATTCTTAGCAGGGATACAAAATTCCCCTCTTTTCCACCTGGGGTAATAATAAACTGATGATGCTACTTCTTTTCCGTTAATGGCATTTACTAATACAGATCTTACAGAATCTGTTCCATAATCTATTCCTATTACATACATTATCTAAGTCTATTGGTTATTAGTGTCAAAATAACATTTATTTTTTTACATGTCAAAATCAAAAATAGAATAATTAGCAGGTTTATTTAATGCTAATTATAATGTCTTTTGCTCTTAACAGCAGTTAATATCATTCATTTTTTTGTAAAAAATTGAGGATAAACTCCACCTGTTAAAGTATGTTAAACAATTTTGATTATTTAATGCTGTTATTAACTTAGTTGCTGATTTAAAAAATTGACTTGTATTATTTATTAAACTATCTTTGCACAATGTTAAAAAATAAAGGCTTAGCAATAATAAGCTTGATATTAATTTTAGGATTAAGTTTTACTGGCTGTAAAAGTAAATTTGAGAAACTCAGAGCAAGTTCTGATGTGGCTAAAAAATACCAGGAAGCAATAAGACTTTACAATAAAAAAGACTATTCAAAAGCCTTAGTATTATTTGATGATTTGGTACAGCGCTATAGAGGCAGGGCTGAATCTGAGGATCTGTATTACTACTATGCTTATACAAATTATAAATTAAAAGATTATTTATCTGCGAGATACCATTTTAAAACTTTCGCTGATACTTATCCAAGCAGCCCGAAAGCAGAAGAATGCCGTTTTATGACTGCTTATTGTTTCTCTTTAGAATCTCCGAATTATTCTTTAGATCAGGAAAATACTTATAAGGCTATAGAATCTTTACAACTATTTATTAATATTTACCCGAAAAGCGAACGTGTTGCTGAGGCCAGTAAATTAATAGAAAGCTTAAGAGATAAATTAGAGCAAAAATCTTATGCAAACGCCCGGTTGTTTTTTGACATAGGCGATTACCAGGCAGCAGTTATTGCATTTAGAAATTCCATGAAAGATTTCCCTGATACCAAGTATGCAGAAGAAATGGAATATTTAATCATCGAATCTCAATATCTATACGCAAAAAACAGCCGGGAGATCAAACAGGAAGAGCGCTATCTTGAAGTGCTGGAAGAGTACGAAAGATTTGCAGAAAAATATCCAAACAGCAAATATTTAAAAGATGCACAAAATCTTAAAAAGAATGCTGAAAACGGCATAGAACAAACAAAAAGAATTTTAGCAACATATACTGACAGCAAAAAGGCAGAAAAAAATGAGCAACAATAATAATATCATCCATAAACCAACTGTAGCAAGCACAACTGTAACCAGAGATTTAAGAGAGTTTGATAAAACAACAGACAACATCTACGAATCTTTAGTAATTATCAGCAAAAGAGCAAACCAGATTGGGGCAAACCTTAAAGAAGAATTACATTCTAAACTAGCGGAATTCGCAAGTTCAAATGATAATTTAGAAGAGGTTTTCGAAAACAGAGAGCAAATCGAAATTTCTAAGCATTACGAGAGAATGCCTAAAGCTTCTTTAATTGCTATTGATGAATTCATCAACGGAAAAGTCTATCACAGAAATCCTGCTAAAGAACAAAAATAATTTGTTCTATATTTGGCCTTAGGGCTGAAAGCTAAATGCGAAAAGCCGAAATATCATCCGTGTACAGGATAGTTTAGACTTTTTAAATGATGCTTAAAGGAAAAAATATATTATTTGGCGTTTGCGGCAGCATTGCAAGTTACAAATCTGCAGAGATCACAAGGTTATTTGTAAAAGCTGGTGCAAACGTTAAAATTATTATGACCCCAGACGCAACTGCGTTTATTACTCCTCTTACACTTTCTACTCTCTCTAAAAATCCTGTTCTAACAGCATATTATAACCCGGAAACTGGCGAATGGAATAACCATGTTGAATTGGCTTTGTGGGCTGATGTGATTCTAATCGCCCCTATTACAGCTAACACTATCGCCAAGTTTGCCAATGGTTTATGCGATAACCTATTAGCTGCAGTTTATCTCTCTGCTAAATGCCCGGTATACTTTGCTCCTGCTATGGATTTAGACATGTGGCTGCACAAAGCAACACAAGACAATATTAAAAAGCTGCAAAGTTTTGGAAATACAATTATTCAACCTGGAAATGGGGAACTTGCCAGTGGCTTATCAGGTGTGGGCCGGATGGAGGAGCCGGAAGTAATTTTCAAGACCATATTTACATATTTCGAGAAAGGGTTAGTACTTAGTGGAAAAAGAGTATTGATTACTGCCGGTCCTACGTACGAAGCTATAGATCCGGTTAGGTTCATCGGGAATCACTCATCAGGCAAAATGGGTTTTGCATTGGCATTAACTTCTGCAAATTTGGGCGCAGATGTGCTATTGGTGGCCGGGCCTACTGCACTCGAAATCAATCATCCTAAAATAAACCGGATAAATGTTTCATCGGCCGAAGAAATGTTTGAAGCTACGGTCTCAAATTTTAAAGAAACTGATATTTGTATCCTAAGTGCCGCAGTAGCAGATTATACTCCTGTAGTAACAGAAACCCAAAAAATAAAGAAAAACACAGATGATCTTACCCTTTCTTTAAAAAAGACGAAAGATATTGCTAAACATCTTGGAGGAATTAAAACCAAACAAATCCTGGTGGGTTTTGCTTTAGAAACAGACAATGAAGAAAGCTATGCCCTGGCTAAATTGAAAAGCAAAAACCTGGATTTTATTGTATTAAACTCTTTAAATGATAAAGGAGCCGGTTTTAAAGGAGATCAGAATAAAATCACAATCATCAACGAACATCAAAAAAAATATTTTGATTTAAAATCTAAGAACGAAGTGGCATCAGATATCATTAACGAAATAATAACGCTCATATGAAGTTTTTAATCCTGATACTATCTTATTTATTTTTCTCTTTTATTTCTTATGCACAGGATTTAAATGCAAGGGTGCAAATACTTTCTCCACAGGTACAAAACACCAATAAAAGACCGCTGGAAGATTTAGAGGCTGCAATTAGCGACTTTTTAAATAACAGGAAATGGTCTAATGATGAGCTGCAGGCAGGAGAAAGAATTGATTGTAATTTCGTAATCAATATTAAAGAATGGGATGGTTCCAGCAATTATAAAGCTGAAGCACAGATTTTAAGCAGCCGTCCCGTTTTCAATTCCTCCTATAATACTACCTTATTGAGCATCAGTGATAAAAATTTCGACTTCACCTATGCAGAAGGGCAACCTTTAGATTTTTCTGAACAGGCTTTTTTGAACAACCTGACATCAATTTTAGCTTTTTATGCAAACGTAATTGTGGGTTTAGACTATGATAGTTTCAGCAAAATGGGCGGCACTCCTTACTACTCAAAAGCTCAGTTAATTTTGAACAATGCACAAAATGCTCCTTTTGGAGGATGGAAAGCGTTTGAAGGCTTAAGAAATCGATATTGGTTAATAGAAAATCTCACTAATAAAGATTTCTTACCTTTAAGAGAAATCCTTTATACTTATCATAGAGAAGGATTAGATAACTTGTCTGAAAACTCGAATAAGGCAAGGAAGAATATTCTAAACACTCTACCTAAACTCAATGAGCTGGATAAACAAAAACAGGGATCCGTTTTTAACCAGTTTTTTTTTACCGCTAAAGCTGATGAAATCAGTAATATTTTTGCCACATCAGACCCGGTTGAAAAAATGAAGGTATATAATTTAATGGCAGGCGTTGACCCTGCAAATATTAGTAAATACGAGATTTTGAAGAAAAGATAATCTTTAGCATCCATCTTCCGGAATACTGATAATTAATTTTACAACATGCTGAGCAGACTTTATATCAAAAATTACGCTTTAATAGACTCACTGGATATTTCTTTCGATAAAAATCTTAATATTTTGACGGGAGAAACGGGTGCCGGTAAATCTATTATCCTTGGGGCATTGGGTCTGATTTTAGGTCAGCGGGCCGATGGAAAATATTTCTTTAATCAGCAGAAAAAATGTGTAATAGAAGGTTTTTTTGACATTAGTGACTATAATCTCCAGGCTTTTTTTGATGAAAATGATGTAGATTTTGAAAATGAGACCGTTTTAAGAAGGGAGATCTCTTTAGACGGAAAATCAAGAGCATTTATTAACGATACGCCTGTTACCTTAAACATATTAAAACAATTGGGCGAACAACTGATTGATATCCATTCTCAACATGCTACATTAGAAATTGGAAGCCATAACTTCCAGTTATTAGTGACGGATTTGATGGCCGAACATGAGCCGCTCCTCTCCTCCTACAGAAAGGCTTATAAAGAACTCAAAAGAAAGCAAAAAGTGCTTTCTGAACTCATAGAAAACAGCAAGCAGGCTAAGGCAGACCTGGATTATTTCCAGTTCCAGTTTGATGAGCTGGAACAGGCAAATCTTATAGCAGATGAACAGGAAGAACTGGAGAAAGAACTGAACCTGCTTACCCATGCAGAAGAAATAAAAACCAATTTATTAAATGCAGCTGAACTCATTAAAAACAGGGAAATAGCTGCCATACCACAATTACAGGAAGCCTATATTCAATTACAGCATTTAGAAAAATATCAGCCCGAGCTGGAAGAATTGGCAGAAAGGCTAAAAAGTTCAATTATTGAAATCAAAGATATTTCATCTGAAATTGAAGCTTTAGAAGAGACCACACATTTTGATGATCAAAGGGCTGTTGAGATTAACGACCGTTTAAGTCTAATTTACGACCTGCAAAAAAAGCATCGTGTAAATTCTAATGAAGAGCTATTAATCTTACAGGAAAACCTTTCTGAGAAATTGAATAAAATTCTTTTTGCTGATGATGATATTCAAAAACTTCAAAATGAGCTAGAAAAAGATCAATCCTCTTTGGTAAAAACAGCTAAAGAATTAAGCCAAAACAGAAAAAAAGCAATTCCATCTATCGAAGCCCATGTACAAACTGTTTTAGCAGAAGTGGGCATGAACAATGCGCAGCTAAAAGTTGAGCAGGTTGTTAAAGGTGATGAAGATTTTGATGCAAATGGTATAGACCAGATTAAGTTTTTATTTACTGCCAACAAAGGCCATCAGTTAAATGAGCTGAGTAAAGTAGCATCAGGTGGAGAACTCTCCCGATTGATGCTGGCTATAAAATCGCTCATTGCGAAGAAAACAGCTTTACCCACTATTATTTTTGATGAAATTGATACAGGAGTTTCTGGTGAAGTGGCAAATCGTGTAGGAAACATTATGGAAAAACTGGCCAATGATATGCAAGTAATCGCGATTACACATTTGCCGCAAATGGCAAGTAAAGGGAAGGCTCATTATTTCGTTTATAAAGAGGTTAAAGACGATTTTACTTATTCGCAAATAAAGAGGTTAAGCGACGAAGAACGTATTGTAGAGATAGCTAAAATGCTTAGTGGCGAGCATCCTAAAGAATCTGCCTTGCAAAATGCAAAGGAATTGTTGTTTGGCTAATATTAATACATCATAAGGGAAGATTATTGTAAAATTTTGCAATCTTTACATTTTAAATATAACACCGGATGGCTACTACTGGTAAACATCCAAAAAATTAAAACTGTCAACTTACAAAAATGGCTTATAACTTATTAAAAGGTAAACGCGGTATCATTTCCGGCGCATTAGATGAAAACTCAATCGCATGGAAAGTTGCTGAAAAAGCACACGAAGAAGGTGCAACTTTTGTTTTAACAAATGCACCTATCGCAATGCGTATGGGAGAAATTAATGGTTTAGCAGAGAAAACTAATTCGCAAATTATCCCTGCTGATGCAACTAGCGTAGAAGATTTAGAAAACTTATTCACCCAGTCTCAGGAAATTTTGGGTGGCAAAATAGATTTCGTTTTACACTCTATTGGTATGAGTGTGAACATCCGTAAGAAAATCCCATATACAGAATCTAACTACGATTACTTCCAAAAAGGGATTGATGTTTCTGCACTGTCGTTACATAAAATGCTTGCCGCTGCTAAAAAATTAGATGCTATTAGCGAATGGGGAAGTGTTGTTGCCCTAACTTATATGGCTGCGCAACGTACCTATCCTTTCTACACGGATATGGCTGATATTAAAGCGATGTTAGAGTCTATTGCCCGTAGCTTTGGATACCATTATGGTTTAGAGAAAAAAGTCCGTATCAACACGGTTTCTCAATCCCCAACCAAAACAACTGCTGGCACTGGAATTAAAGGCTTTGGTGACTTCTACGATTTTGCTGATAAAATTGCTCCTCTTGGCAATGCTGATGCTGCTTCATGTGCTGATTACTGTATCACTTTGTTCTCTGATTTAACCCGTATGGTTACCATGCAGAACCTATTCCATGATGGAGGTTATTCTTCTACCGGAGTAAGTATGGAAGTAATGACCGCTTTAGGCGAAACACAAGAAAAATAAAATTATTATTATAAAAAAAAGCCGGTTGTTAAATTAGCAACCGGCTTTTTTAGTAAACAAACAAATTAGACCATCATTATTTCTTTAACGCCTTATATCTTAAAAGTGATTCTAAGAAATAGTAATCAGCATAAATTAATGGCACATCAATTTCGCTGTTATGCGGATAGCTGCCTACAGAATGCTTAAGAATAAAACCTGAATTGGTACCTGGTTTTGCTAAATATTCATCACTGGATAATGATTTTAACATTTTCTCGGCGTTATCGAAATATTTTTTTCCGTTTTCTTTAGAGTAGGTACTTAATTCTAATAAAGCCGAAGCAGTTAAAGCACCTGCAGATGCGTCTCTTGGAATGTAAGGCATTCTCCTTTTTTCGTAATCCCAATCTGCTTTATAGCCTTTGTCTTCCGCGTTAAAATCCCAATAAGGAATTTTATCCTTTGGCAGATTTTCATGATTGATGTAGAAATCCGCAGCCTTTTGAGCAGCATTTAAAAAACGCTCATCTTTAGTTTCACGGTACATTACGGTAAAACCATAAATAGCCCAACCCTGGCCCCTTGACCATGTAGAATTATCTGCCAAACCCTGGTTAGTTTGCTGATGCAAAACAGCTCCGGTTTCAGCATCATAATCTACCACGTGGTAAGTACTAAAATCTTCTCTAAAATGATTTTTCATTGTATTTAAAGCATGGCTAATGGCAACATCTTTATATTTAGAATCACCTGTAAGTTTTGAAACATATAACAACATTTCCAAATTCATCATATTATCTATGATCACAGGATATTGCCAGGTTGTTTTACCATCCCATGATTTTTTTTTATTCCAAGATTTTATTAAGCCAACTTTTTCATTGTATCTGGTTAATGCAGATTCTGCCGATTGGATTAAAATATCATTATATCTCTTAATTTTTGCAGGATCCTTTTCCAATTTTAGCGCATTGCCATAAGAGCAATACATTACAAAACCAATATCATGGTGCTGAGTTAGAAATTTCGCTTCTTCCAAAGCTTCAGTCCATCTTTCGGCCTGTGCTTTCCATTCCGGCCTTTGATTATTCTCATAAATGTACCATAGCGCACCGGGGAAAAATCCTTGAGTCCAGTCCCAAATATCTGTACCTTTTACAGAACCATCTTTATTAGTTGTACGTGGAAAGCTTGTTAGATCTTTAGATTGATCTAACATTATTGTATATTGTTTTTCGGCTACATCGAAATCTTTTTTTACAATTTTTTCATGTGTACTACATGAAGAAAGTAGCCCTACTCCTACTGCAATAGACGATGCAATTATTGAAATTTTAATCATTATTTCTTGTTTTTATATCTATTATATTTACACCTTTAAATATTGAAAAAAGTTATGGATTAACTACAATCTCAATTTCTTTTACAACCTTATTTTCGCCATACACACTATTGTTAGTTGCTACAAATGTCACTTTATAAGCGCCAGCCTGGGTAAATACATAATTGTACTCATCCATCTTGGTACTCATATTTTTAAGTGCAACTCCCCTATTTATACCGTTTACATCTTCAAAGGCTTTAAACTCTACAGGTTTAGAAACCGCCCATGTTAAACTTGGCGGCGCAGGTGCTGTAGCAGTACTTGCAATACTGGCAACCCTTAAACCTGTTGCCGCAGCATAAGTCCAACTTAACCCTGTATTATTTAATTTTAACAAATTCCAGGAAAGACTGGTAATATTCCCTATAGTTAAAGGGTTTCCTGTTTCAGCATTCTTAGATATTAAATTAAAAGTATTGATGTACCACCTTGGGTGCGTAGACGCTTTACCCTCACCACTTTTATATCTAAAAGCAAAATATACAGGCTTTGACCTATCTAAAGATACACCCAAATTATTTACGTTTACTGTACCTGAAGGAGTATAATCAACATCGTTTCCTATAATTCCTGATAAGGTAAATTTGCTGGTAACATCTGTCCAATCATTTTCATTAAATGTGGCACTAGAATAAATACCATTAAAAGTCTGACTCACAAAAAATCTTAAAGATTGCGGATGATCGGTATCACTACCATATCTTCTTTGAGTAGAAAAAGAGATACTTAGAGACGTATCTCCTTTTACTAACTCGCCATCTCTTAATTCATATTTTTTTCCTGCTTCGCCAGAGTAAAAAGTTATTTGATCTGGATTACCAGATATTTTAAACACCACAGTATCATTTATTTGATACGATGTTTTTTCAGAAACCACATCAAATTTTAATTCTGGTGTTTCTTTTTTATTACAACTCGCTAAACCCAGAGCTATAATTAATATTAGAAATAAATTCTTCATGTTCTTAATAGTTTAGTTTTTACCAACCAACATTTTGTGTTATAGCTTTATTTAATGATAATTCATCTATTGGGATAGGTAGCAAGTTATTACGCGATGTTACATTTCCAGGACCAAATGAAGTATATTTTTGGCCTGTTGGCGCATAATTATTTATGCTGCTAGCTAAGTTTGCCATTGTAGTTTGGAACTCGTCCCATCTTACCAAATCAAATTTCCGTAAGCCTTCATAAGCTAATTCTCTATATCTTTCTCTTTTTATATAAGGTAGCAAATTAGCATCTGATACTAAACTTAAACCTATACTATCTATAGCTAATGCCCTGTTTACTACTTTTTGTACCTCTGGTTTGGCTAAATTGTATTCTCCTAGATTGGCTTTAGCTTCTGCATACATTAAAAGAACATCAGAATATCTTAAAAGCGGGAAATTAATAGGTGTATAATTCTTATGTCTATCAAAAACAACTTCAAAGTCTCTATGATACTTGCCTACAAACCTGTTAAATGGTGCGTTTGCTCTGGTGGGTCTTGCTGTTTCTACATCATTGGTAATCGTAATTGCATAATCTGCAATATTCCAATCTCTTCTTCTATCATTTCCGGGGCCGTAAGTACTTAAAAGCTTATTAGTGCCTAATAAGAACCCATACGAGTATCCGGAAACACCTCTTGTACTGGCTTTTTCAT
Organism: Pelobium sp.; assembly: GCA_045629485.1. Classification (GTDB taxonomy): domain Bacteria; phylum Bacteroidota; class Bacteroidia; order Sphingobacteriales; family Sphingobacteriaceae; genus Pseudopedobacter. The sequence goes on along the minus strand of JAZQRF010000266.1, from coordinate 6,704 downwards.
TAGTCATTTGCACACCGCCAATATTACCATGTCTTCCGGCTTCGAAATCTGTAGTACGGTTACCGCTAAATTCTACTTCCCAGATAGACTCGTTAGTATTATATCTATCAGCCGCCATATCCTTAAATAACTGTCTGTAGTCTGACACTAAACTATGCTGATAATCTCCATTTTGTGGGTTTACCAATTTACCTGCCCAGTCTGCTGCTTTTACATAGTAATCTCTGCCACCGTTTAAAGGCGCACCTGCCATTTTTAGATAAACACGAGCTAAAACACCTCTTACTGCAGATTTAGATATTCTTCCTGCATGGTTATAGGCAGTAATAGGTTTTACCATAGCATCTGCTGCTTCCATTTCGGATGAAATAAAACTATAGATATCTGATAATTTCGCCTTAGGTACATCAACATCGTTAACAGAAGCCGTTGGAAGAGTTTTAAGTGGAACTTCGCCAAAATGTGTGGTTAGAACAAAATAATAGTATGCTCTTAAAAATTTAGCCTCGCCTACTAATTCGTTTTTTCGGGCTTCATTTATATCTGCATTTTGCATTCTGCTTAAAAATACATTTGCTCTTTCTATACCTTCATAAAGGTATTTCCAAACAAAACGTACATTCTGATCAGAGGAATCGAAGACATATACCTCAGCACCTGTTAAAGGCGACGTTCTTTGCCATACAGCCTCATCAGACATGGTTAAATGATAGACTAAACTACTTCCGTAAAGATATTCGTTACCTAAAACAGAATATATACCTGTTAAGGCAATATCTGCCTCGGTAACAGTTGTATAATAGTTATCTTTAACGATAAAGGTTGGATCTTTCTCTAAGAAATCTGAGCAGGAAACAGTTCCCAAAAGACTCGCTCCAACTAATCCGCAAAAAGCAACCTTTTTTAAGACAGGTGACTTTTTTATATTGAAATTTTTAAATACGTTTTTCATTATCTACTCTATTAAAGTGAAAGATTTAAACCGAATACAAAAGTCTTAGGTCTTGGATAGGATGAATAATCAAAACCAGGAGTTAAACCAGAATACATAACTGATACTTCGGGATCAAACCCGGAATAGTTGGTGATTGTAAATAAATTTTGTGTTGAGGCATAAAATCTTAAAGATTTAATTTTGTATTTCTTTAATAATATTGGGTTGATGCTATATCCTAAAGAAACAGTTTTTAATCTTAGGTAAGAACCATCTTCAACCACTCTGGTGGAGTATGAATTGCCTATAGGACCCTGTCCATTTAACCTGAATAGGTCTGTAGCTGTATTGTCTGGAGTCCATCTATTCGCAAATGTTGCAAATTGGTTTGTTCTTGGCTTAACACCATACTCAAACATTAATCTATTGGCATTCATAATGTCATTACCATAAGACCATTGCATAAAAACGTTTAAATCAAATCTCTTGTAATTAAATGTGTTAGAAAAACCACCCTGATGTAAAGGATAACCTCTACCAATAACAGTTCTGTCGTTATCATTAATTACTCCATCTGCATTTAAATCTTTATATTTTATATCTCCAGGTTTAATGCTTTCACGAGGGTTCCCATTTGTTGGAATATTATTCTTTAACACACCTAAAGAGTTGAAATCATCAGCTTGATAAACTCCTTCCCATATCATACCATAAAGCTGGCCTAATGGCTGACCTACTTTAGCTATATATAAAGGGATTGTTGCATATTCTCTATCCCAGCTTAACATACTTGTTAAAGACTCCTGGTTTTGAGTTAAAGACAAAACCTTGTTTCGGTTGAAGGATATATTAAAGGTAGAAGTCCAGCTGAATTCTCTGCTCTTCACCACATCACCACTTAAACTGATCTCTAAACCTTCGTTGCTTGTACTGCCAATATTTTTAAATGCAGAACCATAACCAGTAGAACTAGGTAACAGTGCATTTAATAATAAATCTGTAGTTTTCTTTTTATAAACGTCTAGGGTTAACTGTAGACGTTGTTTAAACATGCCTAAATCTACTCCTATGTTAGTTTGGGCAGTGGTTTCCCACTTTAAATCTGGATTTGCGATAGAACTTATGAATAAACCTTGCTGTAAAGAATTTCCAAAAGCATAATAACCATTATCAAATGGACCTAAGTTGTCGAAATTTAGTTTCGCATAAGCAGAATACTCGGCAATTCTATTGTTACCGGTAACCCCATAACCTATTCTTACTTTAGCATCTGATAGCAAACGTTGGTTTTTCATGAAGTCTTCATTAATTACTCTCCAGGCAAATGAACCTGACGGGAAGAAACCCCATCTGTTTTTTTCTGTAAACTTAGAAGAACCATCTGCCCTGTAAGATGCTGTGAAGATATACTTACCTGCATAATTATAGGTTGCTCTGGCCAGGTAAGACATTAAAGACCACTCTGTATTTTGTGAGACAATAGGCATTGCTGTACCCTGACTTAAGCCCGCCAATCCTAAATTTTCGTTAGGCAGGTACATCGCACCTAATCCATAACGTTTGTAAGTGTTTTCCTGAAAAGTAATACCACCCACAAGATTAAGAGAATGTACTTTATTAAACTTTTTATTATAGGTAAGCAAATTCTCGTTTAACCAGGTATCACTTTCTGTATATAAAATACTACCGTTTACTTTATTTAAACTTTGAGGATTTCCGTAACGTGTATTAGAATTATTAAAAACATCATTCCTCCAGTCTGAAGAGTTAATTCCGGCATTTACCCTTAACTTCAAATCTTTTGTAAATGCATATTCTGCAAATCCATTAAAAATTATTCTTTTATTGAATACTTCTCTTAACTCGTTTTTTGCTGATAGAATTGGGTTTACACGATAATCATTCCCTGAGACAAATTCCGGATCAGGATCAAATAAATTATCTAATACATCCTGGTTATCTGTGTAAGCCACCGGACGATATCCCCAAACACTATACATCAGGTAATTCATAGATGAATTTCTTGATTCCGGATCTCCGGGAGAAGTACCATAGGTTTTTGTACTGGTAAATCTGGCATCTACCCCAACTTTAAATTTGGTGCTAAATGTTTGGTCTAACGTAATTCTTCCCTGCTTTCTGTTAAAGCCTGAGTTAATTATCACCCCTTTTTGATCGAATAGGTTCCCAGAAAACAAATATCTGGTAGATTTATTTCCACCGCTGATAGATAAAGAATGATCCTGCATTCCTGCTGCTTGGAATAATTGATCTTGCCAATCGAAGCCCTCAACATTTTTATAAAAATCTAATGTGGTATCGCCTCTTAAATAGGTAGTTTCTACAATTGAAGGTGATCTTTCCTGTTCTAACCTTACAAACTCGTATGGACTTAACAATTCCATTCTGTTAATTACATTTTGAAAGCCACCGTAACCCGAGTAATTAATTGTTGGTGCACCTTCTTTACCTCTTTTAGTAGTAATCAAGATTACGCCGTTTGCGCCCCTTGCTCCATAAATAGCTGTTGCAGAAGCATCTTTCAAGACTTCCATTGATTCTATTTCTGATGGATTAAGGATATTGTTATTGGCGTCTTCCATCGGAAAACCGTCTATTACATATAAAGGTGAGTTGTCCTGGGTTAAGGAGTTTGCACCACGAATAACAATATTAATCCCACTTCCAGGTTGCCCGCTCTCTGATTGCACCTGAACACCAGCCACACGCCCGGCCAATGCTTCTAGTGCTGATCCTACTGGTGCTTTCTGCAAATCATCCATTTTAACAGAACCCACGGCTCCTGTTACATCTCTTCTTTGAACCTCGCCATAACCAATTACAACAACTTCGTTTAAAGATTTATTATCCATGGCCAGTTTAACATCTATCTGTGTTTTACCTTCAACAGCCATCTCCAAAGTTTTGTATCCCAAATACCTAAATACCAGGATTGCTTTTTCATTTGGTACTTTAATAGAGTAGTTTCCATTTACGTCAGTAATGGTCCCCAAAGTTTCTCCTTTAATAGAAATACTTACTCCAATTAAAGCATCATTTAATTCTGCATCTAGCACCTTTCCTTTTACCTGCTTCTCCTGAGCAGATAAATGTAGAGTGGTGAGAAATAGAAAAATTAGTAGTGATACCCTTCTCATAATTTAGTTCTTAATAATGGTTTAATTCTTTTCATGCATTCATACAATAAATCAGTTTGTAATCCAGCTCCGTTTAATTAGTTTGTCTATCAAAATTGAACATTCGCCCTGCCTTCTTAGGGGTAATAATTAATTAATATGAGGGTAGTAATTAATTGATAAAGATATTATCGTATTTGTGCCCGGTTGGTATCGATAAACAAAATATTGGTATTATATAAGTTACACGATTTAAATCTATCAACTACAAAGCCATCCGAATGAAGTCCGGATGGCTTTATTAATGATATCTATTTTATGAACTTTATGCTTTTAGTATTTCCTTCGGCTGTTAATCGTAAAACATACACTCCTTTAGCAAGGAATGGCAAGTGTTTAACAAATGTATTATTCCCCTTTTCTAATTCGATTTTATCATTAACTAATTCGTTTCCAGACAGATCAAAAACAGCAATTACCGCATTAGTCTTGCTTTCAGAAAAAATAGAGGCATTAAGCTGATTCTCCTGATTGATAAATACAGTAAAAGCCGACCCGTTAAGCGTTGTCTTTACAGCTACCATTCTATCCATAATAGTTTCCTTTCCATCTAAATCTACTTGCTTTAACTGGTAATAATTGGTTCCTGAGAATGGATTTTTATCCTGGTAAGTATATTCCTTTGTTTCGTTAACATTTCTGTTTCCTTCAACTCTATCTAATAAGGTAAAGCTTTTAGCATCCGATGACCTTAATATATCAAAATGTGAATTGTTCTGCTCTGATGAGGTAGACCATTTTAAATCAACAGCATTGTTATTTAGTTTTCCTGTAAAAGAGGTGAGAGAAACCGGAAGTGTTGGATCTGTAACAGATGGATAGGTAATGGAAAGATTAGAGATTCCCACTGTTTCCTGTACTCCGCTTGTTGGATTATTGGCACCTGCTAATGTGAATGATAATGCATTAATAGTTGGCTCAACATAGCTAGTACCAACTTTAGGAAATTCCTCTGCATGCCGTACGCCTCCAACATACACATGATAGGTATTTGCAGATATATTTACACTGCCAGAATTATAAGTATAAACAGCAGCGGCATTGGTTGTATTTGCAAAAATCTCTACTGTATTTATTGCATTTATAGCGATAAGATATTGTGCGGTATTGGTTTGCCCGGTACCATTTGCCGGCTTATATTGAGTTATTAAGTTACCAGCACTTTTTATTACTCTAAAAGCTCCAAAGATATCTGTAGTTGCGGTAGTAAATGGCGCACTGCTACTGGTTAATGTAGAACCATTGGCAACATTACCAAATGCTATTATAAATGCATTGCTATTTGCACTGGTAAAATTCGTAAAGTCTAGAGTAAAAGAAAATTTAGCTATTGCACCTGCATTTTGAATATTAAACACTGTAGCTTTTGCAACGGTATTAGCAAGCGAATTTTTAATTTTCAGCTGGCCACTTGCTAAACTAAACTGTGCATCTGTAGCATAAGATATGGCCCTAAGTTTATATGCAGTTTTTTCAAACGGGAAAAACTGGCTAACGATATTGGCGCTTGTGGTTTGAGGCGATTCGTAGTATTTTCCGTTAACACCATTTACAGTTGCAGTTGTATCCAAATCTATGGCAATTACTTTGTTAAAAGGCAAAAATTGACCTTTCGCAGTTCCCAGGCTAAAAAATAAACCCAACCCTATTAGTACTTTTTTCTTCATAATATTATTTATTGATTGTTTAAAACCTTGATTTGCTCTGTTAATTCCTGTCTCTTAAGTAGAAAATGAGGACAGCACCGACAAAAAAGAAACAGCTATTGCGTGTTGGTACGCTCGTTTTGAATAAATTATTGGATTCGGAGTATACAGAAAGTTTCTCCTCTCTGCAGAAGGAACATCAAAACTTACAAAGCTTTGCTGTGCAAAAACTTTGAAACAGGAGTCCGGGAATGAAATGAGGAGTAGCCGTTTAATCATATAGTTTACAAATGGTTTTAGAAAGTTTTAAAGATTTCTATAACGAATTTGCTGATATCTAACGGCTATAAAGGGCTACTAATTAATTATAATGGGGGTAAAATACGGTTGCTGAGTTGCCGTCTGTTCTGTTGTTTTCGGTAATATTTCTATGGGAAGAGATTGCATTCACTCTCCGTGTTTATTCTTTTGGGTCAATGTATTCATCCTGGTAATTACCTATATGCTTTTCGCTACCGGTAATTTTTAAACTTTGTTTTTTATAATTAACTATTCCTATGATAAGCAGGGTTAAAGAAATAACAATAAAAACTATTTCTATCAGGTAACCTAACTCGAGGTTAGTGAGGCTGTTGATACTCACCCCTGCCACCAGGAAATACATAGATGTTCTGATGAATGCTAAAAAGGTAGATTGGTTTGCAAGAATTGTTCTTTGCAAGGCTAATTTCTCTCGTAAAATTAAATCTTTATTCATTGTTGTTGTTTTTTGGCAGAGCGGATTTGTAGGACTACTCCTGCATTAATATTTAGTTTTGAACCTATCTTATATCTTAAGCATTGGCAGCGTTAATAGAGAATATTAGCCTAAGATTTCAATTTTAGTTTCATCATTTTATCGGTTTGTTTATCGTTGCCTAACATAAA
>JAZQRF010000265.1:0-6891 GCA_045629485.1 Pelobium sp. | reverse complement strand
GGAACTCCACCAATATTGTGCAAATCTTCCATTAAGTATTTTCCGCTTGGTTTAAGATCGGCCAATACAGGGATTTTATCACTAATATCCTGGAAATCTTTAAGGGTTAGTTCTATACCCACAGAATCAGCCATTGCAATCATGTGCAATACAGCATTTGTACTTCCACCTAATACCATAATTACCGTAATCGCATTTTCGAATGCTTTTCTGGTCATGATATCACTTGGTTTGATGTCTTTTTCTAATAAGATTTTAATGAATTTACCTACCTCTTTACACTCATTTAACTTCTCATCACTTAATGCCGGATTAGAAGAACTGTAAGGTAAACTCATTCCCATTGCCTCTATAGCAGAAGACATGGTATTTGCAGTATACATCCCACCACACGCACCGGCACCCGGACAAGCATTTTCAATTACCCCCTGGTAATCTTCGTCGCCTATATTTCCAGCCATTTTCTGACCTAATGCCTCAAAAGCAGAAACAATATTAAGTGCCTCGCCTTTGTATTCTCCAGGGTGAATAGATCCGCCATAAACCATAATAGATGGACGGTTTAATCTAGCCATTGCAATTAAAGAACCCGGCATATTTTTATCACAACCAGGAACGGTAATTAAACCATCATAAAAATGTGCACCGGTTACAGTTTCAATAGAATCAGCGATTAAATCCCTCGATACCAGAGAATACCTCATACCCGTTGTTCCATTTGTAATCCCGTCGCTTACACCAATAGTGTGGAATGTTAAACCTACAAGACCATTAGCCCAGACACCTTTTTTTACTTCAGCAGCTAAGCCGTTTAAGTGCATGTTGCAATTGTTTCCATCATATCCCATACTGGCAATACCAACCTGGGCTTTAGACATATCGGCTGTTGTTAAGCCAATTGCATAAAGTTGTGCCTGAGAGGCCGGTTGTGTTTTGTCCTGAGTAATTGTCTTACTGTACTTGTTTAATTCCATTATATTATAACTTCGAAACTTAATTTGTCTAATACTAAATTTTTATATGCTTTTTGTAGCGTTCCGCCTAAGGTGTCAGAAAAATTAGCACTGAATTTTACTTCATCTACCGAGCCTATTCCAACGACCTCTGCGGCTGTACTGCATAAAAATGCACTATCTGCATTTTTAAATTCTGCCACACTTAGGTTTTTTTCTACTACTTCTATATCTAATTGTTTGGCAATTTTAATAAGTGTGCTTCTGGTGATGCCCGCTAAAATATACTCAGAGATTTCCGGGGTATAGATTCGGCCGTCTTTTTCAATAAATAAATTTGCTCCTGGTGCTTCGGCAATAAAGCCTCTGGCATCTAATTGTATGGCATCATCGTAACCGTTTTTAGCAGCATCGGCAGTTGCTAAAATAGAGTTGACGTAGTTGCCGGAAACCTTTGCACTTATCGGAAAAGATTTCGGATTAGGTCTTTCCCAAGAGGAAAAGCAAGTTTTTAGCAGTTTATTTCCCTGATAAAAATCCCAGTCCCAAGCCATAATGGTGATTTCGGAAGAGGTATGAACCTTTAAATCCATCCCTTGCCCGGTAACAACCAATGGTCTAACGTAAGCGTTTTTTAAATTGTTAACTTCTAATAATTTGTAAGAAACTTCTATCAGTTCTTCAATATCCCAGGTAAAAGGAATTTGAACCTTTTCACAAGAGGTTTTTAAACGATCAAAATGTTCTCTCGCTTTAAAAAGCTTAACGCCATTATTCGTTAAATAAGATCTTATGCCTTCGAATGCGCCAAAACCATAATGAACGGTCTGACTGAAAATATCAATACCAGCAGAACTCGTATCAATAAATTCTCCTTGTTTGTATACCAATGCTTTCATGTCTTTCTCTATCATGAGATTTTGCTGATGCCTTTTAAAAAAAATGCCTTCTTTAAGGGAAGGCATTTTTAAATTTTTTTATACTGTTAATTTAAACATGCCTTTTTATTTAAGCTCACCACAAGCAGAATCAAAATGATGATCAGGATAAAAGGGATGTAAAACATTTTGTATTGAATTTTTTGCTAATTATATTTTCTCAAGGTACAGCATCTAAAGACTATTATCAATAGCTGATACTAAAAAAGATAAAAAAAATATAATTTTTAAAACAGCGAGCGTACAGAATATAATTCTTTTACAAACCTCTTCTACATCATAAATTTCTTAATATTTGAACTAAACAACGAAATGGTATTTAGTTCATTTTACTATGCAAGCATACTAAAATGAGGTTTTTCTTCCTGAAATTGTATTTAAGAAATGATTTTTATTTTAGATTGTTTAGTGCATAAAAAAATCCGGCAACTTTAAAATTGTCGGATTTTTCATATGGATAAAGTAATTAACCTACTTTTCTTTTGCACCTTCAGCTAAAAGAATTATTTTGTTATTGATCACCTCAATAGCTCCGCCGGTGATTAAAAACTTCTGTTCTTTGCCTGATCCTCTTACCACTACCTGACCTTTTTCAAGAGTAGAAATGATAGGGGCGTGGTTGTTAAGGATCTCGAAAGAACCCTGTGTACCAGGAACGGTAACCGAAGTAATTTCGCCGTCAAATATTTTTTTATCCGGGGTTAATATTTCTAAAATCATTTTCTAATATTAAGTTGTAAGTAATAAGTTGAAGGTTTAAAGTAGTAAGCTAACTTAGTACTTTAAACCTAACACTTTCAACTTTTATGCGTTCGCTTCAGCTAATAATTTTTTACCTTTTTCTATCGCTTCGTCCATGCTTCCTACAAGGTTAAATGCAGCTTCAGGATACTCATCAACTTCACCGTTCATGATCATGTTAAAGCCTTTGATAGTTTCTTTAATATCAACTAAAACACCTTTTAATCCTGTAAATTGCTCTGCTACGTGGAAAGGCTGTGATAAGAAACGCTGAACCCTTCTTGCTCTGGAAACCGTTAATTTATCTTCTTCAGAAAGCTCATCCATACCTAAAATAGCGATGATATCCTGAAGTTCTTTATAGCGTTGTAAAATCTCTTTTACGTTTTGTGCACAATTGTAATGCTCGTCTCCAACAACAGCTGGTGTTAAGATTCTTGAAGTAGAATCCAAAGGATCTACCGCAGGATAAATTCCAAGCTCAGCAATTTTACGGGAAAGTACAGTAGTTGCATCTAAGTGGGCAAATGTTGTTGCCGGAGCAGGGTCAGTTAAATCATCCGCAGGTACGTAAACCGCTTGTACAGATGTAATCGATCCTCTCTTGGTAGAAGTAATACGTTCCTGCATGGTTCCCATCTCTGTTGCCAAAGTTGGTTGGTAACCTACTGCAGAAGGCATACGGCCTAATAATGCTGATACCTCAGAACCTGCCTGAGTAAAACGGAAAATGTTGTCAATAAAGAATAAGATATCTCTGCCTTGTCCTTCGCCATCACCATCACGGTAGTATTCAGCCAATGTTAATCCTGATAAAGCAACACGTTGTCTCGCACCAGGAGGCTCGTTCATTTGTCCGAAAACGAAAGTTGCTTTAGAATCTTTCATTTCTTCTCTATCGATTTTTGATAGGTCCCATCCGCCTTCTTCCATAGAATGTTTAAAAGCCTCACCATATTTAATGATGTTAGCTTCAATCATTTCACGAATTAAATCGTTTCCTTCACGGGTACGCTCACCAACACCTGCAAATACAGATAGTCCATCATGCGCTTTCGCGATATTATTAATTAATTCCTGGATCAATACAGTTTTACCAACACCGGCACCACCAAATAAACCAATTTTACCTCCTTTTGCATAAGGCTCTAAAAGGTCGATCACTTTAATACCTGTGAAAAGAATCTCATTCTCAGTAGAAAGATCTTCGAATCTTGGTGGTTTGTTATGGATAGATTTACCGTTTGTTTTGTCCAGGTTTTCGATACCATCAATAGCATCTCCAACTACGTTAAACACACGGCCCTTGATGTTTTCTCCAATAGGCATTTTAATAGGAGCTCCAGAATCTATTACATCCATTCCTCTTACTAAACCATCTGTAGAGTCCATGGCAACTGCTCTTACGCGGTTTTCACCTAAGTGCTGTTGAACTTCTAAAATGATTTTCTGACCATTCTCTTTACGAATTTCTAATGCGTCGTAAATTTTAGGGAGCTGGTTCGAATCCTCGGAAGAGAAGCTAACGTCTACAACTGGTCCGATGATCTGCGCTATTTTTCCAATGTTTGGCATATCTTAATGGTAATTTTTTATAAAATCACTTGTTTTTAAGCCTTTTAAAGCTTTTAAATTTGAGTTGCGAAATTACACTTTATGTATTTTAATTCAAAACCTATTTGAATAATTATTTTAATGAATTTTAAGTGGCTGTGTTTGTGACTTGTTATAAGGTGATTGTATTCTTTTATTTTTCTAAGAATCATCCTTAGTTTAAACCAACACCTTGTTAGAGGTAAAAACTGGCTCGAAACTTGATAAATTTCATGTATTAAAAATATATTATGAAAATTCTAGCGTTTCTTCATTCCATATGGATCAAATCAATTTCCTGGCTAGCCACTCTTTTTGCTTTTAATCATTCCCTTTTTAGGAAACAGGCTACTGGAAGCCAGCAAGAGGAAATGCTTTTTATATAATTGAGGCAAAGGAAAAGTTTCTCAATAATTTAAACATTCAATATTTTTTAATGTTCTTTCTTTTAATCAAAATATTTATTATGTTAGCATAGTAATTTGTTATGCTAACATAATAAATTTAATATTATAAACCCTAATAAATTAAAGTTATGATTAGAAAAATACTATTGGGAGCAATGCTCGCAATTCCCACTCTTGGATGGGCTCAGGGCTATCAGGTAAATTTGCAGGGGCAAAAGCAAATTGCTATGGCCAGTGCTGGTACCGGATTAGCATTGGATGAAGCTTCAGTGTTTTTTAATCCCGGAGCGGTAAGTATGCTAAAAGGTAATTCTGTAAGTGCTGGTATTAGCCCGCTTTTTTTGAAAACCGCTTTTCAACAAGCTGGATCAAATATTACAGAGCATAATAAATCTAAGGTTTCTACGCCCTTTATGGTATATGGGGTATGGGGGCCAAAATCCGAGAAATATAAATTAGGATTGGGAATATATACACCGTTTGGTGGAGGAACGGATTGGGGCAACGAATGGTCTGGAAGAAATGCTTTGATCTCTCTTGATCTTAAGTCAATCTATTTTCAGCCAACACTAAGTGTGAAATTAACAGATAAGCTGGGTATTGGTGCCGGGTTGGTTTATACTTATGGTTCGGTTGATTTAAAACGTGGTGTCCCTTTAACAAACGATCAGGGTGAACAAGGCTCGGCAAGGTTAAAAGGAACCAGTGGTGATTTTGGATGGAATGCCGGGATTTTTTATAAAACTGATATAGGTTTAAGTATTGGTTTAGCTCATCGTTCGAAAGTTACCGCTAAAGTTGATGATGGCGATGCTGTCTTTGATGTTCCGCAATCTTTAGCTTCAACATTTCCAACTAAATTTAGTGCAGAATTGCCTTTACCGGCCACAACAACATTAGGCTTTGGTTATGAAGTTAATCCAAAGGTACTATTAGCATTAGATATCACCTATGTGCATTGGAGTGTTTACAAATCATTAGATTTTGATTATGATAATAATACAAGAATTATAGACACTCAGTCTCCGAGAAATTATGATGATGGAGGATCAGCTAGATTGGGCGTACAATATCAACATACTAATAAATTAGCTTTAAGAGGAGGGGTAGGTTATGCATTATCTCCTGTAAAAGACGGATATGTTACTCCGGAAACTCCGGATGCAAACAGGTTATTTTTAAGTGCCGGGCTTGGTTATCAAATAACAGAAAAGTTTGGTGTAGATGCGTCTTTCTATTTTCAAAGTGTAAACAAGAGGACTTCTACAAATCTGGAAACTCAATTGTCTGGTACTTATAAAACATTTGTATACATCCCTGGTATTTCTGTTTCTTATAAATGGTAATAATCTCAAAATCGAACAGTCATGAAAACTAAAAATATACAACATTGGATTTTAGCAGCGCTATTTATTTCGGTATCAGCCTGTAAACCAGAAATTGATACACCTAAAGCAACTGCAGGAGATGCAGATTTTAGTAAATATATTGCTGTAGGAAACTCGTTAACAGCAGGTTTTGCCGATGGAGGTCTATATTTAGAAGGCCAAAAAGTTGCTTATCCTAATATCATCGCATCTCAATTAAAATCTTTTGGAGGGGGCGATTTTAATTCACCATTTTTTACTGAAGCTCAGGCTAATGGTTCTGGATATACCAGATTAAGTGGATTTAATCCTGATGGAACTCCAATTACAGCTAATGTAACTGATAAGCTAGCTTATAGAGCACAGGGATTATTAACTAAGTACACCAATGAAATTCAGAATTTAGGAATCCCTGGGATGAGGTTAGATTTGGGTGCTGCAGCACCAACATTTAGTGGAGCTAATATGTACTTCGAAAGGTTATTGCCAGATGCTCAAGTTGGGGCTACAACATATTTGAGTTTTTTACAAAATAGAAATCATACATTTTTTTCTTTTTGGTTAGGTAATAATGATGTGTTAGGTTGGGCTATGAATGGAGGTGTTGTTGAGTCAGGGCAAGCTGCTGCTACAACAAATTTGACTAATATTACAAATTTTACTAATGCCTATAATGGTTTTATAGGAACACTTACTGCGCAGGGACAAAAAGGTGTTGTAGCAACAATTCCAGATGTAACCGCTGTTCCGTTTTTTAATACAGTGACTGTGGCTGCAATAAATGCAGGTTTGGCTGCAAATCCGGACTTACAACAATTAGGATTAACAAAATTATATATCCAACCTGGCACAGGATTGCCGAGATTAGCAACTAATGAAGATTTAATTGTTT
>JAZQRF010000264.1:0-11051 GCA_045629485.1 Pelobium sp. | reverse complement strand
TCATTCCGACCGAGTGTACGAGCGGAGGAATCTGTTAATCCTGTGCTACTAGATTTCGTTGACGGATTTGTGCCACCCGTCTTGTTGAGTGAAACGAAACATCTCACCAGAAAAGGAAAAACGAAACCTGCACTTTGCATGTGAGATTCTTCACTCCGTTCAGAAAGACGGATTTGCGTCCCGTAATCCTGCAGTTCCTAATAACAGATGCTTGGGAATCTCCCATTTCACCGTCATTTGACCCATCCCTTTCGTCATTCCGGCCGTAGCGGAGGAATCTGTTCCATCAATGCTACTATGACAAGGATCTCTCGATTCATTCCTCCCTCAAGATAACGGGTTAACCCTACCTGAAAACAGGTATTTTATAGGATAATCTATAAACCCCGGTAATATATCGATACCTTCAAGAAATTTTTTTTCGATATGTTAGTTTTAGGTACAAGGGTAAACAAATTAAGGATGTTAGGGTATGTCCTATTCTTTTCCACTTCCATACTTCTTCTTTCCTGTAAAAAAGAAAAGGAAGAAACTCCAGAAGAGGAGGTCATAAAAGGATCGGTTACGATCGTACCAAAAGCAATTACCCCCGGGGATATTGTTACCCTAACTTTTTCTACGCCGCTTAGCAAAGCGTCTTATGAGATTATGATAGGCGATAAAAAGACCTATTTAGCCAGAATAAGCAGTTATGAAGGCGTTTTTACTGTTCCATTCTTACCTGCCGGGATTAAAACTGTTGATCTTAGCAATGTAAATTCCAATGATACGGAAATTATTATCGACAATTACACAACCATTAGTAATCCTGATGAGGTGAAAAACGAATTTATGAGCCAATTAGCTACGGCTGCTGCCGCTATGACAAATGGAACTGAAAAAGACTTCTTGCTGATGACCCAGCAGACGATTGCAGAAAAATACATTCAGCTGAGTGCAGAAGAGAAAAGGAATTTCGCCTTCGCGATACAGAAGCTTACGTTTGAAGCTCCAATTACTGTAGCCAGTTTACCAGCATCTAAAGACAAAGGGAAGCTGACCACCTCAGGTGCTGCGCCTAAAACATTGAAAGCTGTTGAAATTACAAATGAGTTTGTTTTTGCGAGAGAAATGCTGGGCTGTTTAGCTACCAGCACCTTAGCTTGTTCGTCTATTGGTGCAGGGGGAATTTTGATCCAAATGCCTTTAGCAACCGGGGTTGAAAAACTTATTGGGGTTGCTCTGGCAGGTGTGGGAGTTAAACTTCTTTCTGACGCTCATGGGACTGCTGTTGCCTTGTTTAACTATAAAGGCATTGCTATTTCTATTTCCGATCTGGTAGGAATGGTGAGTATAAATAGTGCAGCATCGAAAACATCCCGGGGTACCAGTGTGTCCGCCACCCCTGACGCGGCGGTTTTCAAAGCAAATAAAAATTATAATTTACATTTTAACGGCACTTATAGTAATATATCCAAAGAGACCAGCAATCCCTTCTTTACTTCTTTTTCAACGAGGATGGTGAATGCCATGTCGTCCTATAATGATATGGTTAAAATCATCAATAGTATTAAAGGTTTTTTTACAGGCACACCTGCATTGGAAGAGAAAAAACTTCAAATTAATCAACAGTCATCTTCAGCTGTAGCCGATATCCCCTTTAGCTTATTGAGTATTGAAAATGTTTCTGATAGTCAAATTAGCTTAACAAGAGTAAATGATGAAAATCAATTTATTGTGAAGGCCACAAGCAATACAATTACTACAGAAAAAGCATTTACTTACGACATTGTTTACACCTATAGTAACTTTGATATTAAAGTAAGGAAAACCATGAATGCTATTTTTGACGGAACAATTGAGCCTAACAAAGTAGCAGTTATTGCAGGGAATAACCAGACTGGTACAAGCGGTCAAAGGCTGCCTAATTCTTTGCAGGTTTTAGTGACCGATGATAGCAACCAACCGCTGGAAAATGTTGAAGTAGAGTGGAAAATTAAAAATGGCGGAGGAACATTAACAGCGGCTACAAGCAAAACAAATGCACAGGGGGTATCCTCTAATCAATGGACTTTAGGGACCACAAACGAACAGGAGGTGGAGGTGCTGGTGAAAAAGAAAGATGGTTCTTTAGTAAGTGGTGCGCCTGTTATTTTTAAAGCGGTTACACCCTGTTCCCAGGCGCTTGCACCAACAATTGACGGAATTAGTTTTAATTGTAATGAGAATAACAAATACGGAGTGTATGTTGCATTTACTTCAGCGGGTTCTGATTTGATCATTGGAGCCGGGTCAGGTACTTGTGATCTTCAAACGAACTGCTATCCTTCACGTTTGCTGATCAAAGATACCGTAGATCCTAATGGGAGTTTTAGTGTTGCAGGAAATGCATACAATGTAAAACTTTTTTCTGGGACGCCTAGACAGGGGGTTTTAGAATTTACCTTTACCTATACCGAAAATTGCATTCCAGGTAAGAGTGCAGAAGAGGCATTTAGGTATTATTACGGTAGATTTTTATGGAAAGTGCAGTTGATGAATCAGTGCAATAAACGGTCAGAGGAAGTTTCATTTTAATTGCTATACTGCTCTTAAAGAGCATTTGCCGTCATTCCGGCGGGGTGTGCGAGCGTAGGAATCTCCCATTTGAGTGAAACGAAACATCTCACCAGAAAAGGAAAAACGAAACCGGCACTTTGCATGTGAGATTCTTCACTCCGTTCAGAAAGACGGATTTGTGACCCATAATCCTGCAGTACACTTATATTTGACCCGTAAATGGCAAGCTGATTGCAGCTGCAGGGAGATAACATTAGCTGATGAAATATGGCAGACTACAGACCAAGACTGGAACGACTGACAGCAATTCTAACCCAATTAAGATCCAGCAGGATGGTGACAGCAAGAAAACTGGCGGAAAAGCACAACGTGAGTATTCGGACGATTTACCGTGACATGAGTACACTGGAAAAGTCGGGAATTCCAATTATAACAGAAGAGGGCAAAGGATATTGCCTCATGGATGGCTACAACGTCCCACCCGTTATGTTCACCGAAAGTGAGGCATTTGCTTTGATAACGGCTGAACAACTTATTGCAAATAATAAAGATATCTCCCTGATTAGAGAATTTTCCAAAGCTGTAGAAAAAATAAAAACGGTATTAAAACAGCCGCTAAGAGAAAAAGCAGAAACATTAAAAGAGCGAATCGTCATCAGACAAAAGCAAAATTCAGAAAATTCAAGTAACTATCTATCCGTATTACAACTTCATCTTATCAATAATCAATGTGTGAGTATCGATTATTCTGATGAGCATTCAAATTTAACTACCCGGATTCTCGAACCATTTGTTCTTTACAATGAAGGAGATAATTGGTTGCTCTTTGCCTTTTGCAGGTTGAGAAAAGATTTTAGAGTATTTAGGCTCGACCGAATCAAACGTCTTTACCAGCTGGATGAAAAGTATAGTCCTCAACAAATGACCTTCCAGCAGTTTCTAGAAAAATATTATACCACCTCTGACATATAGCTGTCATTAACAGTATTTACTTTTGCCTCCGACTTTAAAATAAATGCAAATGAACATAGTTTTAGGAGCAACAGGACAAGTAGGTTCTGCAATTGTAGCGAGCCTGATTGATAAAGGGCTGCCTGTAAAAGCAGTTATTAGGAACACAGAGAAAGCAGGCGAATTAAAAAGCAAAGGTGCAAAAGTTTGCATAGCGGATTATTTTGACCTGGACGCTTTAACAGAAGCTGTAAAAGATGGGAATCTGATTTTTCTGATCACGCCTGAAGATGGAGCTTCCGATGATGTTTTAGGAGACACGCAAGATTTGTTAGAAAATTATTATAAATCAATCCAACAATCAAACATCAAATCGCTTATCGGACTTTCTTCTATCGGTGCGCAATTCGACAAGGGAACAGGCAATTTACTAATGTCAAATATGCTGGAAAATAAGTTTTCGGGGTTGGATATTAACAAAGTTTTTATTCGGCCAGCATATTATTATAGCAACTGGCTCTTGTCGCTGGATATGGTGAAGGAAAATGGACATTTACCCTCGTTTTATCCGACCGATCTGGAGTTCAATATGATTTCGCCAAACGATGTAGCAAAGTTTATCGCAGATAAAATAGAAAACGGGATTGATCAATCCGAATTGATAGAGATCGTAGGACCAAAAAAGTATTCACCTAAAGACATTGCCAGACTCATGGGAAAGGCACTTAATAGAGAAGTTAAGACTCAGCAAATTCCAAAAAGTGAATGGAGCGAAACTATTAAAAGTATTGGTTTTTCTGAAGACGCAGCCAAAAACTTTGTAGAAATGACTGATTTGGTTGCAAGCGGAAAAGCAGAACCAGAACTAAAAGAACCGAACCTGGTTTCAATGCACACCACCTTTGAAGAATATTTAAATCAATCGTTTGAGAAATAAAACCCTTGGGTAACTATATTTCCGCGTCTGCAATTAAGAAGTTCTCCAAAAGGCGAAATTCACTGACGATGTGCTACATACTTTAAAAAAGGTGTTTCCCACGGCTGAAGTCTTCCGGGCAATTGATAAGCGCATTGGGATAACGTTTGCCTCTCGTCTTGTTGAGTAAAACGAAATAGCTCACTGGAAAAGGAAAACAAACCTGCACTTTGCATGTGAGATTCTTTACTCCGTTCAGAAGACGGCTTTGTGACCCGCACAATTTAATTCCAATGAGCATTTACAAGATGACAGCATCTAAAACCAGGCTTAAATAAAATTCGGAGTATCAAATAAATATATTACATTTATATATATAATACCAAATACGATTCTACTGCTACAATGAAAAGCTATCTTAAATTTAATGTCAAAACATTAATTCTCATACTATTGTGTTCATTTTTTTTTCATACCGTTTACGCACAGGATTATTATCAGATGCCAATAGCATCCGGTTTTAATGTTGATATTATTGCAAATGGAGTTGGTTTAGCCTCGCAATCTACCACTGCAGGTTTAGATGATTCGGATTATACACTGATTTCAAGAGATTATCAAACAACGAGTACAAGTAGCCCTTTATCTTACGGCCTTCCAACAAACGGGCTAATTAATTCTGTAGTAGTCGGCACACCTGGCTTAAGTTATCAGTTGGCGTCTTATAATGTTAATAACGCTTTAAAACTTGTTAATACGAACAGCTCTGGTATACTCACATTTGTCTCTCCTGTAAAAGCAAAAGCTTTGTACATGTTAGCAACCAGTGGAAGCGGTGTGTGTACGGTAGCAATTTCTGTTAATTTTACAGATGGTACCTCCCAGGATTTCGTAGATGTAAATATTTCGGATTGGTATTATGGAAGTGGGCATGCCATTTGGGGAATTGGAAGAATTAACCGGAGCAATAATGTACTGGAAAATGGAAATGGAACTAATCCTCGTCTTTATCAGTTCCGCTTAGACTTAGCGGAAAGCAACTATACCAAGCTGATAAAAGACGTCAGAATAACAAAAACAAGTATTGACGGAGTACCTAATGTTTTTGCTTTTTCCGCCGATTTATATAACGCTTGTACTGCTCCACAAGATATCATAGCAAATGTTGAATTTGATTCAGCAGAAATATCATGGCAAGCTTCTTCAGCTTTGCCTTCAAACGGGTACGATTACTATCTTAGTGCAACAGATGAAGCTCCAACAGCAACAACCACACCCACAGGTCATACACTAACAACATCAATATCTCTTAACTCTTTAATAATAGGGAAAAACTATAATATCTGGATCAGGTCTAACTGTGGGACAGGGTCAACGGGCTTTTGGAAAAAAAAATCATTTACCACCGCCCAAATAAAAGCTACTTATACTGAAGATGAAATTTCGACAGAGTTGAATGCTTATGTAACTACTTTTTCCTCTACCAGCTGCCCCGGGACTTTATCAGTGTCAGTTCCACCAGGATATACAATTAAAAACACGGCTGTTGCGTATAATATGGCTACAGCAGGTAACGCATGGATAAGCGATCAGAGAAGTTTGCTGGCGTGTATTACCAATAACACTGCTGAAACTGCAATTACAACGGGTTCTGGTGCTAGTTCCGGAACTTACAGTTACAACAGAACAGATATACCGATAGCAAACGGATTAACCGGGACAGTCGTTTTTGAATTAAGGGCATGGAGAATTTACGGTGGAAGTGGTTGTTCTAGTTCCTATAATTATGTAGTTAATGGTACCTGGGAAATCACCTTGACGTTAGAGCCATTAAAAATCCAGGAAATTGCTGTTGATGAAACACTAACAGCAGGATTGACCTATGGTGATGCGGAAGTAGCTATTACAGGATTGGCATCTGCATCTTCTTCCTTACCGGTAAGCTATTCGGTACTTAGTGGACCAGTAACTTATAATGCGACTGACCAAAGGCTTAACATTACAGGTGCAGGGGAAGTAAAGCTAAAAGCAGAACAGGCAGGTAATAATGAGTATGCCGCAACTTCTAAGGAAATTACATTTAATATCGCTAAAGCAGACCAAAACATTAGCTGGGCAACACCATCTGCTATTCAATATGGTACAAAATTAAGTGCTGCACAACTTAACGCTACAGTAATTGGCGTAACGGGTGGCAGTGCTACCGGTACATTGAGCTATAGTCCCGTGGCAGGTACCTTGCTTGATGTGGGCACTCATACATTAAGTGTAACAGCAGCTGCTACAAGCAATTATAAGGAAGCTACAAAAACTGTGGAATTAACAGTTATCAATACTTTGCCGGTTACCCTGGTTTCTTTTACTGCAAAAATTGAAGGAAATTATCCAAAACTGGAATGGCAAACTACATCAGAAAATAACAATAAAGAGTTTGTGATTTACAGAAGCGGCGATGATCAATCCTTTACGCCATTAGGCACAGTAATAGGGGCTGGTGACAGTGAGAACAAAAAAAACTATTTTTATTATGATAAAAACCCGTTAGCTGACAATAATTACTACCGTTTGGTACAGGTAAATCACAACGGTGAATCTACTGAACTAGGTATTAAGCTTGTTGCGTTTAATATTGAACCCTCTGTACATTTATATCCTAACCCGGCAACAGCAATCATGAAGTTAAGCGGCGAAATATTCGGTAGTTATGATTTGTTTGACATGAGGGGTCAAAAGATGAAGAGCGGTGACGTAGAGGAACTGAAGCTGGGCATCAACGTTTCTTATTTGCCTGCTGGTCAGTATTACATTTCTCTAAAAAACAGAATCTTGAAGTTTTTAAAGCAATAATGATTGTAAAACTGTGCGCTCACTTCGTCATGCTGAACTTGTTTCAGCATCCTACATGCAAAGTTTACTTGTTTAAATTGCTTTCTAGGTAGGATTCCAAAATAATTCGGAATGACCTGAATTTTGACACCACAGGATGGCAGGTATGCAGCTCAGCCTGTGTATTGAATACTTGTGCCCTGGTGAAATTCAGAATAAATTCTTTATTTCATATTATATATTGAATTTTTCCAGGATTTGTTTAAATCCCCAGGCGCTAAGACTTGCAAGAGGGGGTAAAGACATTAAATACTATTCCGGAGCTTAGCCCGTAGTTAGGCCTACTTTAAGCCGTAGTTACTCCCACTATACTCCCACTCTAAATTTTTTTTGAAATTTTAGCAATATGTACCCGTCCTGAATTTAAAAAAATACGGCCTAAAGCAGGAAAGTGGCACTAATACCCGCTTTAGAATGTTGCCTGCAAAGTTAAACGCGTACTATTCAAAAGTCTGGGATTACAAATCCTAAACAGCTAAAAAAAGTAAAAAGCAGTAAAGAATTATTTTTAAAGGAACTTAAGTTATAATTTTCTATTAGATACTGAGTAGGGTAGTCTACAGGAAAAAGATCTTTTGGTTCGTTCATCACCCGGTTACATAAAGAAAAAGCAGGAGTGCTAAATCACCATCCTGCTTTTCAATGAATACTACCTAAGAGGAAATCTTCCCTTATAATCTAAGAATGTTGTTATTTAGGCTTTGGTACAGGTTTAAAAACAGCCTGTTGTATATCAAAATTACGGTCTGCTACATTGTTGCTGTCTAATAAAACATTAAACTTGGCATTCATTATCCATGTTTCGCTGCCTTTTTTAGTGGCTGTAGCCGGGTAGGTAAACCTGTCGGCTACCAGGGTAGTTGCAGCTAATTTTGCACTTTGCCAGTTATCTTCAGATTCCAGCTGGTAAATTTTATCATTGCCTCCATTAACAACCACAACTAATTTATTATCCTGAAGCAATAAGCCGTCTGCACCAAGAAAAAACTGATCTGTCTTTACTATGCTCACGTTGTTAGGGTTATTAAGGTCTATTTTGTAGAGCATCCCTGTATTGCTGTTTGATGCAAGTAAGAAGCCAGCCTGGTGAAATACAATTCCGTTTAGCCCGATGCCTTCTGTTTCAAACAGCTTATGTTTGGAAAATACAGACGGATTGCCCTGTGCGGGAACCTTGTAAATGGCATGGGCATAGCTATCGGTAACGTAGGCATTTCCTTGCGAGTCGAAGATAAGGTCATTGCCAAAATGTTTTCCCGGCAGGAGGCCAGACAGGTCGGTGTCAGTCAGTCTTTTTCCGGTAGCAAGGTCTATACTGATGAGGCGTATCATTTTTTTTCTTGTCTCTGGAGAGGTGAACTTACTATAATTGGCATCGCCAACGCAGGCAAATAAACGTTTACCATCCGGATGTATCTTTAACCCGTAGGTAGACTTTAAAGTGGTATCCGCATGCAAGACGGTGTACACTCCCTCCGGGCTAACCTTACCAATATTTCCCAATCTGGCTGAGGAAACATAATATACGTTTTGTGTACTATCGTAAGCTATACCTTCCGGATAAGCATCTTCTGCCTGGAAAGTAATTCTTTGTGTAGGTTTATTGGCTACACAGCCCAGCAGGCCCAGCATGCCAATAGCTAAATATTTAATTGTTTTCATGGGATTCTGTTTAATATGTGTGAGGTTTGCTAGCCTGCTTTTCTAATTCTATAAATTACTCCGTTTGCATCGTCTGAAACGAAAACCGTACCTTCTGGTGTGGTGCTGATGCCTGCAGGGCGACCAAAGCGTACCTTACGTTTCATTAATGGGAAACCTGGCTTTAAGAAACCTGTTAGAAAGTCATCTGCACTGGTTGCCATACCGTTGGTAAAGTGTATGCGCTGTACTTTGAAACCCACGGGCTTGCTTCTGTTCCAGGAGCCATGCCATGCCACTAATCCGTCTTCCGCATAACCTGCTGGCAAGGAAGCCGTACTTTTGAAAAACCTGAAGCCTATGGGTGCCATGTGTGCAGGCAGTTCCAGGATAGAGGGTTTGGTTTCTTTAGCCCAGGCTTCTTTATTTTGCCCTGGCGGGTCTTCCCGGCTTTGGTCAACTTCCTGTTTTCCGTACGCAAAAGGATAACCATAATTACCGCCTTTGACTATGAGGTTAACTTCTTCTGGTGGCCACTGGTTTCCTTTGCCATCGCCGCCATTGTCTATACCCCACATCTGGCCGGTTTGGGGATGGAAATCAAACCCAATGGTATTTCTTAAGCCGCTGGCAAAAATGGTGCGTTTCCATGTTTTAGGGTCTACCTGGAGCATGCTGGCTGTTTCTTTGTCGCTTTCTTTACAATCATTACAAAGGGTACCCACGCTGATATAAAGCATACCATCCGGCCCGAACTCCATTGTCCTGTTAGGGTGTTGCCCTCCGTTTGGCAAATCATTGATCAGCACTTCGCCTTTACCCAAGGTACCATCTGCATTTAAAGGGAATCTTCGCAATTCGGTATTGTTGCATAAATACATCCAATTATCTTTGATGGTAATGCCATGTACGCCTTTAAAGTCGGCAACCACGGTTTTTAGCTCTCTAAACATACCTTCGCTGTCGGGTTCGGTTAGCATCAGTACGTCTCCGCCGTCACGACGGGTAACATATAGTTCGCCATTGGGGCCATTGTATAGCATTCGCGGTTTACCCAAGCCAGATGCAGCTATCTCTACCTGCCATCCGTCTGGTACTTTTAACAGTTTAACCAATGCGGGGTGGAAATCCAGGTGTTGCGGATACTTGGTAACCAGTGCCGACCGTGTTTTTTTGGAAGGCGGGAGGCCTCTTTGTGCATAACTTGCTGAAGCCACGAGCAACAGGGCAAGTAAGTGTGTAATTTTTATTTTCATAGTATAATATAGATAAGGAGTTAACAGTCTGGAGGAGGGAAAGTTTTTGTAAATGCTTTATTTACAATTAGATTTGTCTTTATGATGTTGTAAGATGTTTTGATCCGGGGAAATAATGGAAGAAACGGTAGAAGTGAAGAAGGAGACTTTGATTAAGGTTAAAGTTCCTCATTCGATGACGAGGTTATGTCTCGACTCCTTCCTCGCTCGAGATGACGGTGTATGATATGGCTAGTGGAGAAATCTTACCTATTACCCTGTCATTCCGCCCGTCTCTTTTGTCATTCCGACCGTAGCGGAGGAATCTTCCATCTTCACCGTCATTCCGACCGAGTGGGCGAGCGGAGGAATCTGTTCCATCATTGCTCCTATATTAGAGATCCCTCGGCTCGTTCCTCGCTCGGGATGACGGGCTAAGGAAAAGGGTGACGGAAGGAGCGTGAGGAATCTCCCACTTCACCGTCATTCCGCCCGTCTCTTTTGTCATTCCGACCGAAGCGGAGGAATCTTCCAT
Organism: Pelobium sp.; assembly: GCA_045629485.1. Taxonomy (GTDB): domain Bacteria; phylum Bacteroidota; class Bacteroidia; order Sphingobacteriales; family Sphingobacteriaceae; genus Pseudopedobacter. The sequence continues at coordinate 349 of JAZQRF010000264.1, read as the reverse complement.
CTTCACCGTCATTCCGACCGAGTGTGCGAGCGGAGGAATATGTTGGTGTTGTGCTACTATGTTAGGGATCCCTCGACTCGTTCCTCGCTCGGGATGACGGGCTAAGGAAAAGGGTGACGGAAGGAGCGTGAGGAATCTCCCACTTCACCGTCATTCTGCCCATCTCTTTTGTCATTCCAACCGAAGCGGAGGAATCTTCCATCTTCACCGTCATCGTAAGTTTGTAGAGAAATATTTGGAGAAGATTAAACGGAATATAATTTTGTTCAGTTTAAAAAGATCCAGCAGAGAGAAGGAATAAGACTTTAGTTCGTCATTAGTCATTAAAGACTCTTCGGAATGGTAGTCC
>JAZQRF010000263.1:0-6255 GCA_045629485.1 Pelobium sp. | reverse complement strand
TTTGATGTGCTTGTCTGAAATCTCTACCAGATGGTCTGAAAGGTATTGATAAGCCTGAGTTTGGGTAAAATTAATCTTTGATAACATAACTTTATGGGTTATAGCTTTTTTTGAAAATTTAGAGTTGCAATATAAGCATTGATATAAATTAAAGGTTAAACTATTCTAAATGTATTTGGTTTGAATGCAAGCTAAAACTGTAATGTTATTTTGGGTGCACAATTTTTAATGCACTTATTATTAAAATCAGAACAATTTTATAAACGAGATAAGCCAGAATCCCGGAAATGTACTTTATGTGTTTTGGTACAATTATTGATTATTCAAAAAAGTCAGTTTCTTGATGTAAGTTATTGATTCTTATGCGAAATGGTAAGTGTGACTGGTAATCATTCGCTTCAATTTCCTTAAACTGTAATTCATTTGTTAACTATATAATTTATCAGATCATGTTCGAAAAGCTCTATCAATTAGTAAAGGAAAACATAGGTGCAGAAGTGTTAAAAGACGCTGCCATTCCCGTGGAATTTCACGAATCTGTTGTTAACGAAGCATCGGGAACCATAATTGATGTGCTGAAATCGCAGATTGATAAAGGGAAATATAATGATTTATTGGCTGTTTTTAAAGTAAATCATATAGAGAATAATGTATTGGTACGCACTATAGCATCTAAATATGCTAACAGGTTAAACAAGTATTATGGAATACAAATAGAAAGTGCAAAGAAAATGGCAGATGGGGTTATACTGGTTATCATGAAGAAATTTGTGTCCATGTCTAAAGAGGTGAATCACAAAAATGAAAATGGTGTATTTGCATTGTTTAATAAGTTAAGTGGTTACACCATAAATTTTGAAACTTTATTTGGGAAAATACCCCATACACAGTTAGCATAAACAATTTTAATTTAATGATCAAAGCAGCCTTTGAATAAAGGGTTGCTTTTTTTGTTTAAATAGAAACCTGTTTAACAATTAAGCTATATTTGCCGAATGACTAAAGAACAATTGCAGGATTTGAGAGACAGGGTAACGTCTCTGAGGAGGCATCTTTGACATAGATGCTAAATTAATTGAATTACATAGAGAGAATGCTTTAACGCTGGAACCAAATTTTTGGGATAATCCAAAAGAGGCGGAAAAGGTTTTACACTCCATAAAAATTAAGAAAAGCTGGACAGATGCTTACGATTCTACTGTTTCTGCTATAGAAGATGCGGCAGTAATGCTGGAGTTTTTTCAATCTGGTGATGCATCCGAAGCTGATGTTAAAGAATCTTTTGAAGCCGCAAAAGCAGCGTTAGAAGACCTTGAGTTCAAAAACATGCTTTCTGCAGAAGAAGACCAGCTAAGTGCAGTTTTACAAATTACTGCCGGGGCAGGGGGAACAGAAAGTTGCGATTGGGCGAGTATGCTGATGCGTATGTACATCATGTGGGGTGAGAAAAACGGCTATAAGGTGATTGAACAGGATTCGCAGGAAGGTGATGTAGCTGGAATAAAAACCGTTACGTTGCAATTTGATGGGGACTTTTCTTATGGATATTTGAAAGGAGAAAACGGAGTTCACCGTTTAGTGAGAATTTCGCCTTTTGATGCCAATGCCAAAAGGCACACTTCTTTCGCTTCTGTTTATGTCTATCCTTTGGTAGATAATAATATAGAGATAGATGTTAACCCTGCTGATATCGAATTTGAAACTTTTAGAGCCGGAGGAGCAGGTGGGCAGAATGTGAATAAAGTAGAAACAGCTGTCCGTTTGTACCATAAACCATCGGGTATCATTATCAAAAACCAGGAATCCCGTTCTCAGTTACAGAATAAGGAAAATGCGATTCGGCTTTTAAAATCTCAATTATATGAGATTGAAATGCGTAAGCGTAGAGAGAAATCTGATGCTATAGAAGGAAATAAAAAGAAAATTGAGTGGGGATCTCAAATTCGGAATTATGTTTTACATCCATATAAATTGGTGAAAGATTTAAGAACTGATTATGAAACTTCTAATGCACAGGCAGTTTTAGATGGAGAATTAGATGAGTTTTTAAAAGCTTACCTGATGGAGTTCGGAGGAAATAATTAAAGGTTTGCATTAAGCAAACCTTTTTTATGATGTCTCAGTCTTAATTTTTTCTCTATATTTATTTTTCAATATAAACCAATCAAGAAAAAAATGCAGAAAATAAGTCTGTTAATAGTTACGATTCTTTTTTTTAATAATGGCCTTATGATGGCGCAATCAAGTTCTACAAAAATTATCAACTTATATAAAAAAGTGCCGGGTGCTAAAAAATCAGAAGCTTATAAAGAAAATACAATTAAAAGAACCAATGGAACTTTAAGTACTACGAAAGCTATCAATCCAACTCTAACTTATTACAAAGCTAATGGAGCAGGAGCGGCAAAAACAGCGGTAATTATTTGTCCAGGCGGTGGTTATGGTGGATTGGCAATTAGCCATGAGGGTTATGACGTAGCAGAGAAATTTGCCGCAGCAGGCGTAGACGCTTTTGTATTAAAATACCGGTTGCCAAGTGATGAGATTATGGAGGATAGAAAAATTGGTCCTTTACAAGATGCACAGCAAGCAATAAAGTATGTAAGGGAAAATGCCCCTAAATATAATATCGATCCTGGTAAGATCGGGATTATGGGTTTTTCTGCCGGAGGACATTTAGCATCAACAGCTTCTACACATTTTGAAAGAATTGTTATTGAAAATAAAAATGGGACAAGCTTACGGCCTGACTTTTCTATTTTAATCTATCCAGTTATCACTTTTGGTGAGGGCACCCATAAAGGTTCTAAAGCCAATTTAATTGGAGCGGATGCGCCACAGGAATTAATAGATCTTTATTCTAATGAGAAACAGGTAAACACCCAAACGCCAATAACTTTTATCGTTCATGCTAATGATGATAAAACTGTACCGGTAGATAATAGCTTAAACTACATTAAGGCTTTAAATAAAGCAGGTGTAAAAAATGAAGCACACCTATATCCTTCCGGAGGCCACGGTTTTGGCTTAAATAATAAAACAACTAAAGATCTTTGGTTTGATAGATTAACTACCTGGATGGCAGATAATAAGCTTTTGTAAATCTGATTCCAAACCATAAGGCTTTAAATATTTAAGCCTTATGGTTATTGCCATATCCTAATCCACCAACACCCCTAACAAATCTCTTAGTTCCCTCACTTTCTCCTCAGAACCCAGTTCTTCATAAGACGAGATCAGGTTTCTCAACACCCTTTTAATAATTTCTGTATTGGAACAGGGCTCATAAAAGAATTTTTCTGGTTGTATATTCAGCTGTTTTAAAAATAAGTCTATATCTTTTTTACCGAAAATATAGCCCTTATTAAAAACATTAATGTAAAATAGAATTCCATTTTCATCATCGGATTTTTCGGCTTCATCTTCATAAGCCAGTATAAAATGCTGTGGCAGGTTTACGCCATAAATTGGGATATCCAGCTTTTGCGCTATAATAGCATAAATTATAGCTAAGCTGATCTGGTTACCCTTTTTACTTTCCAATACCTGGCTAAGGTAAGAGTTCTGAGGGTCCTTATGATTAGTGGTATTTCCTGAGAACCCATATATAGTATAAAAGATATGGTTGATGAGTTTTACCTTCTCTACCGGACTGGCATCGTACATCATCTGTAGCCATATATCCCTTTTTATCACCTCTATCTGGTTAATAACTTTTTGTTCATCCAAATCCGGATATTGATATTTATTGACGATTAATATGCCACGCAATAAATCAAAGCCACCGCTTTGATACCAAAGGGATAAGTCTTCTTTTACATTCTGGTATTGAATTTTATGAACAAGGTTTTCAATACGCTCCTGTTGCAAAGCATCAAAAGATTGTTCCCAGGCTTTTTCCAGATAAGATATTACCCCATAACCATAATCCAGCAATTTGTTTTCTATATGTTTGAATATTTCCGGATCAGGATCATCCAATAATTTTATCAATGATGCTATTTCTTTTTCGTCTTCCATATCTTTCCTGTGCTTATTGATTTTGTTATACAAATTTATGGACATTAAAAATTAAAAAGCATCATTAAAAACTATAATTTTGCTTCCATGTCTAACTTTCAGTTTGCCTTAGATTATTTGGGCCATAGATTAAGTGCTAAAACCCGTCACGGCGTTCACTCTCCATTTGTTTATAAACTCGTTGATGAAGTAATTTACGATTTTGCTCCGAAACCAGAATATAAAATTATAGAAGATTTACGTAAAAATTTGTTGACAGATGAACGAATGATACGTATCACTGATCTTGGAGCAGGATCTCTCATCAACAATAATAAGCAAAAGCAGGTTAAACAGATTGCAAAGAATGCATTAAAGCCAAAGAAGCTGGCCCAGCTGATTTATAGACTGGCTAAAAATCAACAACCGGATAACATCATTGAACTAGGAACCTGCCTAGGGATTACTACCTCCTATCTCGCAAAAGCTGTTCCACAGGCAAAGGTAATAACAATGGAGGGCTGTCCGCAAACGGCAGCAATTGCACAGGAAAATTTTGATAGGTTAAATCTTAAAAACATACACCTGAAAATTGGAAATTTTGACACCAATCTTCCTCTTGTTATTGCTGATGTGCAAAAGCTGGATTTTGTTTTTGTAGATGGTAACCATCGTAAAGATGCCACATTAAATTATTTCCATTGGTGCCTGCCCAAGATCAGCGAAGATTCGTTATTGATTTTTGATGATATCTATTGGAGCAAAGGAATGAAGGAAGCATGGGAGCAAATTAAATCACATCCTGATGTTACCGTAACTATAGATTTATTTTGGATTGGCCTGGTATTTTTTAAAAAGGGTAGAACAAAAGAGCACTTTAAAATAAAGTTTTAATATCGCTCTACCCTTTTTTATCATCAAAGGAATGGGTTGCTATTCCTTCTTTTTAAATAATTTATTCAGTTGGTTCTTCACTTCGTCCTGTACCTTTTGGTTGGCTTGTTTTTTTAAGGTATCGGTTTTCTGTTGAATTTCTGTATTTGTTTTTTCTTTAAATTTAGTTACCTCTTCTTTTACCTTATTTTCCAGCTCGACTTTTTTATCGTTAATTACCTGGTTAGCAATTGCCGTCACTTCTGCTTTAGCTTCATTCTTGCCCAGATCAAATTTTATGGTCGGCTTTTTAATAGTCCCTCCAACCAATGCATTTACTTTTACCATATCACTAAGAGCGATAGAGGTTCCGGCTTTACTGTTTAAACTGGCCAGTAGGGTGTTTGCAGTTTCATTGGCTTTACCTATTAATGCTCTCGGAATATTAATTCCAAGCTGATAATCTATCGACTGATCTAAACCATTAGAACCCTGTACATTCATCAGGATATCTCCTGTTTTTACATTAAAAGGAGCTACATTTAATCTTCCATCATCAATTTTAAATTTAGCAAGTACATTTTTCAGCTCGAGTTTCTTTAACTCCCCGGCACTTAAACCGGCGGCAAGCTTATTCAAGGGTTCAAAACCTTCCAGCACAGCTTCTATAATATTGGCTACACCAGATGCATCAATAGAAGAATAAACCGGCATCATATCCTGTCCCAACAGCGAATTAAATTTAAGATTGGTAGAAAATTCGCCTTTGGTATATTGTGCTATTGGCGCCAATAGCTTGATCGTATTAAAGGTTTGAAAAGCCTTCTGGATACTCATTCTCTCTATCCCGAAATCAATATCAACGGCAGGCTTTTTAATGTCCACTGAAGAATAAGAGCCATTCATTTTTACAGTGCCGTCCAGGATTTCTAAAGCCATGTTTTCGAAATGGACGGTCTCGTCTTTAATAGTTAAAGCTCCGCGGGCATTTTTTATATCATAATTATCATATAAAACCCGTCCGGCTTTTACTGCCATTTTAAAGTCTATGTTTTTAGGGACTTCAATCACGGTAAGTTTAGAGGTGTCTTTTGCCGTAGTTGCCGCAGCCTCAGGCCCCATCAGCTCATTCACATCAATAAGATTAGAGTTGAGGTTAAAGGTTCCCTGTAAAGATTGGTTCTTCTTGAAAAAATAAGCAAGGTAGTTGTTGATAGATCCATTGGCCTGGAAATCACTTTTGCCAACTTTAGCAGTTAAATTACCCAAAGTAATGTTCTTTGGGCTGAAGGTCATTTTTGCCAAAGGAATGCTGACTGGTTTATCAATACTTTTACCGGAATAATTAAAATTACTGGCCAGCATTTGCCCGGATGCTTTAAA
>JAZQRF010000262.1:0-9750 GCA_045629485.1 Pelobium sp. | reverse complement strand
ATACCAATGTTCACATTAAACAAGTCCCTGTTTTTATCCTCAATAAGCATGATTTTGCTTATTTCCTGTGCGGCCTTAAGAAAGCAGGATAAACCAACTTTATTTTTAATAGGTGATTCTACTGTAAAAAACGGGAAGGATAAAGGAGATGGTGGATTGTGGGGATGGGGACATTTTATAGGTGATTATTTTGATACTGATAAAATTACCGTTTTGAATAAAGCATTGGGAGGAACCAGTTCAAGAACATTCAGAAATAATTCCGGACTGTGGGACAGTGTATTGGTAAAAATAAAACCCGGCGACTTTGTGATGATGCAATTTGGCCATAACGATAGCAGTCCGCTGGACGATTCGGCCCGGGCCAGGGGGACGATCAAAGGAAATGGCAACGAAAGCAAAGAAATCTACAATCCAATAAAAAGGAAAAAAGAAATAGTTTATACGTACGGATGGTATTTACGCCAATTTATTGCAGATGTGAAAGCTAAAGGAGCCACGCCAATTGTGTGTTCATTAATCCCCAGAGATGCGTGGAATGGGGCTTATGTGAGAAGAGATGCCTATGCTGTTTGGGCAAAAGAGGCTGCTGAACAGGGAGGAGCTTACTTTATCGGCCTGAATAAATTGGTAGCTGATGAATACGACAGGTTAGGAGAAGAAAAAGTTAAGGAACTTTATTTTGGGCCTAAAGATAAAACGCATACGCTTTTGGAAGGCGCTAAGTTAAATGCAGAAAAGGTGGTAGAGGGGATTAAGCAAACGAAAGGTTTAAAGTTGGTGACCTATATTAAGTAATATGAAATATACCGTAATATGCTCCTTGTATTTGATGTTTTTAGTGGGATGCTTAAATCCGGTTAATGCTCAGAAAATAACATCAAAAAAACCTAACATCATCATCATTTTAGCAGATGACATGGGCTATTCAGATATTGGTCCTTTTGGATCAGATGTGCGAACGCCCAATCTTGATGAAATGGCAAACAATGGTTTAAAGCTCACGCAGTTCTATAATGCCTCACGCTGTTGCCCTTCCAGAGCATCATTATTAACAGGATTGTATCCGCACCAGGCAGGGGTAGGCGATATGGTAAACACTCGTCCGCAACCGGCTTACCAGGGTTACCTTAATAAAAACTGTGTTACTATTGCTGAAGTATTAAAACAAAACGGGTACGCAACTTTTATGGGAGGCAAATGGCATGTTGGCCAGGCTAAAGAGCATTGGCCATTGCAGCGTGGCTTTGATAAATATTTCGGATTGATAGATGGCGCCAATAGCTACTTTGATAACCGGCCTTATCGTCCCAATCAAAAATTGACCATTGCTTTAAATAATGAAGCCTATACTCCGGGAGAAAATTATTATTCCACGGATGCTTATACCGATTTTGCTATAGATTTTATCTCTCAAAAAGAAAAAGAAAAACCGTTTTTTCTTTACCTGGCTTACCAGGCGCCACATTGGCCACTGCATGCAAAAGAGGAAGATATTGCTAAATACAGGGGTAAATTTATGAAAGGCTGGGAAGTAATGCGTCAAGAGCGCTATCAAAATCAGTTAAAATTAGGTGTCATCAGTAAAGGTACAAAGCTTTCTCCATTAGATTCAGCTTCTCGAAAATGGGAATCGCTTCCTCCTGAAGAAAAGATAAATTGGGATGAAAAAATGGCGGTGTATTATGCGATGATAGATCGGGTAGATCAGAATATCGGGAAGCTGAGGAAGAAGTTAAAAGAAATGGGCGAGGAAGATAATACCGTGATCATGTTTTTGTCTGACAATGGCGGAAGCAGCGAGAACATCACCAATGCGGGCTTTAAACCCGAAATTTTGAAAGCTAATCTTCTTCCAGCCAGCAATCCGCAATCATTTACCGCTTACGGCCTAGAAGGGGCGAGTGTAAGTAATACTCCTTTTCGCTTATTTAAACACTGGGAATACGAAGGCGGTACCGCTACCCCGTTTATTGCTTACGGACCTGCTATCGTAAAGCCAAAACAACAATCGCATCAGCCAGCACACCTGATAGATTTGATGGCCACCTGTTTGGAACTATCCGGGGCATCCTATCCTACAGAATATCGGGGAAACAAAATTGTGCCTGCAGAAGGAAAAAGTCTGGTGCCCTTATTTAAGAATGAGCAATGGACTGGACATGATATTATAGGTTTTGAGCATGAAGGAAACCGGGCCCTAAGAATGGGCGATTGGAAACTGGTTTCGGTTTATCCAGCCAATAAATGGGAATTGTATAACCTAAAATCAGACCGTTCTGAATTAAATAACCTGGCAGAGAAATATCCAGATAAGGTAAAAATGCTAAACGAGGAATATGAAAAATGGGCGAGCAGGGTAGGCGTCATTCCTTTCCAACAATTGGATAAAAAGAGAGTACAGGATAAATATTAATCTTGTAATGGATTATTATTCAGCTATTGATAGAATTTCCAAATCAGGGGAATCCTAATTATAAGACATAAATTTATTGCTGATCATTGATATTTATTTGTAATATTCTGGATACAATCAATGAAAATCAGCTGTTTTAAATGTCTGCCTTTGATACTATAAAGATTATACCTCCACAACAGGATACCGCAGGTTGCCTGTTTTAGACAAATGCGTTATAATAGCAATCTGAACCAATTAATCTCCTTACTTAAGGAGGTTTAAACCAATGATATGCTATTAAACCGATGCTCTGTATCTATACATTTTTCTATTGCATTTTTATGTCTTGTCTTATTCTCCTCATTTAAGAGTGAAGAGAAAATTTCCCTTGCTGGTAAATGGCGTTTTGCTTCGGATCCAAAAGATATTGGGATCAAAGAAAACTGGTTTCAAACCAAGCTTAGCGACGAAGTCAGGCTTCCGGGCTCCATGGCCGAGAATGGAAAGGGAGATGATATCACTTTAAAAACACAGTGGACGGGCAGTATATACGATAGCTCCTTCTATTTTAATCCGCGTTTAGCGAAATACCGAAAAGAAGGAAATATAAAAATCCCCTTCTGGCTTACCCCTGCAAAACATTATGTAGGCGCAGCCTGGTATCAAAAAGATATTGTTATTCCGGATAACTGGAAAAAAAGCAGTATTATTTTATTTCTTGAACAACCCCACACAGAAACCATCGTTTGGATAAATGATCAAAAAGTTGGATTGCAAAATAGTATGGTTGCCCCACACCAATATGATTTAAGCAAGCTTCTAAGTCCGGGCAAACATGTGATTAGCATTCGCGTAGATAATCGCATCAAAGAAATTAATGTGGGTCAGGATTCGCATAGTCTTACAGATCATACGCAGGGAAACTGGAACGGCATAAATGGCAGAATGGAACTCCTGTCACAATATCCTTTATCTATTGATGACGTTCAGATTTACCCTGATTTAAAATCTTCTACAGCTAACATTAAGCTGGCTCTTTCCAATACATTTAATGATAATGTTAAAGGAAAAATAGTCATCTCTGCAGAGAGTTTTAATTCGGCACAACACCATAACGTAAAGCCGGTGGAAATAAATTTCGACTCTAAAAATGGAATAGATTCTTTACAGGCACAATTATTAATGCCGGGCTATTTAACCTGGGACGAGTTTTCGCCTGCGCTCTACAGGCTCACCGCAAAAATTTTAGTGAAAGGTAAAATTGTATTAGAAAAACAGGTACAGTTTGGGATGCGTGAATTTAAAGCGCAAGGACGTGACTTTTTAATTAACGGACGAAAAGTTTTCCTTCGCGGTACAGCAGACAATGCCGTTTTTCCATTAACCGGTTATCCGGATACAGATGTAGAGGCTTGGGTTAAAATTATGAAAAAATGTAAATCGTATGGTTTAAATCATGTCCGTTACCATTCCTGGTGTCCGCCCGAAGCAGCATTTATCGCGGCAGATTTGGTAGGGATGTACCTGCAGCCCGAAGGACCCAGTTGGGCAAATCATGGCTCTTCCATTGGAGATGGCAAACCTATCGATCAGTTTATCTACGACGAAACCAATCGCATGGCCAGGCAATTTGGAAACTACGCCTCTTTTTGCATGATGGCTTACGGAAATGAACCACGTGGTCGCCAGGTAGAATATTTGACCAAATTTAATAACTATTGGAAAGCCAGGGATAGCCGTCGTTTATATACCGGAGCTTCGGTTGGGGGCAGCTGGCCAGTAATTCCTAATAATGAGTTTATGGTGAGAGCCGGAGCAAGAGGTTTGGATTGGAACCGGGAGCCTGAAAGTATTTCAGATTTTCGTGATAAAATCAAACAGTTTGAGGTTCCTTTCGTAGCGCATGAAATGGGACAGTATTGTGTGTTCCCAAATTTTGAAGAGATAAAAAAATATACAGGTGTTTTCAAGGCCAAAAACTTCGAGCTATTCCAGGAAGATTTGGCCGATCAGCACATGGGCTCACAAGCGCATGATTTTATGATGGCTTCTGGCAAGCTACAGGCTTTGTGTTATAAAAGTGAAATAGAAAGAGCATTAAAAACGCCGGGATATTCCGGTTTTCAGCTTTTGTCTGTCAATGATTATCCCGGCCAGGGTACAGCATTAGTGGGTGTTTTAGACGCTTTCTGGCAAGAGAAAGGATATATGGATGCGAAACAATTTACCAGGTTTTGTAGCCCTACCGTTCCGCTTTCGAGGATGCCGAAATTTGTATACAACAATACCGAAATATTTAAATCAACTATAGAAATTGCACATTATGGAGCACAGCCTATAGAGAAAGCGAATGTTATTTGTGAGCTAAAAGATGAAAATGGGAAAGTATTGTTCAATTGGAAATATAAAGCAAATTTACCTGTAGGAAATACCTCCTTAGGGGAAGTAACTTATAGCTTAGCCGCAATAAACAAAGCCGCAAAACTAAATTTTGAGATCCGGATAGACCAAACAGTTTTTGCCAATGACTGGGATATATGGGTGTACCCAATGGATTTGCCAGTGCAGGATGATTCCATCTATTATACCACCAAGCTGGATGAAAAAGCAAAAGCTATTTTAAATAAGGGCGGTAAAGTTTTTCTAAATGCATCAGGGAATATTGTAAAGGGAAATGAAATCGTACAAACCTTTTTGCCGGTATTTTGGAACACCTCCTGGTTTAAAATGCGTCCGCCGCATACTTTAGGGATTTTATTAGATCCAAAAAACACAGCATTTAAAGAATTCCCTACCAGTTACCATAGCGATTTTCAATGGTGGGAAATCGTCCACAAAGCGCAGGTCATGAATCTGGAAGATTTTCCCGATAGTTTCAAGCCCCTGGTTCAGCCCATCGATACCTGGTTCATGAACCGCCGCTTAGGGTTGGTTTTTGAAGCCAAAGTTAGCAATGGTAAGCTGTTGGTTTCCAGCGCAAATTTATCTCCCGAAAGCAAAAATGGTTCGGCAGCTAAACAACTGTACTATAGTTTAACCAATTATATGCAGTCTAACGACTTTAACCCACAACACAATATAAGCTTTGATGTGGTTGATGATATTTTTAAAACTGGTTCCAAACAAATATTTGATACCTACACAAAAGGTAGCCCCGACGAATTAAAACCAACACCACAAGAAAATAAACCGAAAAATAAATAGAGCTGATACATGAGAACTAAATTTTTAAAGCAGGCCTCCGCTTACCTGTTTGCTGCAACAGTTTTAACGGGCTGTGCTACACAAAAAGAAATATCTAAAAAGGATGTATTAGGTGTGATGCGTAACACCAATCAGTATTTTATGGATAAATGGCCCGATACCGGTAAACCTATTTTTACCAATAGGGAACGCCCAAGCAATATCTGGACAAGAGGAGTATATTATGAAGGACTCATGGCCTTGCATAAAATAGATCCTAACCCGGTTTATTATAAGTACGCGGTAGATTGGGGTAACAGCCATAAATGGGGATTAAGAAATGGTATCCAGACAAGAAATGCTGATGATCAGGCTTGCGGACAAACCTATCTTGACCTTTACGAAATAGACCCGCAGCCAGAAAGAATAAAAGATATCAAGGCCTCCATAGATTTAATGAAGGCTTCCGGTAAAATAGATGACTGGACCTGGATAGATGCCATCCAAATGGCGATGCCGGTTTTTGCAAAATTAGGAGTGATGTATAAAGATGATTCTTATTTCGATTATATGTATAAAATGTATCATCATACAAAATTTGTAGAGGGTGGTGGATTGTACAATAAAAAAGATCAGCTATGGTGGAGAGATAAGGATTTTGTGCCTCCCTATAAAGAGCCTAACGGCGAAGATTGCTATTGGTCGCGTGGGAATGGTTGGGTAGTGGCAGCATTGGTAAGGGTGTTGGAATTGATTCCTGAAAATGAAAAGCACCGGGTAGAATATTTGCAGGACTATAAAGAACTGATGCAGGCCTTAATTCCAATTCAACGTCAGGATGGTTTCTGGAATGTGAGCCTGCATGATGCTACTCATTTTGGAGGAAAAGAAACTTCGGGAACAGCTTTATTTGTTTACGGAATGGCATGGGGCATCAATAACGGATTATTAGATGCCAAAGTTTATAAACCTGTATTAACCAAAGCATGGAACGCAATGGTTAACGAAGCGGTGCATAAAAATGGATTTTTGGGATACTTACAGGGAACTGGAAAAGAGCCAAAAGACGGGCAGCCAGTAAGCTATTCCAGCATGCCTGATTTTGAGGATTATGGGTTGGGATGTTTCCTGCTTGCCGGATCAGAAGTGTATAAGATGAAGTAATTTTAACCAATCAATAACCAAAATATAAACCAAATTGAAGTGCTGTATTATTAAATACCTGTTCATTTTAGTGGCTTGTTCCAATCAGCTGTTGACGCAGCTATGGGCCAAAGTAAGCATCAATTTAAAAAAGGGGCAAATCATATAAGAATCTATTTTCTTGATCCTGGTACGGTCATCAACCAATTAGAAATTTATTAACATGAACTTTAAATATTTTTTAGTCTCCATTTTTATATTTGGAATCACCGGGGCAAATGCGCAATCCATAGGTGATTACCAATCGGGCTATCAGGCCAAAGAGAACGAGATCTTCTTTTCAAACACAAACGGAGATGTGAAAATTGAATTTTGTACCCCTGCAATTTTTAGGGTGAGGTACAGTTGGGACAGGTCTTTCGAAAAGAATGAGCCATACATGGTTTCCAATTATAATTGGGATAAGGTTAATTACCAAACTGCTGAGAATGATAAAGCGTTCGAATTTTCTACCGCTTTAATTGATATAAAAGTTCATAAATTCCCATTTAAAATAGAGGTATTTGAAAAAAGTGGAAAGCTTATTAATGCGGATTTTTCGGGTGCAGAGAGAAATCAGGAAAGTAAAATAGTGACCAAAAAAATGCTTGCAGATGAGCATTTCTTCGGTTTCGGGGAGCGAATGGATTTTATGGATCGCAGAGGAAAAAAATTAAAGCTAGATGTGGGCCGAGGCAAAGGACTCCCGCATTTAACAGGTGCTTACGATGTGCTGCAGGCAAACTATTGTCCGGTTACTTTTTTTATGAGTACCCGCGGCTATGGAATCTTTCTCCATAATTCTTTTGCCAGTCATTGGGATATGGGCGCAACCGACAAAGAAAAATATACTTTTTCTGCCGCTGATGGAGAGCTGGATTACTACTTTATGTACGGCCCGGATTTTACCTCATTGCTGGATAAATACACTGCTATTACCGGGAAATCACCCTTAATGCCAAAGTTCGCCTTAGGATTACATGTGGGGACCTATAGCGGGGGAACATGGTCTCATGAAGACATGACCAGCACTCAATACGTGGTAAACCTTGCCCGCAAAATGCGTGAACAGGGAATTCCTGCAGATCTGATCTGGCTGGATTCTACCTGGCGATTATTTGGAGAAAATGGCGGTAAAGGTGCAACTACTTTCGAGTGGCGTGAAACTTTTAAAGACCCAAAAGCCATGTTCGACAGCATTTACGCCATGAATTATAAGATGGTGGGGCTACATGTCAGACCGCGATTTGATAATGCCAATAAATTAAACCTGTTAGATCAGGCAAGGGAAAAAGGATTTACATACCCGGAAAATGGAAAACCTGGCGAATTTGTAAATTTCTTCGATCAAAAAGCAGTGGACTGGTGGTGGGAAAATGGTGTAATGCGTGTTGCTTCTTTGGGTGCTAAATTTTTGAAAACTGATGAAGGCAGTGCTTTTGGTGCTTTGGCCAATGAAAGTGATAAAATTGGTCCGACTGGTAAAGAAGCCGAGAAGCTCCATAATATTTTTCCTTTGGCTTATGCAAAAGCACCTTACGAAGCTTTTCAAAAGTATAATGGCATTAGAGGATTAAATCAAACCCGGGAAGGTTATGCAGGTATTCAAAAATATCCTTTCATTTTTGCGGGAGACTGGCCAAGCGAATGGCAATACTTTGCCCCGGTTATTAAGGCAGGAATCAATATCGGCCTATCAGGCGTAAGTGCCTGGGCACATTGTATGGGAGGTTTTGAACATCCTGCAGATCCTGAACTCTATATCCGCTGGGTACAGTTTGGCATGTTTAGCCCGGTAGCACTGGTTTTTGGAATGGACCATCCCGGTTACAAAGAACCATGGAATTACGGAGCGGATGCTTTACGGAATTTTAAGAAATATGATAGTTTAAGATACCGTATGCAGCCTTATTTATATTCGGCAATGTATCAAAACTATTTAACAGGTTTGCCAATGATGCGGGCCTTGGTAATAGACAATCAGGATGACGAAAATACTTATGAAATTTCTGATCAATATATGCTGGGTGATCACCTCATGGTTTGTCCGGTAACTGTAAAGGGTGCATTAACCCGTTCGGTGTACCTTCCGAAAGGTACCTGGTTCGATTACTGGACCGGCAAAAAGTATGAAGGTAAAAATTATATTCAGGCGGTGTCTCCACTCGATACCATTCCACTTTTTGTGAAAGCAGGTTGTATCATTGCGATGCAGCCCGAGATGAAATACACGGATGAAAAACCTGTTGACAAGATTACTTTAGATATTTTTCCAATAGCAGGTACCGGCACAAAAGATTTTACCTTATTTGAGGATGATGGCACCAGTTTAAATTACCAGTCTGGCAGGTTTGCTAAAACAGTGATAACTGTTTCCAGTAATCAAGCGATGGGCTTTAATCTCTTGATTAATAAAGCTGTTGGAGATTTTAAACCAGCAGAAAAAACCTGGTTGGCAAAAATAAGGTGGAATAATCTGCAAACTCCCTCATCCATTAAAGAAAATAACAAAGTATTAAAAAGAGTAAAAAATCTAACAGATTTGGATCAATCTGCTGGTTGGTATTTTGAGGAGAAGGAACAAGTTCTTTGGGTGCAATCTTCATCAAACAATAACAAAAGTTTACAATTTCAGATACAATGACGAGATATTTCCGGAACACGATTTTACTGTTGTTTGCCTTTTTTCAGCTCTTTCAGTTGAATGCCCGGGAACGTTTAAAATATAATTTTAATGCTTCATGGAAATTGCATGTTGGGGATTTGGAAGGCGCTGAAGCGGCAGCTTATAAAGATGAAGATTGGAAAAGTATCACCTTGCCTTATGCCTGGAACCAAACAGAAGCATTTCTAAAACCTATTGATGAGCACTCTGCCGCTATTGCATGGTATCGTAAGAATTTTAAATTAGATGCCAGTCAGAAAGGACAAAAAGTTTTTTTGGAGATGGAGGGTATACGCTTTGGAGGAGAATTTTACCTGAACGG
>JAZQRF010000261.1:0-7992 GCA_045629485.1 Pelobium sp. | reverse complement strand
AACTAACCAGGATGAATTTAGTTTTGGATGCCTTTTCTCAGAAAAAGAGAGCAGCAATCGGCCGAATTTTGCAGCTGTACAGCAAAATAGTTATGACCACTGGCAAAAATTCTGGAAAAGCGGAGGAGTGGTAGACTTTTCTGATTGTAAAGACAAAAGAGCTTTTGAACTGGAGCGCAGAGTAGTGCTATCCCAATACCTTACCAAAATACAGTGTGCCGGAACTCAACCACCTCAGGAAACGGGTTTAACTTCCAATAGCTGGTTTGGTAAGCCCCATCTGGAGATGCATTGGTGGCATGGTGTACATTTTCCGTTATGGGGAAGAATGGATTTATTGAAAAAGAGTTTGCCATGGTACGAAAAAGTATCAGATAATGCCCGCAAGATTGCTAAAAGACAAGGTTTTGAGGGCTTAAGATGGCAAAAAATGACGGATCCGGATGGTAACGAAAGCCCATCATCTATTGGGGCTCTGCTCATCTGGCAGCAGCCGCATTTTATCACATTTGCCGAACTTGCTTATCGGGATCAATCCAATAAAGAAACCATCAACAAATATAAAAAACTGGTTTTCGAAACAGCAGATTTTATGGCTTCATTTGCTCATTATGATAAAGAAAAGGGCAAATATATACTTGGAAAAGGTTTAATTCCTGCTCAGGAAAGATTCAAAGCAGTAGATACTTATAATCCAACTTATGAATTGGCTTACTGGAAGTGGGCTTTAAATACTGCACAAAAATGGAGAGAACGGGACGGCTTAGCAAGAAATAAAAAGTGGGACGATGTAATCCATAAAATTTCGCCTCTGCCTGTACAAAATTCGGTTTACCTGGCCACAGAAAGTGCGACAGATTCTTATACAAATCCTGAGTTTAAAACCGATCATCCTTCTGTCTTAGGCAGTTTAGGAATGCTGCCGCAAAGCGGAATGGTAGATACCACCATCATGAAAAATACTTTTAACCTGATCTGGAAAGACTGGAGCTGGACCGAAACCTGGGGGTGGGATTTCCCGATGACGGCCATGACTGCCGCAAGGTTAAATATGCCAGACAAAGCTGTTGATGCGCTATTAATGAATATCAAAACCAATACCTATCTGGTAAACGGGCACAATTACCAGGATGACCGATTGAGGTTATATCTTCCGGGAAATGGTGGCGTGTTAACCGCGATAGCCATGATGTGCGCAGGTTGGGATGGAAGTACAGAAAATAATCCTGGATTTCCAAAAGATGGTAACTGGAATGTGAAGTGGGAGGGGCTGCAGAAGATGCCTTAATAAATATCAACTCAATAAAATAGTTTATTTAATTATCAGGGAGACATAGTCTCAAACAAAACAGGTCTTATTTAAAGATCTGTTTTGTTGTTTATAGCTCCCAAAGTAGTTTTTATTATCAGATAATTAAAGCCTAGTCTAATGTAGAAGACTAGGCTTTAATAAAAATGCAGTAACTAAATAGCTACTGCATTTTAAGGGTTTATACTTTAATATTAATTAAAATTATCCTACCAATTAGGGTTTTGCATCGCTGCCTTTTCTTCTGCTGTTAATGCTCTTCCTCCTGTTTTAATTGCGTCTAAGAAGCTTTGAGGAATTGGTCGGAGATAATGTTTGTTTTCTAATGGCGATGCTTCACTATTAAATGCGACAGCCCTGACTACCAATGTTTTGGTTCGGGAGAGGTCTTCCCAACGCATTAGTTCACCCATGAGCTCTCTTGAACGTTCATTTAATATGAAATGAAGGAATTTACTTTCATTAGATCCTGCATTTACTTTATTATAAAGCTGATTTGTTGCATTGAAAATCTCCCCAATATCATTGATTGTCATGTTTGTTACGGTACTTGTATTTGTTGCCGGATCTATATTATTCGACTCATAATAGGTGTTCTTGTCAGAGTAAGAAACGAAAGCCGCAGTATTTGCTGCAGGGTTATTCTTATAAGAAACACCACCATCAACATAAGCAGCCCGGTCCTCGCCGGCTTTATAGGCAGCTCTTTCACGAACTTCATTAATGTAAGGTAGTGCCTCAATATATTTACCCATGCGACCATATGCTTCTGCAGCAATTAAATATGTTTCCGCCAAACGGGCAAGTATACCGTCTCTTCTGCCGAATTGGTCACCAACATCTGCTCTTGATCCGTCCATAAATTTAGATAGTGCAACAAATTGGCTGGCACCATAATTTCCATGCCCACCCAGCATATTTTCAGGTTCTCCGCTAAAGTATCTCACATACATATGAGGGGCCCGTCTTGCTATATTCGTAGGCAGCGTCGGATCAGCTTTTAAAGGGTCTGAACTGGTATACCGTGTATCGCCAGGGTTATTAACAATATATAAAATAGATTCTTGCCCACCAACAAATTTATTCTGACCTACCAAAGCCGGAGATGGAGCAAAGGCAGCTTCCCACTTGGGTGTATTATTAGGTCTATTGCACAAATACCGGGTTTTAAAACTTTTCCAGAAACGGGAGTCATTTACTCTGTCAAATACATCCAGCGCATAGTCTGTTGATCTTAAGCGTTGAAACTCACGATCTCCCGGAAGATCACGTTGCATTCCTGCTAAATTTTGATAAACTGAAGGATAATACAAATGGACTTGATTTCCATACCTTCCCCGTGTGGTTGCAGGATCACCGGAAAATTGAGCGGATAAGATGATCTCAGGGAGAGTTTCATTTGGACCATCAACTGCAGTGTAATTCCATAAATCACTAAAATTATTTGCTAATGCATGGTTACTTTCATCTATTACAATATCTGCAAATTTGACGGCATTTTCTAGATCTGTTTGTTTAGTTGTGCCATTCCAGCCATTATTTAGCTCGCTAGCCCTAAATAGGTAGGCTTTGGCCAAGAAATGGGCTGCCGCCCATTTTGTTATTCTCCCTCTTTGAGCTGGAACCAGGGGAAGTAAATCATAAGCTGTTTGGAAATCATTGATCACTTGCTGATAAACTTCCTGGGCACTATTTCTTGTAACCTCAAATTCAATTGTAGTAGATTGTTTGAGCTTTAAAGGTACTCCGCCAAATTGTTTTACTAATTTGAAATAGTCGAAAGCCCTCATAAAATGTCCTTCACCTAATCTTGTGTTTTTATCTGGTCCATCCGCATAATAAAGTGGGACATTCTCGATAACGATATTGGCAGAATTAATGTTGCCATACATATTATCCCATATAACAGCAGCATCTCCTGTAAAAGAATTTAAGTTTGCATCGTAAGAGTTCCACATTTGCATAATTCTGTCGCCTCCCACGGTGAATTCGTCAACTCCATAATTAGTTGTGGTGTAAGCCCACTCATAATTAAAATGGAATCGAAGACTTTGATACATCCCTATTACCAAATCGTCTAATCCTTTTTGTGTGTTGAAATCATCTGTATTTCTCGCGGTGATTAGATTTTCATCCAGGAAAGATTTCTTACAAGATGAAGGGACTACGCTAATCACTGCCAGTAGTCCAGCAAATAAAATTTTTGATATCTTTTTCATGATAATTTCGTTTATGTATTTATCAGTTTCACTTATTAAAATCCAACATTTAGCCCAAAAACAAAGCCTCTGTTAAATGTTGATCCACCCAAATCGGGGTCAATCCAGTCAATTTTAGAATAAATGAGACCTGGGTTTAGAACTTGTGCATAAACTTTTACGTTTGACAAGTATACAAGACTACTGGCTGCTTTCGGAAGATTATATCCTAATGAAATGTTACGTATTTTTATAAATGAACCATCTTGATAATTCATAGAGCTCTTGTAAGGGTCACCAGCAGCGCTGTTTTTAAAAGGGGCAGGATAATCATTTGTTGGATTGTTTGGAGTCCAATAGTTAATCTTTCGCTGTGCAAAACGGCCTTCCAGAGATTCTGCACCAGTAGCAATGGTGAAATTCCACCTTGCAAAGATAAACATGGTTAAGTCCCAATTCTTATAGCTAAAGGTATTGGTTAATCCTCCAGTCCAGCTTGGATTGGCTTTGCCCACAATCCTGCGATCATTATTAGCGTCAATTTTATAATCTCCATTAAGATCAGCTACTTTAATACTTCCGGGAGCAAATTTGCTATTGATATTGACAATGTTAGCGTTGAATTTGCCCATTTCTGCTCTGTCTGCTGGCGTATCCTGCCAAATTCCTTCTTTCACAAAATCGTAAAAGATGTTGATTGGCTGACCTATAAACCAGGAATTAGCAATTACATCCTCTTTCCCGTTAGAAAGTTCTACAATTTTCTCTCTGTTTGCAGCAAAGTTTATTGTAGAAGACCAGTTGAAGTTTTTCTTTTGGATATTCACTGTGTTAAGGGACAGTTCGATACCGTGATTAGCGGATGAACCTATATTTGCATTACTTGTGACATAACCATTGGTAGATGGTATACGCATGAGCATTAAGAGATCTGTAGTTTTCGAGGTGTATAAGTCAAGCGCACCATTAATTCTTCCTTTTAATACTCCAAAATCGATCCCTAGATTCCATTGTGTGGTTTTTTCCCATCCAAGATTTTTATTTGGTAAAGAAATAGGGTTTGCAAGGGACGCATCTGAAGAAACATAACCAGGTACTACGGTTCCTCCCCAGGTATAGTAAAGAGTCTGTAACGCCCCCAGAGTTGAGTAAGGGCCAATCGCAGCATTTCCGGTACTTCCTACACCCAGCCTTAATTTTAATTGGTCTATCCAAGGCGTTTGTTGTAGGAAATCCTCTTTATCTATAAGCCATGCAACAGAAGCTGCGGGGAAGAAGTCCCATTTATTTCCTTCTGCTAATTCAGAAGCGCCATCCCATCTTCCAGAAGCTGTTAGCAAATATTTATTATTAAAAGTATAATTTACCCGGGCCATGTAGGAGTTAAGCGATCTTTCTGTTAACCCTGAACCGAATGACCATAAACTGCTTACAGAGTTTAAGCTGTTCCATTTTTGGCTGGCCCAAGGGAGCCCTCTTGCTGTCATTGCAGAAGTCTCCTCTCTGTTTGAAGAAGAAGTTTGTAAAAGAGTTATTCCCAGATTATGTTTTTCTGCAAAAGTACGGTCAAAATAAAGCAAATGATCCAGGGTCCAGGCTAAACGGGATGTTTGATTTAATTGGGCTTCATTTACCGAACCAGGTTCACCTCCGCCCCTGTTTATTGATTTTTCGTCAGCCCATCGTCCATTTCTCAGGTTGTAAAAATCCGGACCAAAATTTATACGGTATTTTAGCCCCTCCAAAATTTTAACTTCGGCATACAAGCTACCGAACGTACGAAGCACTTTTCTTTCATTAATATTATATTCATCTTCTCCAACAGGATTAACAATATTAACGTCTCCCCCAGGTAGATTGATACGGTTACCCGCATCATCAAAAGGTACGGCATAAGGTAACATACCCTGTGCCGCAAAGTAAAGATTACCAGGTCCGGTAGCATTACTGGTAGCATACCCATAGTTTTGTATCCCATAAGTGGCGATGATATTCCCTCCAAAATTTAGCCATTTCACGGGACTAACATCTGCACTAAATTTTCCGCTATAGCGATTATAATCTTGTCCCAACTGGGTTCCTCCCTGGTTCAAATAGCCAAATGAACCATAAGCTTTTAGTTTTTCCGTTCCGCCGCTAGCACTCAAGAGATGGTCATGTGTTGCGCCTGTTTGTAAAAACATATCGGTCCAATTGGTGGTAGGTACTAAGCTTCCATCCCATGCACCATTTTGATATCCTTTTTCAATATTAGCGAAAGCATAATTATCCCCTGGGAAAATAATCCTATCCGCAGCAAGTGTAGGAGGGCCGTCTGGGTAACCGCCAGGCATATCAACATAGTTAGGATCTAAAGATTTTCGAAATGGATTCAGATAAGTTATACGACGATACGCATCACGACGAAACTCTACGTATTCTCCTGAATTCATCATTTCTGTACGGTCATACATCTTCTCGATGGTAGTAGTACCGACATAATTTAATGACATTCCACCGCGGGTTCCTCTTTTTGTTGTAACCATTACGACGCCATTTGCTCCTCTTGAGCCATAGATAGCAGTGCTGGATGCATCTTTTAATACATCAATTGTTTCGATGTCATTAGGGTTTATGGCTTCAATACCTCCTGCAGCTAAAGGGATACCATCAACAACAAATAAAGGCTCACTTGATGCAGTTAGTGATCTCACACCACGGATACGAATTCGTCCTATCTCTCCGGGACGTTCATTTGAAGTAATATCAACTCCTGCAGCTTTGCCCTGCATAGCCTGTAAAGCATTGGCTACCGGTCTCGAACGGATTTCTTCCGCACTGACACTTACTACTGAACCTGTTAAATCAGACCTTCTTACCGTATTATAACCAACGACAACTAATTCGTTTAACTGATTAATGTTCTCTTCAAGTTGTATATTAATAGTGGTCTTTCCGCCAATAGCAATTTCCTGGGTAGCAAAGCCAATATAGCTTACCACAAGGGTCCCGTTTACATTTTCGGAAGGAACATTTAAGGTGTATTCTCCGTTTGCGTTAGTAACTGTTCCTAAGTTGGTTCCTTTAATTTTAATACCAACACCAGCCAGAATTTCGTTAGATGAAGAAACCCGACCTGTGACGGTAATTCCTGGTTGTTTCTCTGTAGAATTTAGTTCCTTGATTGGTATTGCGTAAGAATTTCCTATAATTAGGAATAATAAAATAATTAGAGTTGTTCTTTTAATACACTCTAATTTAATTGAATGTTGTAAATGAAAATTCATAACATTTTGTTTAAAAATTAGACAATAAAAAGCCTTATTAATGTATCATACATTAACATAAGGTGATTTAATCAAATAGGAAGTTCTATTTTAGTGGATATTAGATTGCTTTTCTTTCATTTTGATATTT
Source organism: Pelobium sp. (assembly GCA_045629485.1). Lineage (GTDB taxonomy): Bacteria > Bacteroidota > Bacteroidia > Sphingobacteriales > Sphingobacteriaceae > Pseudopedobacter. Next base: position 1,089 of record JAZQRF010000261.1, on the reverse strand, counting down.
TAGGTTCATAAATTGTATTTGTATGGCATAGCAATATATTCTCTAAGGCGAGTTGATCGTTGATTGAAGAGAATGATATTAATTGGTTCTATTTGTTATATGTAAGACTTCTGTGGTTTTTTAATACATGTATGTATTTTAAACTATACTTAAATCCTTGCAGGATACATCTTAATCACAAATTATTAGCTAACTTATTAATAGTCAGACAGACCTGCAACCTGTAGTGTCATGATTGATGCTGATGAATTTTATGTATTTTAAGTTAATGGAGGTTTTATTTGTGATTTAATAATTTAATTATGCGTTTGTTTTTAATATTTTATAATTGCGCTTACTTTTTTAATGAAATAGTAAAGTTTGTGCTAAGTGAAGGAGGTGTGAGGATATAAAATTTGAAATAGCTTGTAATACTTAATAAATAATGTCAGGATAGAGCAGGTTGCCTATGATGAGTATGCCTAATATCTTTGAAAGATACCACCGCCAATTCCTAAACCATTGAAGTATAATATGCAGGTATAAAAGCCCTAACTTATATAATTCCTAAACCATATGAGCCAACTCTCTAACAAACTATTTTTCGCCTTATTTTTTCTCATTATTTTTACTTTCACCGTCTCCGCCCAGTACACCGAAAAAAAAGGAAACGATGTAACTTCTCCGCTACACCTGATGAAGCCAGATTATGATATTCCTTACGGAGAAACGAAGCAAGAGAACATCAAAAAGGTATTGGATAAAGTTTACCACTATCTCAATGAAGTCACTCCCGCACAGTTGGTTGATAAAAGTTCAAAAGAAGTTATAGCAGTTTCTAAAGCCAATAGCAACAGCATTTTTAAACAGGGCGATTTCAGGTTGTTAAGCTATGAATGGGGAGTAACCTATACCGGAATGCTGGAAGCAGGACAGGCAACCGGGGATAAAAAGTTTACAGATTATGCGGTTAGCAGAATCAATTTTATTGGCAGTGTGGTGAAGCATTATCAATCTTTTATAAAAAAGAATCCGGGAGCAATAACCCCGGTGAGATCAGTTATTGATCCTCATGCTTTAGATGATGCAGGATCAATAGCAGCGTCTATG
>JAZQRF010000260.1:0-2735 GCA_045629485.1 Pelobium sp. | reverse complement strand
CAAAGCCACCTGGCCATGAAACATATTGGTTTCATCCTGCAAAGTGCAGGGCGTGGTTAATGCTTCGCAGTAATACCTTGCATATTCGGGCACCCAAAAGGACTTGAAATGCTTAGCCAACGCCTGCGTTATGGTACTTTTCCCTGTAGATTCGGGTCCCACAACAGCTATTTTAATTAATGGCTTTATCATTTTGATTTAAAAAAATAAGGTAACTTTTCTCCCAGTCTACAAAGTCTTTTTTGCAATGAGGTAAAAATAAAATATAATACTGCGGTTGCAAAGTTCTTTATGTATGTACAGGTTTTAAATTATTCCCCAGCTGAAAGATAAAACTATCAAAACCAAAACTTATTTCAGAAAATGAGGATAAGTTTAGAATATGATCTTAAGAAATAAATAAATTTGAACACAAAGGTTAACAGGCTTTTGGCAATACCCTTTTGGCAAGCTTGCCAATTGTTAAACCCTGAACTATTATAGAAAATACAACAACAAAGTAAGTAATTGCTATAAGCGTTTGTTTGTAAGGGCCCTCGCTTACCGAGAGTGCAAGTGCAATAGAAACGCCTCCCCTTAAACCGCCCCAAACCAATATCTTAATGGTGCCGCTATTAAATTTTTCTCTGAAAGGGATAATCTTGGTGGGTACCCAGATGGATATAAAACGTGAAAACAGTACGATTAGAATAGCGACAATTCCCACAGCCCAATAAGATAAGATATCCGGAATCAGCAACAGTTCGAAACCAATAAACAGAAAAAGTATTGCATTTAATATTTCATCTATCAACTCCCAAAATTTTTTAAGATAGTCTCTGGTTAAAGGAGACATTTCCGTCCTTTTCCGATAATTCCCCATCACAATTCCTGCAGCCACCATGGTTAACGGACCGGAGATATGAATACTGTGAGCAATAAGGTATCCGCCCATTACCACAGATAGGGTGATAAGAACAGAAACTTTATAATCATCAATTCTTCTCATCGCATTTGAAGCACAAATCCCCAAAGTTGCTCCTAAAAGAAAGCCTCCTAATGCTTCCTTTAAAAGTAACCAGGAAATATTTCCAAGAGAAATATCAATATCGCTGCCCTGCGAGAGCTGTAAAATTACCGCGAAAACCACTACTGCAACCCCGTCATTAAATAAAGATTCTCCGGCAACCTTTGTTTCTAAAGGTTTAGGAACATTGGCTTCTTTTAAAATACCTAATACAGCGATAGGGTCTGTAGGAGAAATTAAGGCGCCAAACAACAAACAATAAATAAAAGGAATAGGCATTGAAAGCAGCGGAAACACATGGTATAATATTACGCCTACTGTAAAAGTTGATATCACTACGCTTACGCTCGAAAAGACAATAATTGGAGCCCTTTGCTCCTGCAATTCTTTGATGTTAATATGTATTGCTCCCGCAAATAACAAAAAATTAAGCATGGCCCCCATTAACACTTCGGTAAAATCTACATCTTTTAATAGTCCTGAGAAACGATTTAGCGTCGTAGGAAAAATATTACCCGCGATAACCAGGAAAATAGACACTGCCATTGCAATGATCATTACCCCAATGGTTGATGGAAGTTTAAGATACCTGATGTTTAAATAAGCAAAAAATGAGGCTAAAACGATTAATACAGAAAAAGAATAATACAGCTCCATTGAGATTTTTATTTGAAAAATTCAATTTAAATATTTTTTGAATAAAAGAAAACGGGCTAATTTGTTGATGCAGGCAAGGCGTTTAAACCAACACTTGCTTTTATACTTAAATCTGTCGTTAAACTGCTTTGTAATACATATTCCAACCTAATTCTTACATTTCCGTTTTTTAGGTAATCATCTAAAAACTTGCTGTTATCTATATCCAGCATGATAGCCCTTCCAACAGTAGAAGCGATGTCTGTTCTGGTTGCGATTAGCGTTTCGCTGGAATTGTTTAGTAAATAGACTTTTGCGGATTTTAATATTCCCAAATTCTGTTCGCTTGGATTGGTAGATTCCAGTTTTACTGAAGCTACCCTCACCTGCGAAATCTGGTTGGTATTGGAACCCTGCCCTGTAAAAATCTGGTCGAAGCTACTTGCCGAACTCGTTGCCGTTAATGTCGTATTGATTTTTGAACTCGCCGGAATAATAAGCGTCGAGGTATATGGAAACGTTGATTTTACAATAGACTGAATGGTGCCACATCCAGCAATAAAAAGTGTGATTAATACGAAATAAAGAATATTCTTTTTCATGTTTGTATTTCTCGCTTTACCACAATCATTATTCCAATTTATTCATATGATTCTCTATCTTCTTCAAATTCATCCTAATTTTTTATTCACAATTGCAAAGCAAACCCGGTGATTCATCCGGTAGAAATTGGCCGACTTTAATCAAAAACTATCTCATCAGGTCCTGAAACCTTAAGCACATGGCAAGAGCAAACCCCACCTACTATCTTAAACTCAGCCTCTTCTTTGGCTTGAGTGAGAGCGTTCTTTGCCGAAACGAGTATGATATCTCCCTCTACACTCAAATCTTTTAAATTAGCATCAGAGGCAACAGTATAAACCCCTTCGGTAGTAGGGAAATTCTGATCCCGGTCTTTACTCAAAACCTTTTTTGTTCGGGTATTTACTGCTTTAAACTCTGTTACAGCAACAGGTTTCCCATCAGTATCAACAAACTTCACAGGTATGCTTCTAAATTCCTGGGTACATATTAAGTTCTCACAGCTTACTTC
>JAZQRF010000259.1:0-2914 GCA_045629485.1 Pelobium sp. | reverse complement strand
GATAAAATAGCAGCCTTTGTGGATAGGTACGGCATGTGGACAATTATTGTTGTTAGAGCATCTCCCTTTTTGTCGCATGATGCCGTAAGTTTAATAGGAGGTATAGTGGAAATGAGTTATCGCAGGTTTATGTTCGCAACTATTGCGGGAAGCATTCCCCTGATGGTATTGGTTGCAATTTTCGGACAGTCTATGGAGCGACTAAAACCCGGCCTGATTATAGGCAGTGTCATTAGCGTTGTAGTGTTTATTGTTTATATCGTCCTTGATAATAGAAGGCAAAAGCGGAAAAAGACTAAGGAATTAAGATTGCCTGAATAAAAAAAGAGGTGCAGTCTACTGACTACACCTCTTTTAATACAATTCTAATCTAAATTAGAATTTGAAAGTTAAACCAATGGTAGCAGTATTAAAAAAGTTATTAAACTGATTTACATTAAGGTAGAAGTTGTTAGTACCTTCAGCTCCGTCAACGTCAGCTTTTACACTGTTGTAACCAATCACATTTGCAAGTGTAAAGTTGATAGCAATCTTTTCAGTAAGGAAGTAATTTGCTCCAACTGAAGCATCTATACCGAAGCCATTAGATTTACCTTCAGTTGTTACTCCAGCCACTTCCAACTCGTCTTTTCGAGATACATAACCTGCGCCTAACTCAGCATACGTTTTAAAACGTTTTCCGATTTCTAAGAAGTAGTAACGACCAAAAACACCAACACCTAAAACATTAGATTTTTCAATCTCTGAAGATGCTCCAGAATAATCTTCGAACTTAGATGAGTTTAAAGATAATCCCACACCTATGGCAAACTTGTCGGATAAGAAATAACCCGCTTTTGGATTAAAGTTAAAAGAACTTTCTTTTTCTTCGGTGTCTTTTTCGTCGGTTGAATTATAACCAATATTTCCTTCTACAAGAACATCACCTTGTTTAAAACCAAATTCTTGTGCTTTAGATGAGAAAGCTAACCCTGCAATAACAGTTAAAGTAATAAATAATTTTTTCATAATAATTGTTTGATTAATTCAGCGCAAAAGTATTGGAAAGCATGCCAAATTAATGTCATGTTATTGCAATGAAATTAGAATAATCAACTATGGTTTATATAATTAATATCATAGATAAATCATATAATTCAGACTATATCTTTTGGTACATGAGTGTGGATTATATCTAACCTATTGTCCTAAAGTATTTACGATATTCTTCAGATCGCCGGAAGAAGGCGTTTCAAACACTTCCAGATCAAAATAAGGTGCAGCTGCAAGAACATGATCGAAAATATTGGCCATAATATTTTCATAATTCACCCAATTGGTGTCATTTGTAAAAGTATATAACTCTAAAGGCATACCGTCGTTTTTAGGTTCAAGTTGCCTTACCATCATGGTCATTTCCGGATGTAAAAAAGGATTGTTCTTTAAATAATTATCTATGTATATTCTAAACACCCCGATATTGCTGAGACTCCTTCCATTAATCAGGAGATTCCTGTCTACTAGGTTTTGCTTATTTTCTTCATTAATCTCTTTCTTCATCTTCAGCATATAAGAAGTAATCAATTGAATTTTGCTTAGCTCCTCAATCTGAGCGTCGGAAAGGTATTTTATACTTGCTATTTTAATTCTAACAGCTCTTTTAATTCGTCTTCCACCATAGGCCTGCATCCCTCTCCAATTTTTAAAAGAATCAGAAATTAGGTTATAAGTAGGGATGGTGGTAATGGTTTTATCGAAGTTCTGAACTTTTACCGTAGTTAATGTAATCTCCACTACATCACCATCTGCTCCATATTTATCCATTGTTATCCAGTCTCCAATTCTTACCATATCATTTACGGTGACTTGTATACTGGCAACAAAACCAAGAATGGTGTCTTTAAAAATCAATAGTAGAATCGCAGAAGCTGCGCCTAATGTGGTAAAAAAAGTAACGACAGATTTTCCTGTTAGTGTTGTGAAAATGAATATTCCGGCAATGAAATAAATAAAAATCAGCATTACCTGGGTATAGCTGTCTATCGGCTTGTCTTTAAAAGCAGTTGTGGTTTTAAGATGATCTCTTGTTGCACTTAGAAAAGATCTGAGTATCAATATTATGGTTACAATAGCGTAAATATTAAGAAGAAGTTCTGCTATTGGTAAAAGAGCAATAAAATCAGCGAATATTAATGGCGCCATATAAGAAGCAATGGCCAGGGGAGCGAGCCTGGCTATATAGTTCGTTATTTTACTCTTTATGAGTAAATCATCAAACGAAGTAATCGTAGTTGACGAGATCTTTTTTAAAGTTTTTAATAATATATTTTTTGTTAAAGGATAGGCAATGAGAATGAAAATTACTAAAGCTGTTAACAGGATTGCGAATTTTATTTCTGTAAGAAAGTAGGAAGAAAGGCCTAAATCTGAAATGAAATTTTCGAGGTAATGATGAATAATTTGGATGATAGCCTTGCTGCGTTCTTCTGCCATGTTCTGGGTGCTGAATAAATGAAAACTAAAAGCATTACCGGAATTTTACTGATGTAAAAGGACGAAGAGAATTACTTCAACGGGTGCCTTCAATTGGATTGGAGACAAAGATAAAAAAAATGTATAAGCAGGTGAATCGAATGATCCATTTCGGAAATGTCTGAAGAAAATAACAATCTAATTTATTTTCTGCAATTTTGTACATCATCGCATGATAAAGAAAGAAACAGTAGATCGTATTTTAGAAACTGCCCGTGTAGAAGAAGTGGTTGGCGATTTTGTGCATTTAAAAAAGCGTGGCTCCAGCATGATCGGACTTTGTCCTTTTCATGGCGAAAAAACCCCTTCTTTTCATGTTTCTCCTGTAAAGGGGATCTATAAATGTTTTGGCTGTGGCGAGGGAGGAGACTCCCTTCAATTCATCATGGCCCATGAAAAATAT
>JAZQRF010000258.1:0-22154 GCA_045629485.1 Pelobium sp. | reverse complement strand
ATCTGTCGGATAATTTACAATTCCATTAAATGGCTGTCCTTTAACCCACATCATTGTAGATCCGCCCCCATCTATATTCATTGCTGATTTTGGATTAAAAAAGCGTTTCAAAAATGCAGTCATTTCTTTTGCCGACATTCCGTTTGCTGCTGCATTTCTACCGTCTATTGCTATTAATAATAAATTTCCTTCTTTGGTTACTGCAATAGCTGTGCGTGGATGTCTAACCCCCTGATGTTTTAAATAATGTTCGTAATGCAGCTTTTTAAGGTTAAGTTTCATTCCGGTTGTATCTGCAAATGTTAAACCCACTGGCTTAAAATTATCAATCAGCATTGGCGCACCAGTTATAATGTTTGATGACTTTACTTTATTAAAGTTTTCAGGAGAAAATTGAATAGCAAATTCAGTTCCTTCATCATTAAAAGTCATCATTCCCTGATGTTTCCACCAATAGATACTTGTTTTTGGAACTTTTACTTGTTGAATATCCTTACCTTTTAAACGCAGGTGCATATAATCTGCAGAATCTTTTTTCTCGATAAAATAAGTTGCATTTATCCCTGCAATAGCACCAGGTATTCTATCTGCAAAAACCGATAAAGAATCTTTTTCTTTCTTATATTCTAATACCGCTCCACCTAATTTAGCTTTAGGATTAAAGCTAATTACATTTACATTTTGGCCAGCAAACTCTTTATCAGTTGAGGAAGAAAATTTATACCAAATCACGTCTTTACGTAATGTATCAATTGTCCAACCAGCTTTTTCTAATAATTCTGGCTGATTTGCCGTTTTACTATCTAATTTTTTCTGACCAGAACAACTAATTGCTAATGCAGCCACAATTAGAAATATCCCACTTTTTTTCATTTCCATTTAATTATTGCTTTGATTTATAAACTCTTTTAGAAAAAAAACGACTAAAAACAAACCGCAATATTATTTATTTTTAATTTCTTTTCAAAAGATAATACCTTTACAAAAACTTGCAGCTACATAATTCCAATTCCCCTTAATGATTTTCCCCACCAATCTTTTCGATTTCAACCAAAAAATAAACTATAAAACAGAAATATTAGCGGGGCTAACGGTAGCTATGACCATGATTCCGGAGTCACTGTCTTTTGCCATATTAGCAGGCTTTCCTCCTCTTGTAGGGTTGTATGCTGCTTTTATCATGGGACTCGTTACTGCAGTTTTAGGTGGAAGGCCCGGGATGGTTTCTGGTGGAGCAGGTGCTACCGCAATTGTATTAATCGCCCTCATGCAAACCCATGGCCTGGAGTATGTTTTTGCTGCAGTTGCCCTTGCTGGTCTATTCCAGATTACTACAGGGATTTTCAAACTTGGAAAGTTCATCAGACTGGTGCCCCAACCAGTAATGTATGGTTTCGTTAATGGGTTAGCTGTAATTATTTTCTTATCCCAGTTCGAGCAGTTTAAAACCTTAAGCAATGGCCAAAGCAGCTGGCTTAGCGGCCCCCCTTTAATAATTATGATTGCCTTGGTGGTACTTACCATTGCTATTATCTATTTTTTTCCTAAAATCACCAGAGCTATTCCACCATCATTAGCAGCAATCATTATTATTTTTTTAATAGTGTTAGGATTTGGCATCCATACCAAAACTGTCGGAGACATCGCTTCAATTAGTGGTTCTTTCCCTCCATTTCACATCCCAGAAGTCCCTTTCTCTTTTGAGACACTACAAGTTATTTTTCCTTACGCCTTAATAATGGCAGGTGTTGGGTTAACAGAAAGTTTACTCACCTTAAATCTGGTAGATGAGATCACAAATACCCGCGGAAGCAGCAACCGCGAAAGCATAGCACAGGGCAGCGCAAATGTGTTGAATGGCTTTTTTAATGGAATGGGTGGCTGTGCAATGATTGCTCAAACTTTAATTAATCTTTCAGCAGGATCCAGAGCAAGGCTATCAGGTATTGTTTCGGCCCTGGCGATATTAGGCATCATCCTTTTCGCTTCTCCTGTGATAGAACTTATCCCTATGGCAGCATTAGTGGGTGTGATGTTTATGGTAGCTATCGGAACGTTCGAATGGATCAGCTTCCGCATCATCAACAAAATGCCTAAACAGGATATTTTTGTAGGGATCACAGTGGCACTGATTACAATTTGGCTGCACAATTTGGCACTGGCAGTATTAATAGGAGTAATTATTTCTGCTCTGGTATTTGCATGGGAAAGCGCAAAAAGAATCAGAGCTAAAAAGTACACAGACGAAAAAGGAACTAAATATTACGAGATTTATGGCCCGCTGTTTTTTGGCTCTACCGCTGCTTTTACAGAGAAATTTGATGTGCTCAATGATCCTGAAAACGTGGTTATAGATTTTAAAGAAAGCCGCATTGCCGACATGTCTGCCATTGATGCTATTAACAAGCTGACTAAACGATATCACCAAGTTAATAAGAAATTATCTCTTAAACATTTAAGTGAAGATAGCAGAGTACTTTTAAAAAATGCGGAAGCTATTATAGAGGTGAATATTTTGGAAGATCCTACTTATAAAGTAGTAAGCAGGTAATCCTCACACCTCCATCATTTACCCTATGATTCGCGGCACATGAACTCATTGCTGTGCAACAAGAAAGCACTTCATCCATAGAGAGCTATTTTTTTACTGAAATAGCCTGAGATTTATTGTTGATTTTCTATCTTTGCGCCTTCAAAAAACAAATTTAATGAGCCATCCTGTAAAGATCAAAAATGCCTTAATTTCAGTTTATTACAAAGATAATCTTGAGCCAGTAATTTTACAATTACAAAAACTCGGAGTAAACATTTACTCTACTGGCGGCACAGAAACTTTTATTAAGAATTTAGGGGTTGATGTTATTCCGGTAGAAGACCTTACTTCCTACCCTTCTATTTTAGGTGGTAGAGTAAAGACTTTACACCCGAAAGTATTTGGTGGAATTTTAACCCGTCGCGGCCATACCGGTGACCAGGAGCAGATTAAACAATACGAAATTCCTGAAATAGACTTGGTAATTGTAGATCTTTATCCTTTTGAAGAAACCGTTAAATCTGGTGCTGCAGAACAGGATATTATCGAAAAGATTGATATTGGTGGTATTTCTTTAATAAGAGCTGCTGCTAAAAACCATAAAGATGTAGTGATTATTGCATCTAAAGATGATTATACCCCGCTAAACGAAATTCTGGAAGCTCAAAACGGAGAAACCACCTTAGAACAACGCAGAGCTTTCGCCAGAAACGCATTTAATGTTTCTTCTCATTACGACACAGCGATTTTTAACTGGTTTAACCAGGGAGATGATGCTTTAACAGTTTTCAAAGAAAGCGAGCAAAAAGCAACAGTTCTACGTTACGGAGAGAACCCTCATCAAAAAGGTTATTTCTATGGTGATTTAAACGCCATGTTCGACAAGCTGAATGGAAAAGAGCTTTCTTACAACAATCTTGTAGATGTTGATGCTGCTGTTGCTTTGATAGACGAATTTACAGAACCAACTTTTGCTATTCTAAAACATACAAATGCTTGTGGTGTAGCAAGCAGAGCTAATTTATTAGACGCCTGGAAAGATGCTTTAGCTTGTGACCCGGTTTCTGCTTTCGGCGGTGTATTAATTTGCAACGGAGAAGTAGATGAGGCAACAGCGACAGAAATTAATAAATTATTTTTTGAAGTATTAATTGCGCCTTCTTATTCTGAAGCTGCAGAAAAAGTAATTACTTCTAAAAAGAACAGAATCATTTTAAGAAGAAAAGACGTTGTTCTTCCTACAAAATTATTCAAAACTTTATTAAACGGAGTTATTGAGCAAGACAAGGACAATACGGTTGAAGGTCCGGAATTGATGACGACTGTAACTACAAAAGCGCCTACAGAACAAGAATTAAAAGACCTTTACTTTGCCAATAAGGTTGTAAAGCATACAAAATCCAACACTATTGTTTTCGCTAAAAACAATACCTTAATCTCAAGTGGGGTTGGACAAACTTCAAGAGTAGATTCCCTAAGGCAAGCGGTGACTAAAGCAGAAAGCTTTGGTTTCGATTTAAAAGGTGCTGTGATGGCATCTGATGCTTTCTTCCCTTTTCCAGATTGTGTTGAATTAGCTGCTGAAGCTGGTATTACTGCGGTATTACAACCGGGTGGATCTATTAAAGATCAGGACTCTATAGATAAATCGAATGAAAAAGGCATAGCCATGGTGACTACTGGTGTGAGGCATTTTAAGCATTAAAAACACCACTAAGCTTTACTTAATAAATTTCGGCCAAACTCTTAAAAAGTTTGGCCGAAATGCTTTATAAAAGCAAGAAAATGAGCTATAATTACGAAGGTAAACATATTAAAAACCTAATAATATTAAAGTCCTATTAAGCCGAGACCGGTTAATCAGCATAGATCGTTAAAACATTTTTCTCTTATCGTTATTTTTTTATCTTTGGAGTTTAAACTATTATTTTAAACGAATGAAAAAACTAGTATTAACCCTATTAACCGTTTCTATTTTGCTTTTTGCCGGATGTAAGAAGGATGAAGAAACAGACAATAAAGAAGACCTATTAACTGCCAAAAGTTGGATAATGATAGGTTATACTGAAAATGGTCAAGACGTTTTACAAGAAATGTATGACGACTGCGAGTTAGATAATATAACTACTTTCTTATCTAATGGGGTATTTAAAGAGGATGAAGGTGCTACCAAATGTTTTGAAGATGATCCCCAGGTAGAGGAAGGTACATGGAAGATAAATGGAAATAACCTCATTATGACTGGAGATATTTTGTTAGCACTTAATTTCACCATTACAGAACTTAATGCAACAACATTAAAACTTAGTGGAAAAAACCCTTTTACTAGCGAAACAATATCTATTACTTTCACAGCACAATAGCTGAAGTACTGTTAGTATTAGAACAATACTGCCACATTTAATTATAGCTACTGAAGCAGAAATCACTGCAGTATTACCAGTCTTCTATAAAAGACCAAGCCTCTATACATCAATCAAAAGAAAAAGGCTTAGCTAGAATAATTACTGGTGCGAAAGACTTCAATAATAAAAAAGCGATCTCCTTAATCTAGGAAGATCGCTTTTTTTATCCTATTTATCGAATGTCTTATCTAAATCAATCTGAAACCTTTTTATTATTTTATATAATGTAATACTATTTTAAAACATTATTTTTGCACCTTTGCATTCTTATTATCAAACAATCTAAATGGGTTTATTTAACTGGTTTACACAAGAAATAGCAATCGACTTAGGCACTGCTAATACTCTAATTATACATAATGACAAAGTAGTTGTAGATGAACCATCTATTGTTGCTTTTGACCGTACTACTAATAAAGTAATTGCGATTGGCCGTCAGGCGATGCAAATGGAGGGTAAAACCCACGAAAATATTAAAACTGTGCGCCCCTTAAAAGACGGAGTAATTGCAGACTTTAATGCTGCAGAACACATGATTCGTGGAATGATCAAAATGATCAACAACGGAAAAGGTTGGTTTTTCCCTTCGTTAAGAATGGTGATCTGTATCCCTTCTGGCATTACGGAAGTAGAAAAAAGAGCAGTCCGCGACTCTGCCGAAATCGCAGGTGCAAAAGAAGTTTACCTGATACACGAACCAATGCCTGCTGCTGTAGGGATTGGTATTGATGTAGAAGAGCCAATGGGAAACATGATTATCGATATTGGTGGTGGTACTACCGAAATTGCAGTAATCGCATTATCTGGTATTGTTTGCGACCAATCAATCCGCACTGCCGGAGACAATTTCGATTCTGATATTGTAAATTATATCCGTCGCCAGCATAACATCATGATTGGTGAACGTACTGCTGAAAGAATTAAAATTGAAGTAGGTTCTGCGCTACCGGAATTACAGGATCCACCTGCTGATTTTGCCGTACAGGGAAGAGATTTAATGACAGGTGTACCTAAACAAATCACAGTTTCTTATACAGAAATTGCACATTGCTTAGACAAATCAATCTCTAAAATTGAGGAGGCGATATTAAAAGCTTTAGAGATTACCCCGCCTGAACTTTCTGCAGACATTTATCAAACCGGTATATATTTAACTGGCGGTGGGGCTTTGCTAAGAGGCTTAGATAAGCGAGTAAGCTCAAAAACCAAATTACCTGTTCACATTGCAGATGATCCTCTTAGAGCGGTTGTGCGTGGTACAGGAATATCATTAAAAAACATTCAGAACTTTAAGTTCTTAATGCAATAAATTAAATTAAAAGTAAGAACCAGGATTTAAGACATCAGAATACAGGCTAAAGTCCTATTCTGAGATCTGAATCTTTAATCTTTGAAGGTAGTATGCGCAATTTATGGAGGTTTATTAGTAATTATAACGCCTTCTTTTTATTTGTTATCTTTTTTACCACTTCAATTATTCTTCTCATTAAAAATAATGATTTTCAAAGAGCGAGTACCCTAAATTCTTCTAACGAAATCATTGGAAATTTCTACAAACAGGTAAACGAAGTATCTAAATATCTAAATTTAGAAGTAGTTAATGATAGCCTGGCTAAAGAAAATGCCAGGTTAAGAAGCTTACTTCCCTCAGCCTATTTTAATGATAGCTTAGTTACCCGAAAGGTTATTGATACCGTTCATCGTACCCAGTATGAATATATAGAGGCAGAAGTCATCAATAAAACCATTACCTCCCGTAATAATTACCTCACTATTAACAGGGGGACCTTACACGGTGTAAAAAAAGGAATGGGGGTGATTGGGCCATCAGGAGTAGTGGGCATTGTATGGAATGTTTCAAAAGATTTTGCTTCTATACAATCTATCCTGCATGAAGATACAAGGATTACTTCTTCTATAGAAGGAACGCCTTATTTCGGGCCTTTAATCTGGGAAGGCGAAAACCCGGAGATAGTTACATTAACAGACATCCCTAATCAGCTAAATCTAAAGCCGGGCGCCAATGTAGTGACTTCGGGTCTTGGAGTTATTTTCCCTAAAGGGATTATGGTGGGAAAAGTTCTTAAATCAGGAATTAAAGGGGGCGGAAGCTTTTTAGACATCAGTGTAAAACTGGCAACAAATTTTTATGCCCTACAGCATGTATACATTGTCAAAAACAATTTCGCTAATGAGCAGCTAACGCTGGAATCAGAAAATAAAGAAAGTTTGCATGAATAGAATCATTTTATTTAATGTACTGAGATTCATTATCCTTATTTTTTTACAGGTTTTTCTGTTAAAAAACATGGTGTTTTACAATCTTAATGTACCTTTCTTGTACATCCTTTTTATACTCCTGCTTCCATTTGAAACACCAAACTGGCTGCTGTTTTTATTATCTTTCCTGATGGGTATCACCATTGATCTCTTTAGCGATACCCTGGGCCTACATGCTGCTGCCTGTACAATTCTCGCATTAGTAAGAATATTTTTTATCAATATTACGGTTCAAAAAGACAATTACGATAGCGATCCTGAGCCTACATTGGGTATCATGGGATTCAGGTGGTTCTTTTTTTACACGCTCATCCTCACTCTGGTCCATCATTTCTTCCTGTTTAATCTCGAAGTTTTTAAATTAGCAGAGATTTCAAATACAATAAGTAGAGTTTTAATAAGTTCTTTATTTACCATACTTTTAATCTTCACTACAGAATTATTATTCTACAGAAAGAAACAACGTAAATGAATAGTTTTTTCACCCGGAGGTATATTATCCAGGGATTATTTATTATTGTCGCATTAGTTTTATTAGCCAGATTATTTTACATACAGGTAATTGATGATCGCTATAAGCTTTCTGCGGATAATAATGTTTTACGAAAACTTATCATCTATCCCGCCAGAGGAATTATATTAGACAGGCATGAAAAAGTATTGGTTCAAAACGAACCAATATACGATCTTATGGTTATCCCCATGCAGGTTAAACCTTTTGATACCCTCGAGTTTTGCCGATTAATTGACATTACTAAGATAGAGTTCGATAAAAAATTTAAAAAAGCCAGTAACTATTCTAAATACAGGCCTTCTCTTTTCGAGAAACAACTTTCCGCAAAAACCTATGCCGGCTTTCAGGAAAAATTATTTGAATTCCCGGGATTTTATGTTTTAAACCGTTCTGTAAGATATTATCCTGACTCTACCGCAGCGCAATTCCTTGGTTATATTGGCGAGGTAAACGATAAAGAAATCGAAAAATCTGATTATTTCTACCGCCAGGGAGACTATATAGGAAAATCGGGAATCGAAAAATCTTATGAAGATTTACTAAGGGGCCAGCGTGGAGTTCGAAACATTATGGTTGACGTACACAACCGGGAGCAGGGGGCATTTTTTGAAGGGAAATACGATACCATAGCCGTTGCAGGTGATAAATTGATTTCTTCTTTAGACAAGAAACTTCAGAAATATGGCGAAAGCCTAATGAACAATAAAATTGGAAGCGTAGTTGCTATAGAACCCTCTACAGGAGAAATTCTGGCCTTTGTGAGCAGCCCAAAATACGACCCTAATATGATGGTAGGCAGGCAAAGAGGCAATAATTACATGAAATTATTGAACGATCCTACCAAACCCATGTTTATCAGGCCTACTCAGGCCGAGTATCCTCCGGGTTCCATTTTTAAAGTTGTAAATGCGTTAATAGGGCAGCAAATGGGTGCGATAACGGCAAACTCACTTTTCCATTGTGCTGGGGGATACAGGTATGGATCAAGAGGTTTAATGAGATGTACACACGTTCATGGGACCATTAATCTGGAAAAATCTATCGAAGGTTCTTGTAATACCTATTACGGCTACGTTTACAATCGGATGATCGATAAAACCAGCTTAAAACCTTCCAATGCTTATACGAGGTGGCGAAATGCAGTATTAAAATTTGGGATAGGTAACGAGTTAGGAATAGATTTACCGGGAGAAAGAAATGGATTGCTCCCTAAAGCTGATTATTTTACAAAAAAATGGGGAAGCGATAAATGGGGCTCTAGTTTTACAATTTCTCTGTCTATTGGACAGGGAGAATTGGGCATTACACCATTACAAATGGCTAATGTAATGGCTATTATTGCAAACAGGGGCTTTTATTATAAACCTCACTTAATAAAAGCAATTGGAGATAAAAAAATCATAAAAAAAGAGTTCACCGTAAAGAATGAGGTAGGTATAGACGACAAATATTTTGATCCTGTTATAGAAGGAATGAGTCGTGTAGTAAATTCACCAGGAGGTACCGGTTACTTTTCTAAAATCAACGATATAGAAATTTGCGGCAAAACCGGAACTGTACAAAACCCTCATGGCGCAGATCACTCAGTATTTGTAGCATTTGCACCCCGTCATAACCCAAAAATTGCTATTGCTGTGGTTGTAGAAAATGCAGGGTTTGGCTCTACATGGTCGGCACCAATAGCGAGTTTAATGATTGAGCAATACTTAAGGGATTCTATTACCCGTCCAAAATATTATACCGACAGGCTTTTACAGGCTAATTTATTACCGGGGCAAAAGAAGGTGTTGAGACCAGCAGTAAAAAAAGATACTGCCACTAACCAACCCACAACAGCCACTTTGCCAGCTGCTAACCAAACAGGAGTAAAGAAAGATGAATAATAATTATACACGTAGCTTTTTCTTTAACGTAGACGGATTTACAGTTTTTCTATTCTTATTGTTAATGGCAATCGGTTGGTTTAATATTTATTCTGCTGTATATACTGATGAAACTGTATCTATTTTCGACATTAACACCAATTTTGGCAAACAACTCATTTTTATTATTGCAGCTGTAATAGTAGGTACTGTAATTCTTTTGGTAGACAGTAAATTCTTCAGCACCTTTTCGCCCTTTCTGTATGGCATCACCATTGTTTTACTGCTACTGGTACTGGTAATAGGACGAAATGTGGGTGGTAACCAGGCCTGGATTTCCATCGGAAGCTTCAGGCTGCAACCTTCCGAATTTGCGAAATGGTCATCCAGCCTGCTCTTGGCAAGGTATATAAGCTCAGGAAATTTTAAACTCACCGATTTTCAGCCCCAAATGGTTTGCGCCGCTATTTTAGGCCTGCCCATGTTATTGATTATGCTCCAACCCGATACCGGATCGGCATTGGTATTCGGTTCTTTGATATTGGTGTTGTACAGAGAAGGCCTCTCGCCTTATTACCTCATTTCGGGGGTATTGATGATTGTATTGTTTATTGCAACACTACTTTCTGGGAAGCTAATTACTATTGTTTGTCTTTTTCTGATTTGCGGATTATTGATCTACAACTTCCAAAAAAACAGGAGGTTTATCTCCACAATTGTAGCCGGATTTCTCCTCTCCGTTGTTTTTATATTCAGTGTTGATTTTGTTTATCAAAATGTGCTTAAACCTCATCAAAAAGGGAGAATAGATATTTTATTAGGAATCACAAAAGACTTAAGAGGAGCTGGTTATAACGTAAATCAATCTAAAATAGCTATCGGGTCTGGAGGACTACATGGCAAAGGCTATTTACAAGGAACCCAAACTAAGTTTAATTTTGTTCCGGAACAAAGTACAGATTTCATATTTTGTACTGTTGGTGAAGAATGGGGCTTTGTTGGTAGCGCTGTAACCGTGATACTTTATCTTACCTTACTGCTTAGAATTGTTCATCTTGCAGAAAGGCAACGATCTGCTTTCAGCAGGATATACGGCTATTGTGTGGCATGTATTATCTTTTGCCATTTCTTTATTAACATAGCAATGACCATCGGCCTGATGCCTGTGATTGGCATTCCATTGCCGTTTTTAAGTTATGGTGGCTCTTCGTTAATTAGTTTTACTATCTTGTTGTTTATCCTGCTAAAATTAGATTCCAGCAGGATGGGCGTTAACTCTTAAACTTCCTGTTTAGGATTTCGTACAATCGATCCACTGTATCTTGTTTTTGAGCCCAGTTATTCTTCTCAGCATAGTTCTTCATCAAAAAATTGTCTGCAGCTTCAAAAGAATCAAAACGGTTTAAAATCTCGATAGCTTCGCTGTAGGCTAAGTTATACCCGTTAAACAGTTCCTTTATAAAAATCATTTTATCATTTAAACTGATGGATGATTTTAAATCTGAAATAGGTTTGAAACCCGAGGGCGCATTTCTTTGTTCTATTTTCCCGGATAGTATTTCATTTAATGATAATACCTTCTCAGGCTTTTTGGGTTCCGGAGCTTGCTCAATGGCGTCGCTTTGCTGGAAGATCTGGATAACCGGCTCATCCTTTCTCTCCTGCACCTGCTCACTAATCTCTTCTTTCATAATGATAAAAGGCTCGTCTCCTAATTCCTCGGCCTCAAAATCCTCTTCTTCATCAACAGTTAAATCTACCCGCTCCTCCTCTTCTGCAACTGTCAGAACTTTCTTCTTATCTTCTATAAGTTGTTGTTCTTCCAGTGTAAGTTCGCGGTCAAAAACATTCTCAACCTCTATCTTTTTTTCAAAATCAAAGACCATTTCGGTTGGTTCTTCAAAATCAAATTTAAATAAAGGTGATTTTACTTCTTCTTTTTCTTCCTCAACTTTTTCTGGCACTGCCTCGCTATCCTGTACATTTTCTTGTTCCGGATTGACAGCAATTACCGGCGCTTCTTCATTTTGAACCGGGACAGAAACTTCTTTAGGAGTTTCTGTAAATTGCGAAACAGGAGGTGGAGCAATTTCAGGAACCTGATTATTTATTTTTTTAAGGATTTCTATATGGTCTATCAAAAAGTCTGCATTTGCGGTAAACAGCTCTAACTCAAGAATATTTATTTTAGAAGTATTGCTTAAGTATTGATGCTGTTCGTTCAGCTCATTAATAATATTGCCAATCTTTTTTAGAATATCCTGCTTATTCATCATCTTATATATTTCTTCGTACTGGATGTTGGTAAATACAATCTCAAAAATAACATTAAAATTCTGATATTAGTTTTCAGGATTTTATTCCGGAAGCAATAAATATATTAAATAAGAGGAATTGAGAAGAAACAGCGAATTAAAAGGCAGTATAGAAGTGATCTGTGGGTCTATGTTTTCTGGTAAAACAGAAGAGTTGATCCGGAGATTAAGAAGAGCAGAAATTGCGAAACTAAAGGTCGAGATTTTCAAGCCCCAGTCAGACAGCAGGTATTCCGAAAACGCCATTGTTTCTCATAACGCCAATACAATAGCTTCAACACCGGTAGATCACTCCTCGGCAATTTTACTATACGGCGGGAATAGCCAGGTAGTAGGGATAGACGAAGCTCAATTTTTCGATGACGAATTACCCGAAGTTTGTACCAAACTTGCCAACAAAGGGATCAGGGTGATTGTAGCTGGTTTAGATATGGATTTCTCTGGTAAACCTTTCGGGCCTATACCCCAGCTAATGGCTATCGCAGAGGAGGTAACAAAAGTGCAGGCCGTTTGTGTAAAATGCGGTGGGCCGGCGTTATACAGTTATCGCTTGGTAGAAAATAACAGCAGATTTTTATTGGGAGAGAAAGAAAGTTACGAACCAAGATGCAGAACCTGCTACAATCTATAGTTACCGGCTCACTACAATTTTAACTGCTTTGGATTGGTTATTAAATATAGCCCGACAAAAATAAATTCCATTTTTAAGCTGGCTGGTATTGATACTTATTTTATGAAAACCTTTTACATAACTGCTATCGGTTACCTGCATCATTTCTTTCCCTGCCAAATCGTAAATTTTAACCTTTAATTTCCCCTGTTTGGGAAGCTTTACCTCTATGGTGGTTAAATAATTAGCTCCATCTACAGGATTAGGATAATTCGGACTCAGCTCAAATTGGGCTATATGTTCTTCTTTTAGTTGATTGAGAACCTGATAAGTGGCCTGGGCACTTTCAGCAGCGCTTTGCAATGCTTGCAAATTATCAGCAGCGATAAGAGCAAAAGCAATTTTTATTGTTTCTCCGGCGGGAATAACATATGGCCCTGAAGAACTTACCGTCATTACATCAACGCCGCCTTCATTTTCTCCTAAAGAATTTTTATAAATTCCGCTCGAAAGCGTTTTAAATTTATCTGTTTCGCTAAATTCATCATCGGCAGTAATATCATTACCCAACATATAAGAAAGAGGATAATAATGCGAACGGCTGTCGTTATTTAAAAGCTTAACCCCGGCATAGGGTGCTAAACTGTTTGTAGAGTAAACATAGCTTACCCGCTGATCATTGAGGTATTTGGTGATATTTTTATCACTCTCGTCAATATCCCAATCTGTAAAAAGCCCTGCATAAACATTATTCAACGTACTAAGGCCTGTGTTTTTTAATTCATATTCGGCAATAACATAATGATCATTCGGCACAGCAGATAATGCAACATGACGGTGGGTGATTTCTAATCCAGCAGGGTTGCTGCTTCCTTCATCTGTAAAAACCGAAACCGCTTTAAAAGCCGCTATGCTGTCTGGCTGCCGCCTAATTTTGGTCAGCTTGATAAAATGATTGTTCGCATTCCCGTCGGTAGTTCTTGCATTATCAGAAACTTGATTATTCCTGGTAGCTATCATTAATGCTCCCTCATATAATAAAGCTGCGCCATTATATTTAAATCCTACGCCGCTCAATCCATCAGCAGCACTGTAACCAATTCTACCGTTACTGGTTGCAGTGGTTTCTATTTTATTAACCTGATAATTAATGTAATCTAAATTCAGCAAAAGCGTAAAATATTCTGAATCTTCATAAGATTCTGCTGCAGATGTATAGGTTAACTTAAAGGTAATAACCTCATTTTCGAGTAACATAGGCTTTAACAATACACGAAACAACCCCACTGTTTTATTCTCTAAAGTTTGCATTTCACCTATTGCAATAGATGGATCGAGGATCTCAACCTTAGAAGAAGCACTGCTCAAGTTAACTATGACATTAGAAGCAGGGCGCATCAGGTTTCTTATATCCACATTAAGATTTAATGTATCTCCCGGAGATCGGGATCCAACATGGTTAACAACAACAACCTCTTGCTTTCTGATGGCAGGTGTCTCCCCTACCGTTAAAGCTTTGTAAACGTTTAACCTGCCCGAGCCTAATTTATTAAGATATTGAGCATTTTGCGGAATGGAATAAATATCATCTGCTCCAATCCTTAACAGCTCACCAATCTGCAAGCCCGTTAAAGCAGGGTATTTAGCCGCTACCAAAGCTGCTGCACTGGAAACCAAAGGAGCAGCCATAGAAGTTCCGCTTTTAAACCCAAAGCTACCGCCAAAAGTGGTGTTATAAATTGCGGTACCTGGTGCAGAAATCGCTACATGCAGGCCATAACTCGAAGAACCAGAACGCACATCGTTAGATTCTACATTACTTACTGCGAAAACACCATTATAACCTGCAGGATATTGTACAAATTCAGAATTACTATTCCCGGTCGCGGCCACTATTAAACAGCCTTTATCAACAACATAATTCACTACATCCTGTTCAAATGCACTGGCCGGCCCGGTGTCGCGGCCCCACGAACAATTGATGATTTTCGCACCCCTGTCTGCAGCATACTTCATAGCCTTATAAGCTGCAGAAGGATAAATGGAAGTACTGTTGTTGTCGGCACCGGCTTTCAGGATCATTAATTTAGCATGCTGGGCAAGGCTTGCCACACCATATCCATTATTGCTTACCGCAGATGCTATCCCGCTAACATGCACACCGTGGTCCAGCGAATCGGCTTTTACGTTCGGATCATTATCTTCCGCAAAGGTAGATGTTGCCCCCACAAAATCCCATCCTTTGTAATTATCAAAATAACCATCACCGTCATCATCAATACCATTAATTGGGTCGGCTGCATTAATGTAAATATTGCCTTCCAGGTCAGGATGATCAAGGTCTGAGCCGGAATCGATAATTGCAATAATGATATTAGATGCATCAGGCTGTACTGCCCAGGCTTCCGGAGCTTTTACCTGGTACAAAGAGTTTTGGTTGCCGGCAACAAACTCCGGATCATTAGGAATCACCGAAATTCTGTTAATATACATTGGTTCGGCATATTCTAAATTCCCGGCCGCCATCAACAACTGAATAACTTCCCGGATGTTTTTCTTAGCCTTATAGGTGATTTCATAAATACGGTTTAAACCGTATTGGTCGATTTTTCTCTGGTCGGATAAACTAATTAGACTAACTTCTTCTGATAAAAATTGTTTATGACTGGTGATTTCTATAGCCGCGGCTTTAAGAATTTTGTTTTTTCCTAAAGTTTGTGTTCCAAAAAGAGGCGTCTCTTTATATTTTATCACCAGGGTATTGGAAAGATAATCCCCGTGGCTCAGCTCACTATAAGGCTTATTTTTCCCTTTCCCGTCACCTGCATAACTTAGGTTGGTAAGTATATAAAATACAGTGAAAATAAAAAGGAAAGGTTTATTCATACTCTTGGCGCTTAACAAATTTAGTATTTATTAACCACATCCGGAACAAGGGAACCTTTCCTCTTAAAATAAATAAAATGCCAGCCTACTTTATGGCCTCTGCCTGGTAGCCAGCTTTTGCAAAAGCTTCAATAATGTCATGCTCATCCACTTTACCCTCAACTGTAAGTATTTTATCCGGAGATATCAGATCAACTTCCCAGTTGTTTACATCTTCCAGGTGATCTAGATTATCTTTTACCGCAGCCACACATCCGCTGCATTTTAGGTTTGTTTTAAATTTTTGAGTTTCCATCTTTTTAAATTTTAGAAATTTTTAACCTTAAACTATTTAACACTACAGATACAGAGCTCAATGCCATTGCAGCACCAGCAATCATAGGGTTAAGTAAAAATCCATTAATCGGATACAATAATCCGGCAGCGATAGGTATGCCAATAATATTATAAATAAATGCCCAAAACAGGTTTTGGTTAATGGTGGCAATAGCTTTCCTGGAGAGATTAACCGCCTGAGAAATCTTTCTCAAGTCTGAGGAAAGCAAAGTTATACCTGCTGTTTCTATAGCAATATCAGAGCCTTTTCCCATAGCAATGGAAACATCTGCCTGAGCCAAAGCATGGGCATCATTTATTCCGTCACCTACCATTGCCACTATTTTTTCCTGAGCCTGCAATTCTTTGATGAAATTAGCTTTATCTGCAGGCATCTGCTCTGCATAGTAATGGCTAATACCAACTTCCTCCGCAACAGACTTAGCTGTTTCCAGGGCATCTCCTGTGAGCATATACACTTCAATACCTTCCTTCTGCAAACGCTCGATTCCTTCTTTTGAATGAGCCTTAATTTTATCCTGAATCGCAATTACAGAAATAATTTCATTTTTGCCGGCAAAGTAAATCACTGTCCCGCGACTTTTCCAGTCTTTAATATCAATAGCATCCACAGGAAGCTGAAGGTCCTGCATTAATCTGGAACTTCCGGCAAAATACTCCTGACCTTCAAATACGGCCCGAACGCCTTTCCCGGTTAGGCTTTCAAATTCTGTGGGCTGTATGCCAGATACACCCTTTGCTTTTAGATGAGCCACAATCGCTTCTGCCAGTGGATGTTCTGATCTTTCTTCGGCACTTAATAAATAAGATTTAAAGTTATCCTCAGATTTAAACCATACAGTCTCCACTACCTGGGGCTTTCCTTCTGTAATAGTTCCTGTTTTATCCAGGATAACAGCATTAATTTTCTTGGCAATTTCTAAACTACCCACATCTTTAATTAAAACACCTATCTCTGCACCTTTCCCTACGGCCACCATAATCGCCGTTGGAGTTGCTAAACCCAGTGCACAGGGGCAGGCAATTACTAGCACAGTAACCATTGTCAGCAAACCGTGGGTAAAACCATCTTCACCTCCAAAAATCATCCATCCTAAAAAACTCAACACAGCGATGCCAATAACTACAGGAACAAAAATTCCAGCTACTTTGTCTACCAGTTTCTGAATAGGTGCTTTAGATCCCTGTGCATCCCTCACCATCTTTACAATCTGAGAAAGCACAGTATCTTCACCGATCTTTTCTGCTCTAAAACTAAAGCTCCCTTTTTGGTTGATCGTACCAGCATAAAC
Source organism: Pelobium sp. (assembly GCA_045629485.1). Classification (GTDB taxonomy): domain Bacteria; phylum Bacteroidota; class Bacteroidia; order Sphingobacteriales; family Sphingobacteriaceae; genus Pseudopedobacter. The sequence goes on along the minus strand of JAZQRF010000258.1, from coordinate 5,121 downwards.
TTTATCCCCTGTTTGTTTGAAGACAGCGACAGGTTCACCGCTTAACATAGATTCATCTACATAAGACCCTCCATAGATCACTTCGCCATCCACCGGAATTTTTTCCCCGGATTTTACCAGAACTACATCATTTATCATTACTTCTTTCAAAGGGATTTCTAACTCAGCTTCTCCCCTAAGTACACGCAATGTTTTTGGTTGTAATCCGATAAGAGATTTAATAGCTTTGGAAGTACCCAATTTCGCTCTTTCTTCCAGCAGCTTACCCAGCATAATAAACACAATAATAATAGCCGCTGTCTCGTAATAAACATGTGGCATTAAGCCTCTCGAAAGCCAAAAACCAGGGTAAAAGGTATTAAACACGCTAAATAAAAATGCAATACCGGTACTTAAAGCCACCAGTGTATCCATACTTACCTTCCGGTGCAGGGCTTGTTTCCATGCATTGATAAAGAACTTCCTGCCGAAAAAAAACAGAACCGGTGCGGTTAATACCAGCATGATTTCATTAGCAAAAGGCATATGCATATAAAACATCCCAATAATGGCAACCGGAATAGCCAGTACAAACGCAGCTATAAGATTAAAAGTCAACCTTTTATATTCTTCCTGCTGTTGAGCTTCCTGCTTTCCAAGGGCATCATCCTCATCTATGATTAACCCGTAACCTATAGCTGTAATAGCATCATTTAATGCTTGAGGATTGGTTTTATCTCTGTCGTAATCTACATGTAATTGTTGGTTGGCGTAATTTACCGAAGCACTTTTCACACCATCCATCGAAGCAACCATGCTCTCTACACTTACTGCACAAGATGCGCAGGACATACCGGTTACAGGAAAATTCGCTGATTCTATTTTCATTGCTCTACGATTTACAACAGCAAAAATAGAGCTATTAAAGCCGGTACTATTATATAATTCCTGAAAAGATTTATATAATTTCTGATTACAACGAGTCTATATTTTTTCTTTTGAGAAGTTTATTCGTTTTAAAATAACCGGGGGTTAAGCCAGTTTCCTTTTTAAACTGGGCAGAGAGATGGGCAACACTATTGAATCCTAATTTAAAAGCTATCTCTTTCAGGCTCAGCTCATCGTAAACCAGTAATTCTTTTACTTTTTCTATTCTTTGCAGGATATAGAATTTTTCTATGGTAAGATTCTCGTGTGTAGAAAACAAATGGCTTAAAGAGGCATAGTCTGTATCAAGTCTTTTGGAAAGCCAATCTGATAAATTAGCATCATGATAAGATTGATTATGGTGAATTAAGGAAATAATTTCTATCTTAATTTGGGCTATCTTTTTCCTCTTTTCATCTTCTAATAACTCAAAACCATTCTCCTTCAGCACCTTACTAATGAGTTCTTTATCGGGCTTCTCCTCTATTTCGGCAAAACCTAAATTAACATTTAAGACATGATAACCCAGCTTACTCAGTTCATCCCTCACCACCTTTACACAACGTGGGCACACCATATTTTTAATATAAATTTTGTGGGTGGGAGTCATATTCAAATTTGATGAAAATGTTTGGTTAAAGGTACATCAACACTCTTTTTATAACAAAAGCATTACAAGTCCATGACAGCAAAATGACATTACATAAAATTAATGCCTGTACTTTTGCTAACATAAATCGGGAGTAATCCCTTTTTCGAAGTTAGATGAGTCATCGTTTAATTTTAAGGTTTATAATTGGTTAGTTTAAGCTCCTTTCTCCCCGATTGGAGCTTAAATTTTTTATAGGGCCTTTTTGAGCATTAGGAACTGTTATTTTTATTTCATCATCCCTGCAATATCCGCTGGAGAATAGCTAACAGATTTTAATGTCTTATCATCAACAGTCCGGTATACCAGGAATCGGCCATCTATCTCTTTATAATAAGCATCAACACCTGTCGATTCTTTATAATGCCTGATAGTTTCTTCTGCATCCTCTAAAGTACTGCAGGCTTTACTCATATTAGAACGATGCACCTCGTTAAATAAATCTGCAAACTTTTCACCTAACCCAAACTCCAAAATTGCACCCGATAATACATATTGTAAATCGCAAAAAGCATCAGCTACTTCTACCAAATCATTATTTGCTATAGCTTCCTGCAGCTCTTTTAATTCTTCTGCAATTAAAGAAACGCGTAAATCACAACGTTGCTTTGCGGGAATTAAAGGTATTTTTTCGATGGGGTGCTTAAAAGTAGTGTGGAATTCTGCAACCTGGCTAAGAGAATTTGAATCTTTCATATGAAATAATTAATAAGGCTAAATATATGATTTATCGAAAGTATTGCCTCTCTGTTGAGCCGCTTCTTTTTAGAAAAAGAAGTTTTTTGGATTATGAAAACTAATATCCCAACATCAGCCCAGATTTCTTATACTTGCGCAAAGCATAGCAGCATCATGGATTGGAAACATTTAATCTCTAATAAAAGGTTTGGACAGGAAGAAAGATCGGGTTATGCCGACCGGGCAAGATCAGATTTCCAGAAAGATTACGACAGGTTAATATTTTCTTCTCCTTTCAGGAGGTTACAAAACAAAACACAGGTTTTCCCTTTGCCCGGAAGTGTATTTGTACACAACCGGCTTACCCATAGTTTAGAAGTTGCCAGTGTGGGCCGCTCTATGGGCACCATTTTCTTTAACATGGTAGAAGAGCACAATCCTCAATTACTAAAAGAAGTTCCCCTAATCAGCGAAGTTGGAAACATTGTAGCTGCTGCTGCCCTGGCGCATGACCTGGGTAACCCTGCTTTCGGCCATTCTGGCGAAGCTGCAATTTCCAGGTATTTCACCAATGGTGACGGGAAAAATTACAAAGATTTGGTAACGCCAGAGCAATGGCATGATTTAATCAACTTCGAAGGCAACGCAAATGCTTTAAGAATTCTCACACATCCTTATAAAGGGAAGGGAAACGATTCTTATGCGCTCACCTATTCTACCCTGGCTACCATTGCAAAATATCCTTGTGCTGCTATTGCCGGTAAACAAAAAGGTATTGTTTACAGGAAAAAATATGGTTTTTTCCAGTCAGAACAGGAAACTTTTAGAAAGATCGCCGCGGAATTACAGCTGGAGAAAGTAGAAGACCAGCACCTGATTTATAAGCGCCATCCCTTAGTGTATCTGCTGGAAGCTGCCGACGACATTTGTTACAGTATCATCGACCTCGAAGACGCACACCGTCTTAAGATCTTAAGCTTCGATGAAATAAAAAAATACCTGCTACCCTTTGCCAATAGCACCACCATCGAGCGAAGACTGGAAGAAGACTATGAAGATGACGATGCCAAAGTAGGCTTGCTAAGAGCCAAAGCCATCAACACCTTAATCATGACCTGCACACGCATTTTTTACGACGAGCAGGAACTAATTTTAAAAGGCGATTTTAATAAAAGCCTTACAGAAAGCCTGCCCGAGCCTTACCTTACCGCATGGAAAAACATAGAAACGGTTTCGGTAAATAAAATTTATAATTACTCTTCTGTCATCCAAAAAGAAGTAGCGGGCTATAAAGTAATGGAAGGCCTGCTGGAAGAATTTATTCCTGCGGTAATACATAACAACACCCATTATTATAAAAAGCTGGTGAAATTAATTCCTTCCCAGTTTGTGACAGAAAACAGCGACACCTATACCCAAATCCTCGATGTACTGGATTTTGTTTCGGGGATGACAGACCTCTATGCGGTAGAATTATACAGTAAAATCAAAGGGATTTCATTTCCCTCACTTACTTAATAAAGCCCTTAGATATAATTAAGAAAGGATTTTGGCCTCAAAACCAAAGTCCTTTAGTAGCTTAATCAAAATAACAGGATCAATCGCCTCCTCGTATTTCACCCGCAGAATACGATCACAATCTTCCAGGTCGAAGTTTACAGTACAATCTTGCATAACCTGCTGGATAGCCGTCAGCAGCACATCAGCCTGTGACTGTTCTTCCACATTTGTTTTAAATACCTCTACCATATTTATTAATTCTGATGATATTACGCACACCAAATATAAAAAGCGACAAACATTGCGAAAATATCAATTCATGACAATGAAGGGGGGCAAAAACGACAAATCATACTAAACTGAGTTTCTCCGAATAATCCGAAACGGATTCTTTATTTGAATAGGATTTTTAGACAATATCAACTGAGCAGCTGTTTTTCCCATCTCCTCAAAATCTGTGGTAATAACTGTAATATCCAGCAGTTCTTTGAGTATGGTTTCATTAAAAGAGAGGATCCCAATATCCTTTCCCAACTGCAGGCCTATATTTTTAGCTTTCTTAACTAAAGCAGCAAGATCAGATTCTGTCAATACGATATAAAGACTTTCTTTAGAGATTGCCTCATTCTCCGCATCTGCGATTACAGAAAATTGCTTGTGGGTTTCCATACAAAACTTCAGTACTCCTTCATTTAGTTCTACAGGATGGTTACTGTATTTTGGAAAAACAACTATAATCTTCGTGTATTTATCCATTAAATCGCTGGCAGACAGTAAAGCAGAAAAAACATCCTTTTTAAAATCCTGGTAAACTGCCATACCCTCATGCTTTAAACCTGGCAGGTTTTTATCAAGGATCAACAGCTGATCGGATGGAATTTTATCAAAGATTTTTAAATAGCTTTCTTCCTCTGCATGATGAAAAAAATGTGGCATAATCACATAATAATGATAATTACCTAAGCTCTCCTCAACGATCTCAGCCAGTGACTGTGGGTTATAATGATGAATCTTAAGCTCTACCCTGGCCTTATCTCCAAAGGCTAAAACAATGGCATCGTAGATAATTTTCTTATACGAACTCAATTTATTGAATACCAGGAGAACCCTTAAACGTACATCCTGCCTTCCCAATATATAATTCCCTTTACCCTTTATCGCCTGTACATAACCCTCTTCAATCAATTTCTTAAACGCTTTTTCTACCGTATCTCTCGAAAAACCATTTTGTTTACTAAAAACAGTAATGGAAGGCAACTGATCATTCTTTTGTAGACTTCCTTTTTCAATCTCCAAAATAATAGAATTAGCAATCTGCAAAAATTTAGGTAGGGTGTTATCTTTAGGAATATGAATGGTTTGCATAATTACCCAAACTTACAAAACAA
>JAZQRF010000257.1:0-9751 GCA_045629485.1 Pelobium sp. | reverse complement strand
GGATGGTCTTTGTAAGGATAAGTACCTTCCCATTCCATCACCAATGTATTCATTCCATTATCACTCAGCTTTTTCGCAAATGCTTTAAGTGCGGGGATGGTCATCACCTGTATCCTGAGATCCAGGTGAAAACCTTTGACAATGATTGGGTCAGCAATCTTATTTTGCGCTTTCAAAAAAGGAGCTGATAGTAACAGTAATACTAAAATCCTTACAAAATACCTCTTATTCATTTTATTTGTGTTTAATGCAAAAAAGCAATTATTTATCTAAAGAACTTTAAGCTCTTTGTTATAGATCCGGACGAAACTGTAATTCTTATTATCTAATTCGTTCTTGGATCAACTTACCCTGGAGTTGCCAAAAACGTTTATTCCTTAAATTGTTTTCCTGTTCGATTTCTGTTTTGTATAATAACCCTTTATTAAGTTTAGCGAAACGTTTGTTAAGTCTTTTAGGCTTTAAATATTTCAACTTTCCATAAAGTTTAGAGGCGTTATTTGCACTGTATAAGGGGTCGTTCATTTCATTTTCCACAAGCATGCAGTTTAGGTAATAACTCCTGATATCTGCCATTAGGAGATAATGCTTAAACTCACTTTTATTTTTGGATGGTTTTAACTGATGAAGAATGTTAGAAGCGATAATTGAACTGTCTCTTAATTCTTTAACAGAGAGACCTTCCTTATCTACTTTTCCTTGTAAAACTTCATAAGGTGCTATCTTTAAAGCTGTCCAAAACTTAATAGATTCTTCAGCTGAAAGCCCATATTTTTCCTGGGCATAATTGTGAACAAAATTTTCTGTTGCAAGAGGTTTAGTGGATTCAAGACTTTCCAGGTAAGCATCAACAAGCAGGTTAAATCCTGACAAAGGATAAACTCGTCTTACAGCATGTAAATCAATAATATCTGTTGCTGATTCAAATCTTGGAGAATATATCCCCGAAGTAGACCATGAGGTCATGATCATTCCTTTGTATCCTAATTCCCGGGCTTGTGGAATAAATTCCTGAATATTTTTGAAATGCTTATTCCAATTGGTTAAAAAATAGTTATCCGGAGCGCTCCTTAAAGCAGGCGCTCCCCAAATCTCAAACCCACTTTCCATTAACTTTTTATGATCGCCAAACCTGTCTAAAGCCCATCCATAGTTCCAGTCCACTAAAATCGTTTCTTTTGGAAGCAATTTTAAGGCATCAGGATAATTAAGGGCTATATCTGCCCAAACTATGGGTTGCTTACCTAACTCAATAACAAGATCACATAGGATTTTAAGATAATCGCCATATAATCGTCCTTTACCAACAGCGGCAACTTTCTTTTTAGATTCTTCTGAATGTCCTAATAAATAGGTTTCATCTCCACCAATATGAATATATTTCGAAGTATGCGTCGAAATCATATCCTGATAAAGATCCTTAAATAGAGCTTTACAATCCTCCTCTCTTAAAGGATTTACCTGTGAATAATCCTTTTGGTCTTCCCTAAGATCCTTATATCGATAGTGTTTGAGGATATACTCTACATGTCCAAAACTTTGTTGTAAAGGAATTACATCAATCCCTAATGAATTACAATAAGCTATAAATGATTTAATTTCTTCTCGGCTATAAGCTAAGTTATTGGAAATTATGTTGTGCTTATCGTATGGATAGGAAGCTTCCCACTCCATTATTAAGGTGTTAATTCCGTTTTTACTTAGTTTGAGTGCGAAATCTTTAAGTGCAGGTATTTTCATTACCTGAATTCTTAGATCAAGGTGGAATCCTTTTTTAACAAAAGAGTTCGCTTCTAATTCTTGTCCGTTTACTTTTTCGGATAAGAAAAAGACGAATAATATATGCACTAGAATAATAAATCGCTGCATGATAATTATCTTTTAGCTTTAGCTGCTGTATCTACCGTTTCCTTAATTAAATTCAGAAGTGATTTTTCGGCACTTGCATCTTGTAATATTTGCCAAATCATTACTCCACCGGTTTCAGTTAATGCTAAAGCTGTTTTTTTTCTAATGGTTGATATACCATTATAATACACTACTGAACCATCTTTCATTTGCACTTCGTCTTTATATTCTGCACCAGGATAATCAGTTACAATTCTATTATAGGTGAAACTTGTGCCTGTATTTTCTTTAAAACTATGTCCGTAAAAAGGTAAGCCTACATTTATTTTATGTTTAGGAACTTCTTTTACATTATGCCAATAATCTATATCCTCAACAGCCATTTCGTAAGGTGAATGCTGCCCTGGTTTTGAAGGGCGCCAAGGTCCAGTTTTATCATAACTCATGATATTAACAAAATCCAGTTTTGACAAAGCATTTATGGGCACAGTCTTACCAAATTCTGTAGCTACAGCAGCAGTTAACAACATTTTAGGTTTTAAAGAAGAAGATAAATCATTAATAAAAGATTCATAATCTGAAGTTATCATCTCTCCTTCCAAATCCACATCTATTCCGTCAAGATTATAAGTATCGGCTAATACTTTTATATCTTCTATAAATTGTGCTCTCTTAGATGGAGAAATTAGTTTTTTATAATACACTGGAGCCTTTCCACCTGCTAATGATGCCAGAACTTTTACATTATTTTTATGGGCTTTTATTACAAACGCTTTTAAGCCCGGAATTGACGCAAAATTACCGCTGCTATCAGGGTTGAGAAAAGCAACATTAATATGTGTTAGAGCTTCAAAATTTACTCTGGACAAATCTTTTACCAGATCTCCTTTAAAATACCCTATTATTCTAAATGGCTCATTAACTTTTTCCTTAGTAGGTGCTTCTACTAATGGCTTTGCACATGAAGCCATACAGAAAAAAGGAAATATTGAAATATAAATTAAACTTAAAACTATCCTCTTACACTTTTTCATATCTTTTTATCTATTTGTAAAAATTTTCATAACAAAATATTCTACCCTATTTAAAAGACGATTATTTTACCAAAAACTTTAATGTTGAAGTATTTCCTTTTTGGGATAAAGTTGCTATAAATATGCCTGCTCCATTGAACGATTTATTTATATAAATACTATTATTACCATTTTCCAACATCAGTTTACTTTTATAAAGTACCTGACCAGAGATATTTGTAATCTTAAAATCTGCCTGACCTTTATAGTTGGTTTGTAAATTTACCTTTAGCCTATTATCTTCTAATTGTGTAATAAAAAAAGCGTTTTTTCCAATTGAAAAATGGACAGATACCACATCAGACTCTGTGGATTTACCATCAAAATCAAACTGTCTTAATTTATAGTAGTTGGTAGCAGATACTGGATTTTCGTCTAAAAAACTATATTTCTGAGCTGTATTAATGGTTCCGCTACCTTTAACCTCGCCTATTTTATTAAAACTTCTTCCATCTGTTGAACGCAACACTTCGAAATAATTATTATCTTTTTCTGATGCTGTGGTCCATTCTAATAAAATACCTTGATTTTGTGTTTTTGGAGTAAATGAAGATAATTTTATAGGCAGTGTTGTTTCTACTGTTGTACCCGGTGTAAATGTTACGCTTCTAAACTGAGAAGGTGCAGTTGCTTCGGCTAATAACAATGGTGTTAAAGCATCTATGTTTGAAGTTACAGCACTATTGTCTGTAAATTTAAATAACGAAGATTTAATCGAACCGTCTGGTAAACCCCATGTTGCACCGTATAATTCAACATTATTTCCATTTATTGTCGCTGTAATGCTTTTTAAGGTAGGAACAACTATGCTTCCAGCTGCTAACCAATCTGACCCATTATATTTATACTTTCTTAATCTTGCCGTCTTAGAGCCTTCATTCAGACCATCAATATCATCAACTACATAAATTAAATCTGGGCCTGGAATTGCCGCATCTATATCAAAAAACGTCATTTGGCTGTTATTAGACAATCCAGGAAGTGCTTTAGTAGTAAATGTATTGGTTCCGGTAGTTGGTAATCCATTCCCAATTGTATAAAAAGAATTAGACCCGGATGCGCCATACAATTGCCCACCAAAAATATATAGGTTTCTTACCGATGTTGTGGTAGTAGCTATAACTACGCTAGCATCACTTGGTGCACCGTTAGCTATATATTTAACACCTGCAGCTGCTGGTGCAATCCAAAAACCAGTACCATCATTTGTTATGGCATTTCTTGGTCTGGCATTAGCTACTTTTAATATTTTTTGTGAAGTATTTACGTTACCATCTTTATCTATTAAACCAATTACCATATCATTAGACTCACCACCACCATTTGGAGCATCATATCCCATAATTGTAAGATATTTACCATCTGGCGATAAAGAACTGTATCCTTCTATAATTTGATTAGTCCCACCTTTAGGAATACCTCTCAATCTAAAATTTGTTCCAACTGTAGTAGTCGGTACATTTATGGTTTGAACTTTCGTTGCGTTTCCCGCTGTAGCTGCATTAGTTTCATATTCATCTAAGAAAACAGAAACTGCTGTTGTTGCAATACCATCATTGTACCTGTATACAACCAAATTATTATTAACAAAAGCTTGTTGAGCCATAGCTAGATTTGCTCCAAAACAGAACAATCCAAGTAGTAATTTTTTTTTCATAAACTTAATTTAGTGTGGGTCTTTTATTTAGTTTTTCATTAAGGCATTTACCAGTCTTTATTTTGAATCAAGGAAGGGTTCACTCCTATTTCGTAAGCTGGTATAGGCAACAATAAATGTTTTGGTTCTATGATATTATTCCCGGCATTTGCTCCATAATTATAATCCGCTGAATTTGCTAAATCAGTTGCAACAGCCCTCATGTTTTCTCCTAATATGTTCCATCGAATAAGATCATATTTTCTAAGGCCCTCAAAGCATAATTCTCTGGAACGTTCCTTCTTAATTTCTCTTCTTAGTGCTTCTGCATCTTGGATTTGAGCCGGCAGCAGATCTATATCACTAATATTAATAATGTCCTTTCCAAAACCTCTGCGTCTTACCTTATTTACAGCTTCGAGGGCATCCTGAGGGCCACGAAGCTCATTCTCAGCTTCAGCATACATCAAAAGGACGTCGGAATAGCGTAAAAGCGGAAAGTTTTGTGGAGAATCATTAGTTGACTTTGGCGAAACCACCTCATACTCTCTGCGCCATTTACCACAAAACCTGTTATATATTTGTGTTGCATTCCAGGGAGCTTTAATCGTCCCATTACTTTGATATCTAAAAGGTGCTATAGCCCAATCTCTTCTCAAGTCTCCGGCCTCGTAATTATTATAGAGCTTTGCTGTTGTATGTATAAACCCGTAAGAGTAACCTATCGGGAGAGTACCAGCATATTCAATTCCATTATTAATGCCTACCCGGCCACCTTCGCGATAGACACCAAGAGTATTTCCCCAAAACTCAACCTCCCAGATACTTTCTTTTATATCATATTCATCTTTCGCATATTTTATAAAAATATTTTCATAAGATGGATTTAAAGCGTGAAATCCGGAATCAATAATAGTTTTTGTCCATTTAACAACTTCAGGATACCTGGAGACATCTCTTAAAGGATAACCTGCCATATAAAGATTAACCCTTGCCAGTAAACCTTGTACAGCAGATTTACTTACACGTCCGCCAAAATTAACTACAGATGCTTTTTCTACTAATTTTTCTGCTTCCTCCATATCTTTAATAATGGCTGCATATACTTCTTTTGCTGCAGTTTGTGGTACACTGGTATTATTCGCAGAAGAAGTAGCTTTTAAGATTAAAGGAACATCTCCCCAATTACTTACTAATAGGAAATAGTAATATCCTCTAAGAAATTTAGCTTGACCAAGAATATTATCTCTTCTATTTTTGTCCATTACTGGCTTATCAATATTCTCGATTAGAATATTAGCCCTATTTATTCCATCATAAAGTAATTGCCACAAAGTGGTAACATGATTATCTGAGGAAGAATGATTATAAATTTGTGGACCTGTAAATGTACGTAAGGCATAAAAGCCTTCATCTGCTTCAGTTCCCATTCTGCTGATTAATGCATCCCCATACACGCCTCTCTGACCTAAAATGTCATAAACACCGTTAAGTGCAAATTCTATTTGCTCTTCTGTTTCATAATAATTCTCTGGAGAAAGAAAGTCTTTAGGCTTGCTGTCCAAGAATTTCTCACAGGATCCTAAGGCTAAACAAAAAAATAAAGCCGGTAAAAAATAGGTGATTTTTATACTTTTCATCAGGTTAGATTTATAAAGTAAGTTTAATATCAAAAGTTATAGTGCTGGCTCTGGGATAAGCCGAATAATCAAATCCGGGGGTTAGTGCTGAATTTTTAACAGCTACTTCCGGATCCATGCCAGTATATTTTGTCCAGGTAATTAAATTCTGTGCAGACAAAGAGAAATTAACCGTATTCATTTTGATTCTGTTTGCTAAGGTTTTAGGCAAATTATACCCTAATGACACTGTTTTTAATCTGAGGAATGAACCATCTTCAATAGTTCTGGATGAGTAAACTCCTTTTGGCCCTTGTCCTCCAATTCTTGGTAAGGTGTTACTGGGGTTTTCTGATGTCCAGTGCTCATTATAACTTGCAAATTGGTTTAAACCTGCATAGTTTAATGCATTTCCTTCAAAAACAATCCTGTTGGCATTCATGATATCATTGCCATAAGACCATTGAAAGAATACATTTAAATCAAAGTTTTTATACTGGAAATTATTAGAAAATCCTCCTGTATGTTTGGGCAAAGGATTTCCTATTACTGTTCTATCGGCATCGGTAATTTTCAAATCTCCGTTCAGGTCATGGTATTTAATATCACCTGGTTGTACATTGCTGTTTCCGTTATCTGTTATACCAGCTTTAAGTTTATAAAGTCCATTAATAAGATCAAAATCTTCGTATTGATAAATGCCGTCCCACTGGTAACCATAAAATTTGGCCATCGGCTGTCCAACGGCAGCTTTATATAGGGGCGCTGATGAATAGGCTGTTTCCCATGAAATTACTGTGAATAAATCCTTTTCACTTCCATTTAAGGCTAAAACTTTATTTCTGTTAAAACTGATATTGAAATTACTGCTCCATCTGAAGTTCTCTTTATCAATATTTACTGTATTTAAGCTTAACTCTAGGCCTTGATTTTGAACTTTACCTATATTTCTAAATGCTTTATTATAACCTGTTGAATAAGGCATACTTGCATTTAACAATAAATCTTTTGTGGTTTTTCTATAAACATCTGCTGTTAGGGTTATTCTACTACTAAAAAGCCCAAGGTCATAACCGATATCAAACTGAGAGGTCGTTTCCCACTTTAAATCATTGTTTGGTAAAGTGGAAGGGATTACTCCTTTACCTGGTGTTTGATTAAAAAATGAGTAATGAGTAAGCTGATAAGGTTCTAAAACCGGATTAAAACTTAAAGAAGAATAGGGTGCATAATCACTTACCCTGTTATTGCCTGTTTCACCATAGCTGACACGCAATTTTGCATCAGAAATAAAAGTCAGGTTTTTCATAAAGTTTTCTCGTTCCATTCTCCACGCAAAAGATCCGGACGGGAAGTACCCCCACCTGTTTACAGGAAAAAATTTTGAGGATCCATCAGCTCTAAAACTCGCAGTTAGATAATATTTGTAACGATAATTGTAATTTACTCTACCTAAAAACGAAAGCAATTTATTCTCAGATTCTAAAGCATTACCTCTGTAAGGCGTACCATCATCCAGTCCACTTAAGCCTAAAGACTCGTTAGGAACATTTTGCGCCAGATACCCATATTGACTTCGACTAGCTCCTTGTAAAGTTATTCCACCCAAAAAATCAAATACATGTTTTTTATACTCTTTTTTATACTTCAAGGTATTTTCATTCAACCAGGTATTGGTCTCGGTAAACATCATGGAGCCATTTACACCTCGGGTATTTGTTGGGATCAGGGAGGTTCCTCTTGAGGTTTGAGAATTATAGAAACCATCATCTCTTACCATGCGGTTATTAAACCCTCCCGTAACTCTTAACACCAGGTCTTTCGTAAAATTATAAGTTGCAAAGGCATTTGCCATTAAGTTTTTATTATGGGAGGCAATAAGTTCGTTTCTTGTAGATATTAATGGATTGACCCTGAAATCATTATTTTCATCAATATCAGGATCAAACAGATCCTCCAATAAATTGATTCCATTACCAGCTATCGGACGATAACCCCATACACTATACAAAAGATAACTTGAGGCTGAGCCACTTGTGCCCGCTTCAGAAGCTATTCTTCCGTTAGTTTTAATGCTGCTATAATTGGCATTTAATCCCACTTTGAATTTATCAGAAACGGCTTGATCTAGAGAAAAACGTCCTTGATAACGACTTAATCCCGAATTTAACAATATGCCTGACTGATCTAATCCTGATCCTGAGATTACATATTTTGTTTGATTGTTTCCACCTGAAATAGAAAGGTTATGAATCTGCATGGGAGCTGTTCTAAAAACTTCATCCTGCCAATCAAATCCTTTTTCCTCCCGGTAAGATTCAAGTGTTCTATTGCTTAGGTATTTTGTATTTGCTACTGTCTGATCTATCTCTTGCTGTAAGGCCACAAATTCATAAGGAGACATGAGATCCATCGTCTTCGTGATTTTCTGCATTCCAAAAGATGTATTAAAACCAATAACCGATTTACCTGCCTTACCTTTTTTTGTTTCAATAATGATTACCCCATTTGCTCCTCTAGAACCGTAGATTGCGGTTGCGGAAGCATCTTTTAGAATATCCATAGATTGAATATCCTGCGGATTTATTGCTGCATTTGTAGGGTCTTCAATGGGGAAACCATCAATTACATACAAGGGTGAATTACTTTGTGTTAAAGAATTGGCTCCTCTGATAACAATGTTCACCGCACTTCCTGGTTGCCCTTCATTTGAAGATACCTGTACACCAGCGACTCTACCCGCTAAGGCTTCATCGAAAGAAGCTACGGGTGCCTTATTAAAATCTTTAATATCAACCTGTGAAACGGCCCCTGTTAAATCTTTTTTATTGACTGTTCCATAACCTATTACAACTATTTCTTTCAGGTTCTCAATATCCTGGTTTAATACAATTGCAAGTTCTGTTTTTCCATTTACAGCAACCTCTAATTCTTTGAAACCTAAATAATTTAATATTAATATTGAGTTGGGTTCGGATACTAAAGAGAATTTCCCATCGACATCTGTAATGGAAGCCTTATTAGACTCTTTTACACGCACAGAAACGCCGGGTAAAATTTCTCCTTCCTGTGATTTTACAGTACCAGAGATAGCTAACTGTGCTTTAACAGAAAAAGCACTCATAGATAATAAAAACAAGAAGAGATTTACCAGGTAATATTTTATTTTCATAAATCAAAATTTTACGTGTGCGTTACCGGTAAATAGAAACGCTTTCTAATAGACACTTAAATGTGTCTTTTTTACCGAACGTTAACGTTACCGTTAAACGAATTTAAATATTATATTATAAAAAGCAAATAAAAAATATAGATCCCCACTTTAATTCCTATAATATTGATAATTCTCCCTAGTTATGATATCAATTGGCATATATTGCTGCTTATCAATTGAAGAAGAGTGAACAAGACGGCTGTACAAAGCCATTATTCCCTTGTAGCCCTGTTCCTGAGGTTTTTGGCAGATCAAAAAGTCTATAGTTCCTCGTTTAAGGAAATTAATATTCTCCTCTAAGAAATCGTATCCTATTAATTTGATGGGTGTCTCTGTTTCTTCTAAATATTTAGCAACAGAA
>JAZQRF010000256.1:0-12536 GCA_045629485.1 Pelobium sp. | reverse complement strand
TGGATTAATATAACAATCAATAAAAATAGACCAAGGATAACTCCAATTATCCAGGCAAATATTTTAAGAGCTGTTTTTAAATATGTGTTCAAATGGAAAGATTAAAATTTAACTGCTGACTTAAAACAAAAGATGCGCCATTTTATATGCAAATGAGAGAACATACTTAATGAAGATAAAAACTTAAGCTGCACCGTATAGATAAAGTAACTTAAACTTCTAAACGTTCAACCATCCATCAGAGATGCAGTCTCACTAAAGAGCTTATTGCTATAATTTGAGAAATCTTAAGCTAAATGAATAATTAATAGAGCTTGAATTTAAAACTAAATATAATCTCATTCTATTGCCACATTGAAAGAAACTATTTGTGGCAAACAAATTGCAAATGTATATTTGGTCTCTTGTTAGAGATTTTTAAATAATTTAAAATAGTATATTATGGCATTAGAAATCACAGATGCTAATTTCGAAGAATTAGTATTAAAATCAGATAAACCAGTTTTAGTAGACTTTTGGGCAGAATGGTGTGGCCCTTGTCGTATGGTTGGTCCGGTTGTAGAAGAATTAGCTAAAGAATATGAAGGAAGAGCTGTTGTTGGAAAAGTAAATGTAGACCATAATTCAGAAATTTCTGCAAAGTTTGGAATTAGAAATATCCCTGCTTTATTATTTTTCAAAGACGGAGAAATAGTTGACAAGCAAATTGGAGCAGTTCCTAAATCTGTTTTAGCAGAAAAATTAAGCAAACAACTGGCTTAACACACCTATATAATCTTATAAAAGATCTTCCGTTTAATAAACGAAAGATCTTTTTTATTGAATAAATATTAACAAATCACATCTCTTCCTATAATTAAATCCAAACATTAGGATACTTTTACTGAAATTATATCTTTGTGTAAAATTAAAATCAAAAATGAATAAATATTTTTCGAACATTACTAAAGCAGGATTCGGTTTGGCTTTAGTTGCAGGCTTAGTGAGTTGTAACCAAAAAGAGGCGAAACAAACTACTGGGAATACCAAAACAGTGGTTAAGGATGAAGCTGCTAGCATAGTTTATGTAAATTCTGATTCTCTTTTAAATAATTACGAATACTTTAAAGAAATTAAAGCGAAGTTTGAAACGAAATCTAAAAAAGCAGAGGCTGATTTAAAAAATAAAGGAGCTGCTTTCCAACGTGAGGTAGCTGCTTACCAACAAGGAGCTCAAACTATGAGTGCCGACCAGAGAGCACAAACAGAAGAGCGTTTAGCCCGCAAGCAACAGGAATTACAAACCTATCAGCAAAATGCAGGTTCTGCCCTGGCCAATGAAGAAGCTACTGAAAATGAAAAATTATACGATAAGGTTGCTGATTATTTAAAAAAACACGCTAAAGATAAAGGTTACAAAATGGTGTTAACCTATTCTAAAGGAAATAGCGCAATTTTATTTGCTGATGAAAGTTTAGATGTTACTAAAGATGTAATAACTGGCTTAAATGCTGCTTATAAAAGCGAAAAAAAATAAAGATTTAAAGAATTTTATTTTGAGCCCGGCCTTAACGCCGGGCTTCTTTATTTACAAAGAAAATGGAAGATCATCAGCATCAAAAGTTTATGCACCTTGCCATAGAGCTTTCTAAAAAAAATGTTATAGATGGTTTAGGTGGCCCGTTTGGGGCGGTTATTGTTAAAGATGGTGAAATTGTAGCTGCATCAGCAAATACAGTAACCACCACAAACGACCCGACTGCACATGCTGAAGTTGCAGCCATTAGAATGGCATGTAAAAAGCTACACACTTTTAGTTTAGAAGGTTGTGTAATTTATGCCAGCTGCGAACCCTGCCCAATGTGCTTAAGCGCCATATATTGGGCAAGAATAGATAAAATGTATTACGCAAACACCAATAAAGATGCTGCTGCCATAGGCTTTGATGATCATTTTATTTATAAAGAAATAGCTCTAGATCCGGACAAGAGAAAATTACCAACACAACAACTTATGCGTAATGAAGCTTTAGAAGCTTTCTCTATTTGGGAAGAAAAAGATAATAAAACCGAATATTAAATTTAAAAATTATTCGTCATCGTTTTCGAACAATCCGTCTTTTAGATCATCAATATCCCTCCTGTCTTTCTTGGTAGGTCTACCTGTACCTCTGTCTCTGGTTAAAACAGGGCTAAACATAGATTTAAATTTGATGGTATCTTCTTCCGGAGTGATGTCCTCGTAGTAAAGCACTGCTTTTTTTGCATCCACACGAGAATAAAGTAAATCGGTAATTTTAATAAGTTTTTTTTCTATCCCCTTAGAAACCTGTAGTTGGTCTCCAACTTTTACTTCATAACTGGCTTTAAGATTTGTGCCATCTTTCTTAACCCGGCCAGCTTTACACGCTTCCGTAGCTAAGGTTCGGGTCTTAAAAACTCTAATCGCCCACAAGTACTTATCTATCCTTAATTTTTCTCCCATAATAAGATTTCAAATTAACTCAAAAATCACATTATTAGCTAAAAAAACCTTTAATTTGCAAACAAAAATTTTGATATGATTGCCGAACTTAAAAAAGCCGTAGAAGAAGCATGGGACGACAGAAATCTAATAAATTTCAAAGAACACCGTAATGCTGTTGAAAGAGTTATTGCCCTGTTAGATGCAGGTGAAATAAGAGTTGCCGAACCAATTTTAGATGGCTGGGCAGTAAACGACTGGATTAAAAAAGCTGTTATTCTTTATTTCCCTATTAGAGAAATGGAAGAAATAGAGGTGGGTCCTTTTGTATTTCATGATAAAATGAAATTAAAAACCGACTATAAAGAAAAAGGTGTAAGAGTGGTTCCTCACGGAATTGCCCGTTACGGTGCTTTCCTGGCAAGAGGTGTAATTATGATGCCTTCTTACGTAAACATTGGTGCTTTTGTTGACGAAGGTACGATGGTGGATACATGGGCAACTGTTGGTTCTTGTGCACAAATCGGGAAAAATGTTCACTTAAGCGGTGGTGTTGGTATTGGTGGTGTTTTAGAACCTGTACAAGGTGCACCTGTAATTATAGAAGACAACTGCTTCATAGGATCAAGAGCGATTGTGGTAGAAGGCGTAAGGGTAGGAAAAGAAGCAGTTCTTGGAGCAAACGTTGTATTAACTGCATCTACAAAAATTATTGATGTTACCGGGCCTGAGCCTATTGAGCACAAAATGTACGTTCCTGAGCGTTCTGTAGTAATCCCGGGAAGTTACACTAAAAAATTCCCTGCTGGTGAATACCAGGTTCCTTGTGCTATTATTATTGGTACGAGAAAAGAATCTACCGATAAAAAAACTTCTTTAAACGAAGCTTTGAGAGAGCATAGCGTAGCTATATAAATGAGTTAAAAGTTGAAAGTATAATCCTTATAAAATCAACTTATAGTAGTTTAAAGTAAAAAGTTTGAAGAGTCAATCGGACTAACTTTTTACTTTAAACTTTCAACTTAAAAAAATGAAAATAGGCTTTGAGGCAAAAAGAGTTTTTAAAAATTTTACGGGTTTAGGCAATTATAGCCGGGCAGTGGTAAAGATCTTAGCTTCAAAATTTCCCGGAGAAGAATACATCCTTTATACTCCTTCTAAGGACCATAAAATCAGTAAATCGCTGAAACAGGATTTTTCAAATATATCTATTAAAGAAGCACCTCGTAAATTCTTAAAGTCTTTATGGAGGATTTTAGGTATTACCAAAGATCTGACGAAGGATAGAATCGATATTTTTCATGGTTTAAGTAACGAGTTACCCTTAAATATTAAACAATCCGGGATACCTTCTGTTGTAACCATTCACGATTTAATTTTTCTTCGCTATCCTCAATATTATAAATTTATAGATCGTAAGATTTACGAATATAAATTCAGAAAAGCCTGTGAGAACGCGAACAGGATAATTGCAATCAGTCATCAAACTAAAAATGATATTGTTGAACATCTCAGCATATCACCTTCCAAAATAGACATCGTATACCAGGGCTGTGACCCAATTTTTGAAATACAAAAAGACACAGCTGTTTTAAATAAAATTAAAGAAAAATATAGCCTACCGAATAAATTTTTACTCTGTGTAGGAACCATTGAAACCAGGAAAAACCAGCTCTTGATAGTAAAAGCTCTTGCTCCACTTTCTGAAGAGATTAAATTGGTAATTATAGGCAGACCCACCCCTTATAAACAGGAAATTCAGGATTTTCTTTCTTATCATCCACCTTTAGCAAAAAGGGTGATCTTCTTAGAAAAAGTACCTTTTGAAGATTTACCTTTAATTTATCAATGCGCTTCGATTTTTGTTTATCCATCACGAATAGAAGGATTCGGCATTCCAATAGTAGAAGCCTTAACCAGCAGGATTCCGGTTATTGCAGCCACAGGTTCCTGCCTGGAAGAAGCGGGAGGCCCTAATAGCCTATATATTCACCCGGATGATGAACTTGCATTGGCAGAAGCTATTGTAAGAGTTGATTCTGACAATGAATTGAGAGAAAAAATGATTGCTGGAGGACTAGCCTATATTAAAAACTTTAGCGAGGAAACAATCGCTAAAAACCTGATGAACGTATATTTAAAAACACTAAAAAATGCTTAGAGAAGAAGTAAATAAGGCTTTGGAAGTTTTAAAACAAGGTGGCTTAATTTTATATCCTACTGATACCATTTGGGGAATTGGCTGCGATGCAACTAACAAAGAAGCGGTAGAAAAGGTTTATGCCTTGAAAAATCGTTCGGAATCTAAAAGCATGATTGTATTATTAGATAGCGACAGCAAACTACAAAGCTATGTAAGGGAAATACCAGATGTTGCCTACGATTTAATAGAATATGCTGAGCATCCGTTGACAATAATTTATTCAAATGCTAAAAATCTTGCAGAAAACATCATTAATGAAGACGGCAGCATTGGAAT
The DNA here is from genome assembly GCA_045629485.1 of Pelobium sp. Classification (GTDB taxonomy): domain Bacteria; phylum Bacteroidota; class Bacteroidia; order Sphingobacteriales; family Sphingobacteriaceae; genus Pseudopedobacter. Next base: position 7,615 of record JAZQRF010000256.1, on the reverse strand, counting down.
AAGAATTACCAATCACCCATTTTGCAAAGAGCTTTTACAAAGATTCCGCAAACCTATTGTGTCTACCTCAGCTAATATAAGTGGCCAAAAATCTCCAGCTAATTTCTCGGAAATTGATGAAGAAATCATCAATGGAGTAGATTATGTAGTAGATTTTGAGCAGGAAGATTTAAGCATCAAAAAGCCATCTACCATTATGAAATTAGAACCTGATGGAAGATTTGTGTTTATTAGAAAATAATTTTAGATCTCGAACTTGACCCAGGCTTTCCCTTCGAAACCAAAGTTAAAGTATTTTGGAGTAATCATCTCTGCAATTGCTTCTAAGGCCTCAACTGCTTTCTCGCCTTCAGTCTCGAAGTAATTTTCACTATCGGCAATATAAACCCGGTTGTTCTTTACCGCCCCCAAATCAGACCAGTTTGGCAATGTGATAAAATGATGGATTTCCATCATGGTCTCCTGTATAGTATATCCCTTCAGCATAATGATAAGGATAGCTGGATTTTGATCTTGAAGCTCTTCCCAAGACAGGTTCTCCAGGGCTAAACCTCCGGCAAGATTTATAGTATCTGAAATTCTTGAACTACTTAAGGACAGTGGATTTATCCCTGTAATACAAGCTACTTTTGGTTTATCAGGAAAGAACTTTAATTTATGAACAACCAGGTTAATTCTTTCTTCCAGCTCTTCTGCTATTGTTGATGGGGCTGTATGTATACCAAAGATATCTTTTTCCATGAATCTAGTTTGTGCAAAGATAATAATGTACAGCTATTTACACCGTAGATAAACGTAAAAAGGGCGACTAAAAGCCGCCCTCAACACATATATAATGATCTAAAATCAATTCGCCATCCCCTGTCCGCTACTTTCTCCTTGTTTTAAATCATCATTCTTCACTCCTCTTTTTGGGTTTTGGTTTACTTTTAAACTTCCAAATCGCCAGCTAAAGTTTACCCCAACAGAACGGAAGGGAATAGAAAAATTACTGTTCTGCGTAAATTCAGGATTTTTTATCTCAGATTTAAAATTCTTACGATCGTTAAACGGATCGATTACATTTAATCCAATACTTCCCTTTTTATTAAACAGTTCCTTTTTCACACCTAAATTCCACATATTAAAAGAAGGGTTTTTCCCCTGGAATGTTCTTCTTGGAGAATTTACTATTAGGAAAGTTTCGAACGTGATACCTTTAGGAAATAAGTATGTAGCACTTAAAAAAGCATTGTACATTAAATACACCTTGCTTTCGGAAGCTGATATTTCTGCATTTACAGCATTAAGTTTAATATCGTAACTATTTACGTTAAAATTTCCACGTAAGGTTAAAGGTTTAACAGGATTTACTGAACCAAAAAAGTTAAATCCGAAAGAATTATTTTTCCCTACGTTATCAAAAGTAGTTAAAGAAATATTTCCCGATTGCAGATTTCCGTTTTCATCAACATATTCTCCAATCTCTCTGGTGATGATGCTTTCTATAATATCTTTTGTTTGCCTGTAATATACAGAAGCATTAATAATAGTAGTTTTCACGAAAGTGGAATAGCTGAATTCAAAATTATCTGCAATCTCAGGTCGCAGATTTGGATTTCCTTCAGACTGATTAAAGAAATCTGCTGAATTCCTGAATGGATTCAGATAAAATACGCTCGGCCTTTGGATCCTTTTATTATAGCTTAATTTAAGGGTTTGGAAATTTTTAAAAGTTCTGGACACAACAAAACTTGGAACAAAGTTACCATAGCCATTTGTGAATGAACTAAATGCTGTGGTCCCGGTTGCAGCGCCATCAATCTCTGTTCTTTCGTATCTTCCACCTAATTTAAAACCATAGTTTTTAGCCAGTGTAAAACCAAAAGTAGTATAGGCTGCATAAACATCCTGGTTATAATTATAGATAAAGTTACGTCCTTCTACAGGCGTACGGTTAAATCCCGAAAAATCTAAACTGTCTACACCAGAATCGTTAGAAATATCTCTTAGAATAGTTTTTGCGCCGGCTTCCCAAACCACCTTCTTAAAAGGATGAGTATAATCGAGCTGAAAAGTTGATTCCTTATTTATCGCTTCACTTTCTCCAACTTCTAATCTAGGGCTATTCAAAATATAAGAATCATAATCGTTATCGAGATTGCTTCTGCTTAATTGCCAGGCAAAAGAAATTTCCTGACCTTCTTTTTTATACTTATGGGTATAGTCGTTATTCCAATCGTACCCTAAAACTTTATTCTTATTGCTCGTATTACGTCTAAAAGATCTCTCAATTCCGCCAAATGAATTTTCAGTATCATTAAACCCATCTACACTAAACTGGAACCAGTTTAACTTTAGGGTAGAGCTTATCGAATTGTACTTATTAAAATCATAATCTGCGCCTAAGGAACCGTTAGTTGCCAACCGGTCTGTGGTACTTTCCCCGCTTTGTATGTTAAAGTCTCCGTTTTTGCTTATTCTTTCGTTGTTTATTATGGAAGTTTGAGGCCAGGAATAATAGCCTCCCCCATTTCCGGATATGGTTAGCCGGCCCTTTTTAACATTCAGATTAGCATTGCCGCTATTCTGACGAGTACCTACGCCAGCATTCACAGAACCGCTAACGCCTTCCAAATTATTCTTCTTAGTAATGATATTGATGATCCCTGATGTACCTTCAGCATCATACTTTGCAGACGGAGATGTAATTACTTCAACATTTTTAATCTGGTCTGCAGGGATGGCTTTCAACGCATCAGCAATATTCCCGGCCATTGTTCCAGATGGCTTTCCATTGATTAAAACCCTGATATTTGAACTTCCTCTTAAAGAAACGTTCCCTTCATAATCTACAGATAACAAGGGCACTTTTCTCAAAACATCGGTAGCATTTCCACCTGAAATAGTGACATCCTTTTCGGCGTTATATACCAGTTTGTCTATTTTGTTTTCTACAAGTGCGGCCTGGCCTTCTACCAATACTTCTTTTAGTATTTTACTACTGGGAGTTAATATGATAGTTCCTAAATTAAGATCGGGTTTACTTCCTGATGTGGTAACAGGATCTATGATCTTAGTCGTGTATCCTATAAAAGAAATAGTGATTCTGTGTTTTCCAGAAGCCACATTGTCGATTCTAAACGCTCCCTTTTCATCTGCTAATGATCCGTTACTAGATTTTGTTTGCCCTGATCTTGATAAAGAAACCGTAGCATAATCAACGGGTTTATTAGTGAGAGAGTCTATAATTACTCCGGTAATTTTACCGGTAATAGAACTTTGAGATCCGCCAATCGGGAATTGAGAAAAGCTTATCTGTGATGACAGTATTAATACTATGAGGCAATAAAAATATTTCATTTGTCTTTTAATAATGGTAATAAGACGCTTCCTCTTAAAAAATTGTTACAAGCTAAGACAAATAATCTTATCTAAAAAGATCTACGCAGTAAGAACCGATATTTAAAAATAAAATTAAAGGCTAGAGAGGTACTTTCTATCGTATAAATAACTAATAACTGTTTCAAGCTGAGGAATAGCTTCTGCATTCTTCTCATGCTTATTAAAATCTAAAAAATTAGAGCCAGTGTGAGTTACATTATCTTTAATTGTACTTAATGAAGCCTCAAAAATTGCAGCCATATCTTTCTTTACTTTACTATTGGATCTTACATTATAAATAGCGACCAAATGGCTTTGAGAATCATAAATTTTAACAATGTGCTTATTTACTTTTACATTTTCCTGTTTAACTTCTTGTTTATCAAATTCTATTCGCCCTACGATGTTTCCATTACTTTTAATAATATTATTTTCGATAATAAAATTGTAAGGGCCAAAAGCAGCGGCTTGGCTTTTTTGCTGAACCAGCAAAAACACCAATAAAAGATTGCAGATTAATCTCATTAGTTATATGGTTTAGGTTTAAATAGTTTGTTGTCCTTTAAACAACTGTCCCCTAATTCGACATTAACCATATAGTTTTACGTAAAAATACGTGAAATCACAAGAATGGCGAATTATACCACAATATTAACAATTCTTCCTTTAACTACAATAACTTTCTTTGGTAATTTTCCATCTAAATATTTCAGCACTAACTCATTTGCCAAGATCTCTTTTTCAATATCAGCTGCTTCTAAGGTTAATGGGAAACTTAAGTTTAATCTTGTTTTCCCATTTACAGAAATCGGGTAATTGAAATCGTTTTCGACCAAATGCTCGGGATTAAATTTAGGGAATACGGCATAAGAAAGTGTTCCGCCCTTATTGCCTAATAATGCCCATAATTCTTCTGTAATATGAGGAGCGTATGGATGCAATAAAATTACCAATTCCTGTAAAACAGCGCTCTTATTACATTTGAGATCTGTCAGTTCGTTAACAGCAATCATGAAGCTGGAAACCGATGTATTAAAAGAAAAACGCTCAATATCTTCTTCTACTTTTTTAATGATTTTATGCAAAGCTTTTAACTCTTGTTTAGTTGGAGCTTCATCAGAAACAACAAAATTGAATCCGTCGTCGTGAAATAATTTCCAGAATTTCCTTAGAAATTTAAAAACTCCCTCTATCCCATTTGTATTCCAGGGCTTGGCCTGTTCGAGCGGACCTAAAAACATTTCATACATACGAAGCGTGTCTGCACCGTAACGTTCTGTTAAATCATCCGGATTAACTACGTTAAATTTAGACTTCGACATTTTTTCAACCTCAACTCCACATATATACTTCCCATGTTCCAATATAAAATCGGCATTTTTATATTCTTCTCTCCAGTTTTTAAATTTATCAAGATCTAAAACCTCATTATCAACAAAGTTAACATCAACATGCAATGCAGAAGTTTTGTATTGATCTTTTAGCCCGGCAGAGACATATTGATTTGTTCCTTTACCTTCTTCATCATTGATCCTATAAACAAAGTTAGAACGCCCCTGAATCATTCCCTGGTTAATTAATTTCTTGAATGGCTCCTCTTCAGTTACGAAACCTAAATCTTTTAAGAATTTATTCCAGAAACGGCTGTATAATAAATGGCCAGTGGCGTGTTCAGACCCGCCGATGTATAAATCAACATCTTTCCAATAAGCTATTGCCTCTTTATCAGCGAAAGCTTTTTCATTTTTGGAATCCATATAACGGTACCAATACCAGCTGCTCCCTGCCCAACCTGGCATGGTACTTAACTCATACTCGTACTGATCTTTATATTTCCAATCTTTGGCTCTTCCTAAAGGTGGCTCGCCTGATTCTGTAGGTAAATATTTATCAACTTCGGGCAATAAAAGAGGCAGCTCGCTTTCCTCTATCAAATAAGGCAAGCCGTTTTTAAAATATACTGGAACCGGCTCGCCCCAATAGCGCTGACGACCAAATATCGCATCACGCATCCGGTAATTCACCTTAGCATAACCCATATTGGCTTCTTCTAAAAATGAAATCACTTTTGCTGTGGCTTCTTTATATTTTAATCCGTTGATGATCCCCGAATTGATGTACAATCCTTCTTTAGTAGGATCTGCACCGTTTTCCATTTGCTGAGCATCCAATATTTGGATAATGGGCAATTGGTACTGTTTTGCAAATAAATAGTCTCTTTGATCTCCGGACGGCACCGCCATTACCGCACCTGTACCATAGCCTGCTAATACATAATCTGCAATCCAAACAGGAATGTTCGAACCATCTAAAGGATTGATGGCGAAAGCTCCTGTAAAAGCTCCAGATACAGTTTTTGTATCTGCCATTCTATCCAGTTCTGATTTTTTCTTTGTTTGAAGAATATAAGCTTCAATCTCTGCTTTTTGCTCGGGTGTGGTGATTTTAGCCACCAACTCATGCTCCGGTGCCAGAACTAAAAAACTCACTCCGTAAATGGTATCGACCCTCGTGGTGAAGACATCTATTTTTTCCGGATGTGTATCCAGGTTAAATGACACCATTGCACCAACGCTCTTCCCGATCCAGTTACGCTGCATTTCTTTGAGCGGTTCTGGCCAGTCAACAGTATTGAGTCCCTGCAATAATCTTTCTGCATAGGCAGTAATACGCATACTCCACTGCATCATTTTCTTTTGCTCTACCGGATGGCCACCACGCTCAGAAAAACCGTCTTTTACCTCATCATTTGCCAAAACAGTACCTAAAGCTGCACACCAGTTAACAGTACTCTCTTTCAAAAAGGTTAATCTGTACTTTAGCAATTCCTCTTGCTTTTCTTCCCCGCTCATCGCAGACCAATCGCTCGGTAACATGTTTTTCACGTCTTCATCACAAACAGCTTGCACATTTGAAGTACCCTCTGTCTCGAATTTGTGAATTAAGGTGGAAATGTGCTCTGCTTTATCAGTCTCTTTATTATACCACGAATTAAACAGCTGCATAAAAATCCACTGCGTCCATTTATAATAATCGGGTGAACTGGTACGAACTTCTCTAGACCAATCGAAAGAAAAACCCAAATTATCTAGTTGTTCGCGATAGCGGTTGATATTAGCTTCTGTAGTTATTGAGGGATGCTGACCGGTTTGAATGGCATACTGTTCTGCAGGTAGTCCAAAAGAATCGTATCCCATGGGATGCAAAACATTAAAGCCCTTTAACCTTTTATATCTTGCAAAAATATCTGAAGCGATGTAACCCAGGGGATGACCAACATGTAACCCTGCACCAGAAGGATAAGGAAACATGTCTAAAACATAATATTTAGGCTTGGAAGAATCCACTTCTACCTTATACGTTTCGTTTTTAGCCCAGAAGCCCTGCCACTTTTCTTCGATATTTTTGAATTGATAGTCCATGTTTGCAATATAGATTTATAGATTGCTAACGCAACCTAAATAAATAAGAATTGCGAAAATAAAAAATTATATAACTAAAAAGGCCTATTAAGTATTTAAACTTAATAGGCCTGCTGATTAATCTAATTTTACTTATTACGATTATATATAGATTCAGTTATTTCGTAATAATTTGGACCATCATCATCTCTTTGAGTAATAACTACCTGATTGTTATTATTCCATTTTATGTTACATTCAAATGTTTCGTTCTCATATTTAAAGATGATTTTGTCGCCTGAGATTGTAAAAGTCTCTTCAAAATCCAACATTCCATCTTCATAAGTAGAGGCTTTATTACCACTAAAAAGAATGTATCGTTCCCCTACGTTGTAATTATCAACATCAGTTTCACTCTCCACAATCTTACCATTTACGTAAACTTTATCAGTTTCAGTGGCTAAATCCCATCTTCCCTGAATATCGCCGGATTTAACATCATCATCATCTTTACTGCAACCTGTAAATGCCAATAAACTTCCTGTAACCAGCATCAAAAAAAGTAATTGTTTTTTCATAATATATTGTTTTTTTTATACAAAACTGATTTAAAAGCCTTGCATACGCAATACCGTAAAACAGGTATTTTATTCTTAAATAAAGGAGAGCAAGCTGATGAACATTTTAATAATTAAGGGCTGCATCAGAATATTTTAGGTATAAAAAGTTAAATGCTTGTTAAAGATGCTTGTTTTAAATTCATGTTTATTATTTTCGCAGAATAATCATCAGCTATATGGAAGAATTTGAAGACAGCAGAGCATCCAAAAAAACCAAAACTATTTACGTTT
>JAZQRF010000255.1:0-1816 GCA_045629485.1 Pelobium sp. | reverse complement strand
ACAGAGGGAGATAATGCCAAATTATTTACCGTCCAGGTGATAATAGATGCTGAAGTGATGGCTACCGGAGTGGATTATAACAAGAAGAACGCGGAGAAATTGGCTGCGGAGAAGACTTGTGAGATGTTGGGGATTTAATTTAGGGCATAGTATTTAGATTTAAGTATCCAGAGTGTCTGCAATTGATGTTTTTTCGCTTTGACGTCATTTTGAACGAAGTGAAAGATCTTCTCATAAAGCCCTTAAATCACGTAGCCTTTCGGATCTTTTAGGGTTTGTATTGAAAAAATTATTAAATCCTGTCTAAATATATTTTCATAAGTCTAAATTCGGATTATTAAATAGGAAAGAGTCTTCACTCGTTTTTTGTTATCAAATTACTTTAAAAGGAGGAGTTTGGAAAACTCTGTTTTATTGATGAGTCCGTAGAGACGCTGTGCTTAACTCTACGAACAGATAAGGAGAAATTAGCAGCAGAGAAGACTTGCAAAATGTTGGATTTAAAGCTTATGCTCAATAAGCCTTAGCATATCTTTAGCATATCCTTCAACGAAGGATGCAATAGGTATAATACATCCATAATATAACCAAAGATATCTTTATCCGGCATGGAGCATTTATTTTTTATGCTCTTTCAAATATTTCTGATAAGAATCTTTGATGTACTTGATTGTATCATAATCATTCCAGTTGGCTATTTGCTCTGGTTTTGGCCGGTAGTAAAACATAAATTCTGCTAGATCTTTTTCATCAATAGGGATATGCTTAGCAATTAAAGCGGCATTAAATTTTTGATCCACTGCCGATTGTGCATTTTCCCTCGAAATATAGTTTACAAAGCGCTTGGCATCATTGGCATCTTTGCTCAATAGTTCATGAATAGCAGTTAAAGGGTGAAACAAGGAAAAAAGCAAAGGCGGATTGCCATTAAAATAAACGCCTTTTCCCCTGTAGCCCTGTAAAATTTCTTTCTGTTCTGCGCTACGGCTTTTACCCTGTACCACCACTTCATCTAAAATTAAACTCGGTTTTAAATAAATCACCAGGTTTTGTTTAGCTGTAATGATTTTAGCAAGGTCTCTAAAACGTTCTTTCTGGAATAGTAGGGTATCGCCTATGGATGCCTGGATGGAAAATGTTCCCCAAACATCTGCCACTACAGTCTCGGTACTGTTCAGGTTTTTAATGGTCACATTTTCTACACGTTCTTTATTCTCATCATGAAAAATAACTCCTTTTACTGAGAATCTCTCCTGAGAAAAACCATCAATAAAAAGAAACAGGAAAAGTATAACAAATAAACTGCGAGCCATTTAATCTTTAGATTTCTTAATTCACATTATGCATTAGACATTTTGTCCACACGCACAGTCTTTTCTGCCCTCATGCCGGGCAATGGCAGATACTTTTTTCGGTTGTTATTATTGTTTTCATTTGTCCTCAAGCATACTCCGTAAGTTTCCTTCAGCTGAAAAAGTATCCAAAAAAGCCGCCGCTACGCCCAATTCTTTTAAAGTCAGTATTATAGCAAAGCCTGTACTTTCCGAATTGTTCTGATGCGGATTTTTAGTTGAACGGTTGTTAATGCTTAGGGCTGATATAGTCCATTTGCTCTACCGCTCATTCTGTGTGTTAAAAATAAGGCATATATCTTATAACAGACAATTGTGCAGAATATTTTAAGGAAATTTAACATTTAATGCTCTTAAGCTGTTCCTTGACAAGCAAAATAGATTGATTTAACAGATTAATTTTATCTTTGCAAATGATAAAATCTATGACCGGGTACGGATCTTCTATAAAAGATCTTGATAGC
>JAZQRF010000254.1:0-4601 GCA_045629485.1 Pelobium sp. | reverse complement strand
CTAATTTTTGAGCAATTACAGACATAATTTTTTATCAATTATTTTTTACTTTCTTATTTCGGCTCCTAATTCTTTCTCGAAATTAAGAATTAATTTTTGCATAATGGCATCAATCTGTTTATCATTTAATGTCTTTTCTTCATCCTGAAGAATAAAACTTAAAGCGTAAGATTTTTTCCCTTCCGGAAGTTTTTCTCCCTGATAAACGTCAAATACATTTACTTCTTTCAATAAATTCTTTTCAGTTTTAACAGCAATGCGTTTTAATTGCTCAAATTTTACAGATTGATCAATTAACATCGACAAATCTCTTCTTACTGAAGGAAACTTAGGGACTTCTTTAAAGAATATTTTATTATTCTTTATCAGAGTAAAAACCAAATCCCAATCAAAAATTGCAGCAAAAACAGCTTTATCAACATCCGCTTTCTTTAAAGCACTTTTAGCCAAAGCTCCAAATCTCACTAAACTTTTTTGTCCTCTTTTGTACTCTATACCATAAATAAATTCATCGCTATTTAGCTCTTCAGAAATTAATCCTTTAATATTTAATTTTTGGAGGATAACATCTACCACCGATTTTATTTGGTAAAAATCTGTCTGTGCCGACTGGCTATTCCAGTTTTCGCCTGTTACCTTACCAGTTAAAAATACTGATAGCGCCGAAAACTCTTTATATTGGTCTTCTACTAAATGATACGTTCTGCCAAACTCATACAACTTTAAATCGGCATTTCTTCTGTTGCTGTTATAGGCAATCGCCTCCAATCCTGAGAAGATTAAAGACTGTCTCATCACGTCCAAATCAGAACTCAGTGGATTTAAAATTTTAACCGCTTCATCTAAATTAGAGGAATAAGCCGATTTTGTTAAGGAATTGGCTAAAATCTCGAAATAACCATTGGCTGTTAACAGATCTGCAATGGCATGCTGTACAGTGTCTTTGTCTGGCTTTGAAGCAAAGTTTAAAGAAGCATTCACTTTTTGCGGAATCTGGATATTATCATACCCGTAAATTCTTAATATTTCTTCAATAACGTCTACATTCCTTGTCACATCTACTTTATAAGTAGGCACACTTAACTGGAGTTTGCCGCCATTCTCAGACAAAATGCTAATACCTAAAGCTTGGATGATCGACCTTACTTCATCTTCTTCTATTTTTTGACCAATTAAATTATCTACATGCTCGAAAGATAGTTCTACCTTAAAATCTTCTATTGGTTTTGGGTAATGATCAAAAATATCAGAAGTAATTTCTCCTCCTGCAACTTCCTGTATCAATAGTGCAGCCCTTTTTAAAGCATAAACAGTCATTTCAGGATCAGTTCCCCTTTCGAATCTAAAAGAAGAATCGGTCTTTAAGCCAAATCTTTTAGAGGTTTTCCTTACCGATACTGCATTAAAATAAGCGCTCTCCAGGAAAATATTCTTTGTATTTTCTTTAACTCCTGATTTTAGTCCGCCAAAAACTCCGGCAATAGTCATGGGTTCCTGAGCATTAAAAATCATCAAATCATCAGCAGATAATTTTCGCTCTACTCCATCTAAAGTAGTGAATAGCTTTCCTTCTGTTGCTTTTTTAACTATAACGGCATTCCCTGCAATTTCATCGGCATCAAATGCATGCAAGGGTTGCCCCAAATCATGCAATACATAATTGGTGATATCTACAACATTGTTGATACTTCTAATTCCAATTACCGCCAGCTTTTCTTTTAACCATTCTGGTGATTCTTTTACTTCTACACCAGAGATAGTTAATGCACTGTATCTTGGGGCCGCAAGCTCATCTTCAACTTTAACGGTAATGGGAGAACTATTATTTGCTATTTTAAAGCCATCAACAGCAGGCTTATTTATTTCAATTTTAAGGTAAGCAGCAATATCTCTTGCCACACCTAAATGCGAAGCGGCATCTGCCCGGTTGGGTGTTAAGCCAATCTCGAAAACAAAATCATCATTAAGGTCAAAATATTCTTTTGCTAATGTCCCTATTGCGGCATCTTCTGGCAAAACCATAATCCCGTCATGAGATTTACCTAAACCTATTTCGTCTTCGGCGCAAATCATTCCCTCAGAAACCTCTCCTCGTATTTTAGATTTATTGATTTTAAAAGGTTCGCCTTCGTTTGGATATACTGTACAGCCTACGGTTGCCACCACCACTTTTTGCCCTGCCGCAACATTAGGGGCTCCGCAAACTACCTGTAAATCCTCTCCACTCCCTACATCTACCTTAGTCACGCTCAGCCTGTCGGCATTTGGATGTTGCACACGTTCCTTAACGTATCCAATAACCAACCCTTCTAAGCCACCTGGTATCGCCTGCACTTTTTCAAGGCTCTCTACTTCAAGTCCAATGGATGTTAGGATGACAGAAAACTCTTCAGGAGTGGCACTTGTATTTAGAAACTGCTTTAACCAATTATATGAAATCTTCATTTACTTTTTATTCTGAAGGGCAAAAATAAGAAATTAGGATGATTTTGACGCGATTAACTCGAGGGATATCTACAAATAAGCCTTATTACCCTAACAAACCTTCATCTGCAAAGCTAAAATAGCCTGTATCAGCAAAAATCAAATGGTCTAAAACTACCATATCTAACAGCAAGGCGGCTTCTGCAATTTTTTTGGTGAGGTGAATATCGGCACTGCTTGGCTTTAAATTCCCTGATGGATGATTATGTGCCAGCACAACATAAGCGGCATTATTTTCCAGTGCAGCTTTAAAAATAACTTTCGGATCGGCAACAGTACCAGCCTGCCCGCCTTTGGAAACCAATACCCTGGTAATAATTTTATTTGCCCTGTTTAGAAGCAGGATCCAGAATTCTTCGTGAGGAAGGTCGGAAAAATAGGCTGCGAGAAAATTATAAATATCTTTAGAAGAACTGATTTTATCCGTTACAAGATTTTCTTCTTCCTTTCTTCTACGCCCCAATTCCAATGCGGCAATAATGGTAATGGCTTTTGCTTCTCCTATTCCGTTAAACTTACAAAGTTCCTGTACAGACAGCTTACCCAGCGTTTTTAAATTATTATCGTAATGATTGAGAATTCTTTTACTAAGCTCTACTGCAGATTCTTTTCGATTACCCGATCCAATAAGAATAGCAATCAACTCGGCGTCTGACAATAAGCGTCTGCCGTTTGCCAATAATTTTTCCCTGGGGCGGTCTTGTTCGGCCCAGGCTTTAATAGATATTTTACTTTCGTAAGGTAAATCCATAGGTGAATTTACGAATTGAAAGGATTTTTTAAAAATAAAAAAAGCGGGATTCTAAAAAAAGAAACCCGCCTTTAAGATAAAAGGAATATCTATATCTTATAAAGAGTTAACAAACTTAGTCAGTTTTGACTTGTTGTTAGCTGCTTTGTTTTTATGAATTACATTTTTCTTAGCTAAACGATCTAACATAGAAGTTACTTTAGGTAACAAAGCTAATCCTTCTTCTTTAGAAACCGCGTTACGTAACCTTTTGATAAAGGTTCTGGTAGTTTTAGCCTGGTATCTGTTGCGTAAACGTTTTGCTGCGTTTGCTCTGATTCTTTTTAATGCTGATTTATGATTTGCCATTTTAAGCTTTTTATTCCTTTATTAATATCTCATCGTCCCCAATGGGGATGCAAATATAGCCCGAATGTTTTAAATAACAAAGTGTTGTTTTAATTTTTTTCTTTCATTATTAATCTGATTGTGAAAGCTATAAACTATTTTTGAATATGAAGAAGAATAAAGCTATAATATTAGCATTCATTCCGGTTATATTACTTCTTTGCTCCTGGGGATTTTTTGCACATCAAAGAATTGCAAGGCTGGCTGTTTTTACCTTACCTAAAGACTTAATAGGTTTCTACAAAAGCAATATCACTTACATCACCGAGCATGCAGTGGATCCGGACAAAAAGCGTTATGCAGACTCGCTGGAGGCGCCAAGACACTATCTGGATGCCGATCATTATGGAAAATCTCCATTTGACAGTATTCCCCGAAAATGGAATGATGCCGTAAAAAAGTATTCTGAAGATACGCTACGGGCATTTGGTATAGTTCCGTGGCAAATTCAAATCACTTATTATAAATTGGTAAAAGCTTTTGAAGCCAGAGATTCTTCTAAAATTTTAAAACACTCTGCAGACCTCAGCCATTATATTGCAGATGCACATGTGCCTTTACATACTTCAGAAAATTATAACGGACAGCTTACCGGACAAGTAGGTATCCATGGATTCTGGGAGAGTCGCTTGCCAGAATTATTTGCTCATCAATATGATTATTTTGTGGGGCCTGCAAAATATATAGACAATCCTTTAGATGAGGCCTGGCGAATTGTAGAAGACACTTTTACCATGCTCGACTCTGTTCTCACCATAGAAAAGAACCTCAGCAAAACATTCCCGTCGGATAGGAAATATACTTATAACGAAAGAAATAATAAAGTGATTAAAGAATATTCACTCGAATACTCGGAAGCTTACCATAATGCCTTAAATGGTATGGTAGAAAAACAGATGCGAAAAGCTATTTTATCTACCGGTAGCTTTTGGTTCTCTGCATGGGTAGATGCAGGGCAACCGGATATGAAAAAACTGGA
>JAZQRF010000253.1:0-5878 GCA_045629485.1 Pelobium sp. | reverse complement strand
AATAGACTTTCCGTCCATTTCATTATTGTACCACATGCGCCATCCACCTCCTGACTTTGGATAAACGCAGGCATCAATTACTTTTTGATTCACTAATTGTAAAGTGCTTTGATACTCCCAGTCAAACATGTTTTTGCTGGTAAGGTGAACAATATTCCTGGGATGTTTCCAATCGGTAAATATTCCAGGAACATAGGTAAGGTACATATGATATAGGCCTTGATGTTCGATGACTTCGGGTGCCCAATGAGTATAATCTGCCGTAGGACGGAAGTTGATATTGGCAGTATCGCGGTATTTCCAGGATGCCCCATCTTTAGATTCGGCTATGCCAATTCGGGTACCATGAACCCAGCTTACACCATCTAAACTATCCGCTTTTGCCCGCCTGTTCGTGTAAAACATAAACCATTTCTTCTCCTGTTCATTCCAAACTACGACTGGATCGGCTGCGCCATCAAAAACAGGATCCCTAAAAAGAGGCTTATCTGCTTTTTGAGGAGCGCTATTTTTGGATATGCTACAAGACGCACCAATTAAGCAGAACAAGATGATTGCAATTATGATTTTATTCATTTACTTTAATTTGGCTCTTTTAGATTAGCTTAAATACCTATACCCCATTAGAGCTCCTTAGTTACTTCTTGCGAATAGTTACTATATCAGGCTTTGGAGCTTTACTCATCCCCGTTCCAAAATAAAATCCGGTGTGCGGAGGCTGGTTATACCCTACATTTTGCCAGGCTATACTTAAGCGATATTGTGGATCATGCATGAACGTATATTGACGGTGATCTGTCGGTATTATAGTGGTATAAACTCTAAGACTTTGATTATTCTCTGCCCTGAAAATCACTTCTTCCCGCCAGTCGCCAAACAAATCGGCACTTAAGTTTGGAGTAGATTTTGAACCGTTGATAGACAAACTGCCTGTGGCAGTAAATATCCTGCCTTCATTATATTTTTCGATGTAATTTCCGTTCAACAGTTCCCGGCTCAGGTCTTCATCCCACCAGATTAAAAAGTTTGTAGATCTTGGGGCAGTACCCACGCTTTCTCCCTTCATATTATAGGCAAATTTCGACCCGGACCACCACATATAAGCTCCTTTAACCTTCGGATCTATATTTGCAGCAACTCCCCGTCCAACATCTTCATTTTCGGCACCTTTAAAAAGGCTAGTACCTGTTTTTGCATCATATAAAGCGGCTCCAAATCCTTTTGCTCCTCCTTTTAATTCGTGAATACCAAAGACTTCCAGTCCCGGTCTATCCGGATCCAAATCGCTCACGTGTAAAGCATCTCCATGACCCAGACCTGTTGAAAACAACCCTTTTCCATTATCATCCACCACCATCGAGCCAAATACAATTTCATCTTTCCCATCGTTGTCCACATCAGCTACACTCAAACTATGATAACCCTGACCGGAATAAGGGTGACGACTATCTTTGGTATCAAACACCCATCTTGAAACTAATTTCCCATCTTTAAAATCCCAGGCAGCCAAAACTGTTTTTGCATAATACCCTCTGGTCATCACTAAGCTTGGATGCTTCCCGTCTAAATAAGCGATACAAGCCAAAAATCTGTCTGCCCGGTTTCCGTTCGTATCTGCTTTGCCTCCACTTGCCAGGTTCCCCCAATCTGTAACATCTCCTCTGGCTGGGATATAGTCTACTGTAGAAACTGCCTTCCCGGTTAACCCGTCGAATACTGTTAGAAATTCGGGGCCGGTCAATATTCTTCCCAATTTTCCAGATTTAGGATCCAGTTCTCTCCAGTCTTTACTCCCGTCTCCTATCACTTTACCTGTCCCATCAGTAGTGCCATCTGCTGTTTTACATACAAATTCGGCTCTGCCATCTCCGTCCAGGTCATACACCATAAACTGCGTATAATGTGCCCCTTCGCGTATATTTTTTCCGAGATTGATTTCCCAAAGTAGTGTTCCGTCTAATTTATATGCCTGAAAAACAGGATCAGAAGTAATGCCGTTTTGCGAATTGTCGGCGCCACGACCAGCTTGATGAACAATAATTTCATATGCTCCGTCTCCGTCAAGGTCGCCAACAGAAATATCCCCCGGCGAATAGTTTTCCGGTGTTTTTAATGGAATATCCAGGTATTGCTGAATAGGAATTTCTTTTTTCAAATAGAATGTTTCTGCATCATGCTCTTTACCGTCTGTTAATGGTTTTACGGTGTAATAAATATCTTTAACCGTGTTTACACCCGCATCCACATAATTTGTTCCTTTCTGAAGTGGCTCTGCATTTAGCTTCACAGGAGCTTCTTTTTCATAATTCCTGTAAATATTAAATGCAGTTTCATCGCTTTCTGTACCCAGCAAGCGCCAGCTTACAAAAACACTGTCGCTGGCAGTTTTTACGGCTATGGTCCCCCTATTAAGATATTCCATTTGTCTTTGCGCAAACAAAGAACAGCTAAGTGTTAAGCTTAAGATTAACATGTAAATATATTTCACTTTCTCCATCATTTATATATTGCTTAAACCAGCCTTCCTTGAGTTCCTATGCAGGAGCAGAAAATAGCATATTCAGGGCGTGACAAGTGCATAATTGTGGTTTATATGGTTTAATAATTGGCAGGTTAAAATAATAAGGAAAATCATCAATAGCATCATGCCCTGTCATGCTCTTTTTAAAAATTATCTAAATAGGTTCAACCAGCAGAATTATTCTTTGGAGACACCTGCCCTCTCCCTCCTATTTATTAGGGTGAAACGAAAGCATAAATAACCCTCTAAAATTAAATAAGATCTTACCGCTCGTTTTGGCTCGCTCTTAGATATAAGCCTACAAAACAGCAGGAGCCGGATTTGACAGATCAGCCAGTAAATCTTCCTGTGCACCCTAATTAAAAGAATCTTCCTGCCCTTGCTGCTGCCCCATCTTCGCCCACATGCACCGCCGCTATGATTTCCGCAGGACTAAATTCCATATTATGCGGCGCAGCACTTTGGCAGCGTTGCTGCCGGTTCCAAATTCTGCTCCGCTCTTCGTAAGAACGGGGTTTAGCCCTTTCAAAATGTTTTCCCCCTCGGCGGTAACCAATGGTCTCGCCTAATTTTCCCGAGTAAGTTAAAAGTCCTTGCTGTTCTGCCATTTAATTTTTAAATTTGATCTCCTACCTAAAGCTACCTATCCGCTTTTAAAAAATCAACAGTATTCTTGTTATAAGTCCACATCAACTCAACCAGAAGTCCACATCAACTCCACGTTAACTCCTCGTTGTCTCCGGTGTACCTTCTCCATTCCCTTGGTACTTCTTCGGCGCCCTTAGAAGCGAACATGGAGCGAACATAGTGCGAAGCTGGGATGGGCAAGAAATGAACGTGTCTTACAAAAGCAGCCGGCTGACCTGAATACTTACCATTTAATAGTAAAAAATGGCAGGCTCCGGGAAGCTAAGGATAAGCTAACGGTTGGAGTTTATAGCAAAGCTAGCCGGGGATTGGAGCGAAGTAAATCAGATGACAGTATAGTTTATAGCTTTCTTTTCAACCATTGTTCCGGCACTGGTATCACGCAAATATTCATTGATTTTCCATCCGGAGAAAGCATGGCAGACTGTATTTGTATTCTTGTCCCATCCGGGCTAAAAGTTGGGTGAGGATGATCTGCTGCGGTAACTTTATGTCCAGCGGAAAGCAAGAGCATTTCATTGCTATTCCTGTCTATCAGGTAGATATTTCGGGCAAAATCATCTCCCACTAAAAATCTTCCATCTGGTGAACCGCTGACATGCCAAAGTCCGCTTCCACTTTTTGTTTGTCCCGCGATAACCATTTGCCGGGTATTGATATTCACCACAGCCAGGCCAGTAGGTTTTTCACGTGTTCCTGAAGTTCCCCATCCTTTTTCCTGCCCGGGGTTTGCACCGTTTACGCCGGTACCCACAACTGAATCGCCGGGGGCAAGTGCTATTTTCCGATGTCCCATAATAGCAAATGCAACTTCATCTTTACTGATAACGGCTTCATGGGTAACCCATTCGTAAGAAGCCTCCGGGTACAAAGGCCTTAAACCTGAGCCATCAGCATTGACTATCCAGGTGCGCTGAGGCGATTTCCCTCCGGTTTCCCAGCAAAATATAATTTGCCCCTCTATCCAGGGGTTGCTTTGGATATGGCCAATTTGGAAGGGAGTAGAAACCACATATTTAATTTCTCCTGTATGGATATTCATTCCGGCAATACCAGAAGGACCAGCCCCCATATTTCTTGGACCAAAATTTTGCTCCAGCCTGGTTCCCTCCGGAAGATTCTTTTCTGCTGCCTCCTTTCCAACCCTAAACCAAACCCATTCTTCACCACCATCCAGGGCCATGTCTCCACCGGCCTGTAAATCAGGAGGAGTAGTTCCGCAAATGCGCTGGTAGTAGCCAACTTCCCGCATTGTGCCTGTTTTGCTATCTTCAAATACTTTTGCCAGGTCTACTTCCACAATATCCATAGCACCATCCTTTAAAATCGGCCTCCGCATAAAATATAACTTCATAGATTTACGGGCAATGTTTAACATCCCCATAAAGCCTCCTTCCGTTACCTGGACCATTTCACCTGTTTCTTCATTCACAGCCATGGCTTCTCCCTTTAAGCGGTTAGTTTTAAATATCAGCCATTTTAAATCAGCGGTCCATTGATTATGAGTCTGGTAAATTTTGGAATCGCCAGCTGGTGTACTGGTTAAAAAAGTCAGCATAGTTCCCGTAACCAGGTCCTTCATCACTTTTTTCTCTGATGGAAAAGTCTGACCTATTTGAGCGCTAGCTCCGGTATAGGGCAAAACAAGCATCACCGCAAAAATCACCTTGATTAAATCATTTCTCATATTTCATGAATATTTCTGGAAAGAATTTAAGAATTGTTTTCTACCGTTCATTATTTTGGCATCACCTGAACTGCGCTGTCGTTAATCTCAGATGAATAGTTATCCAACATGCGATAAACCTCGGCCCCGGCCAATAACACCGGGCCATAGCCATGCGCCGCAAAATTATTTACCGGGCGATAGTAATAAAATGCAGGATCGAAACCCATACCTGTACCTACGCAAGTCCCTTCTACCTGTCCTTTATCATTTACCTTGGTAGCGACAGCATTCCAGGCCAATAAGGTTGCAGGACCATAAGCCTTACCGTCTATCCAGCCATTATTTATTGCTCTTGCAAAACAATAGGCGTAAATAGCCGCGGCTGATGTCTCCAGGTAAGAATCATTTTTATCCAGAAGTTGGTGCCAGAAACCTGTTTTATCTTGCAGATGTGCAAGTCCGAGAGCATGTTTATTTAATAAGTTTATTATAAAGTCCCTGTCTTTATGAGTTGGGGGTAATACATCTAAGACTTCTACCATCGTCATGATGGCCCAGCCATTGGCCCTTGCCCAGTGAAACTGTGGATGAGGATTCATATCCTGTACCCAACCATGCATGAACAAGTTACGTTCCGCATTAAACATTCTATCAGAGAAACGTTTCAGTTGTTTTATGGCCTCCTCAAAATATGCCTGTTTACCGGTAAGCTTTCCCATTTGTACTATCGCCGGCAAACTCATATATAAATCATCCAGCCATAGGGTGTTGGGTTGCGGCCTGTTACGGGCCAGGGTACCATCTTTTAACCTGAATTCTTTATTCATAATATAATCCAAGTAGTTATCTACCATGGGTCGGGTCGCTTCTTTATTGGCTCCATAATTCAGCGCTTTTATCATAGACGCTGCTATTGATCCTGCATCATCTAAAGCATGAGGATCAATAACTGATCTCACCGGGGTTATTGCTCCCGGATTCTTTTTTATAAAAGATTGATAATGCTTCACCACACTGCCAATAAAATTGATTCTGCTAAC
>JAZQRF010000252.1:0-4872 GCA_045629485.1 Pelobium sp. | reverse complement strand
CGTCCCCTGGTCTAATGACAATATGAATTTATTCATTACCGCTATGTTTTTAGTTAATAATTGGTCTTTTTTAATTGTCTTTGCCGGTTTCCCGGATAATAGATTTTGTTTACTAAAGTACAAAATCAACTATTTGTTGCTTTCCTCAAACCTCATTTGTAGTGAATAGCAGTTTTTGGCTTCCTGTTTCTTTGGCTAATTCAACATCGAAAGCAAATAGAGATATTAAACAATTATAAAAAATATAAACGAAATAAAAAACAAGTATTAAAAAGAAATAATATGAAACCTAATGTAATCCAAAAACAACTTCATGTTTTCCATAACTAATGAATTTTCAGGAAATTCATTAGACATTGAGGATGTTTAGTAATTATCATTTCTAAAATGAATCGTGGCGACAGTAGATTCCTTATTAACCCTTTCCGATAAGCATAGCCTAGATAAATTACATTAATAAAAGGTAGTGCATCTTCCGTTTATAAATACCTTTATAGATAAGACAAAGTATACTTTTAAAATTAACAGCAGGATATTACTTATTGTCTGATAGAGCCCGCTTTCGGGGTGATGACCAGTAGAACCGATAACAAAACACATAAGCATGTTTAATTTATCCACCTTTCAATCGAATAAGTAAAGCTTAGGTATAAAAGGCAACTCTTAACTGGAAAAAGTTCACTTCAATTTCTTACGATAACAATCAATTATAATTATTGGGATGTAGTAAATAAAATTGATCACTCCTTGCGGAGATCAAACATTAATAGGTTGAATCCAATGAATAGTTAAGGAGTTTTACTAATAATGTATAATATGTTTTGAAAGCATTTCTAGTGAATACTCAATAAAACGGAGAGGGTGTTATTCTTAGAAACAACACCCTCTCCGTTTAGATTCTTTAGTAATATTACACTCTCAATATAAAACCAATTCAGAGCTGAATTTTGATATTAAAATTTCAAATTATCAAATCAAAGTATTATTCTTTAATTATCTTATATACTTCATGCCCCTCAATTTTTAGAAAATAGATCCCACTTTTCAAGTTATTGGTATCGATAATTGTTGTTCTACTATTAATTTGGCCTTCTTTTGAGCTTACACCAGTAACATTATATAACACATACTTACTTGCTTTTTTAGGATCTTCTTCAAGCTGAATATTTAACTCTCCTTTTACAGGACTTGGAAAACACAAAAGCTCCTGTTTTAAAAAATTAATTTTCACCGCTTTAATCTCACTGTAGCTAGCCTTTCCATCTAAATCTACTTGCTCTAATTTGTAATAGTTAGTTCCTAAAACTGGTTTGGTATGTAAATATTGATATTGATTTTCAGACTTTATTCCTGCTTTAACTATACCAATGATTTCCCAGTCAATATTATTAACACTGTGCAGCACATTAAAATACTTATTATCTTTTTCGTTTGCTGTAGCCCATTTAAGAGCCACTGAATTGCCAGATTTTACAGTTGAAAAAGACATAAAATTAAGTGGCAAAGTATTGATTTCAACAATCGCTATCGCATTTGTACTTTGCGCTATATTTAATAAAGAATCTGTAAAACTAACAGCTCTACCGTCTAATGGCGCAAAAAGCTCAAGACTAGATTTGAGCAAAGAGTCTCTACTTATATACTTAATCTCATCACTATTCATTGCGGAACGATAAAACAGCCAATCCTTTAATTGAAGTTTTTGAGGTGAATCTTGACCTCCAACATGCAATTTTTTAAGCACTAACTTTTCATTCACTTTCCCTTGCAGTATGCTATCGCAATAGAGCATCGTTTCTCCTTTAGCATAGTAATGAGTAAGTGTTATTTTATGCCATTGATCATCTTTTATTAATGTCTCACCAGTTATTGTACCTCCTTTTGAAGAAGAATAAACCAACACCCCATTTGTCACAGACACTTTCCCTAAGCCATCAGCTTCTTGAACTTGAATTACTGAACCATCATGAGAAGTTTTAATACTTAAAGTTGTCGAGAAAGGATGAACTATATTTTCTGGCTCAAAATTTATTAACTTACTTTTACCTTCAGAATTTACCAGGGTAATAAATGACCCATTTTGTTTTTTGGGGATTGCTTTATTTTGGCTTAAAGCATCAAACATGGAAGGAACAATGGTGTAGGCCATTTCAGCATGTCCGGCATCATTTGGATGCAAACCGTCATTCCAATAGCCATTTACCCAATGTCCAGCTAAATCATCTATAGCCCCAAGCAAATTCACACTAGGCACATTCCATGAATGAATCAATAAGTTCATTTGCTTAATAAAATTATAATCTGTTTGATTATAATCATTACGAGTATAGTTATTGGTTATAATAGGGGTATAACCATCGTCAGTAGCCTTATCTATCAATATTTTCATATTGGCTTTAAACTGGTCATACCTAGGTTGCCCAGCTTCATGAATGCCTTCATTTCCTAAAGCAAGTGCAAAAATTACATATTTAGCATTTTGAGGTTTTAGATCTCTATCGTATCTATCCAAAACAGCAACAGTATTGTTTCCTCCAATAGAAATATTTGAGGTTGTCCAGGGAAGTCCGCCGTTTTGTGCTCTACTAGTTAATATATCAGTGAATAATTTAGTATAACCTGCTCTATTTGATGCTCCCTCACCCAAAGGAACTGAAGATCCAAAATAAACAATTTTATAATTGTCTAATGGTGTATAAGGCTCTAATTTTATATCATCAAAATATACTTTGCCCGGGTTAGCACTTCCTTTCCAAATTAAGGAAGCCCTTATAAACGTAGTATTAGGAGGAACTAATGTCCCTACAGTATACTTTTTCCATTCATCTGTGTTTTTTCCAGAAGTTATTGACTCCGAATCTGAAGAACTAATTAATAAATTATCTTTATCGTAATATGACAACCTAAGATACGCTGCCTGTCCTACATTCAATTTCTCTGAAGAGGATTGATATAAATAACCACTTAATCTATAATTATCTCCATTTAAATATTCTATTTCCTGATGGAGTTCATTATCTGCCCCGCTTAAACTCAAAGAATAATTACCTGAATTTTTCAATGTATTAACAACCAAACTTCCTGCATTTCCATTTACAGTCCAAGATGTTAAATCTCCCTTTTCAAAACCGCTGTTGTTTAGTGAATATTTTGGAATAGAAGTCGCTTTAAAAATCTCCATTTTCATAGCGCTTAGATGAAAAAAAGTTCCAGCCGTTTTGGATACTTCTAAAAGAATTTCTCCACTTTCATCTACATAAAGCGTATCAGAAATTGCTATATTGTTATTATTCCCATTATAATTATTTGCCCCAATACCGGCGCCACTAGTTTTTAAGGTTGTTATAGAAATGTTAGCTCCTGTTAATTTATATTGAGAAATCCTTTCTTCCGTATTCTCTCTACTTCCAAAGAATTTAAAAACATATTTTTTTGCAGGATCTAGTCCTCGAATCTTAAGCTGTCCTGTAGTACCATAAAAGTAATCTTGCGTTGCGTTTTGTATACCAAACTCTCCGAGTAAAGAAGAACTAGGAGCTAATAGGCCCCCCGCAGAAGCCGTACCATTAAACGAAAAACCTGATCCAATCTTAATATTCATACCGGTAAGTGAGCCAGTGGTACTAGTTAGATAGAGCGCAGGAGCAGTCGTATTATTATTACTCACATTTGTCCAATAATTTCCATTTACATCGGGACTCGCTGTAGGATATCCACTCAATCCATCTATAGATCCAAAATCCATCAGATAAGAAGAATTATCCGGAACAACATCAAGAACCTGATCAAAAACTTCTATTTTCATGCAGTTAAGATGTGCATGAGTTGAGGTTCCCTTATCTAGATCTACAACAATTTCTCCATATGAATTTGCATAAATAACGTCGGAAACCGCTACAGTATTATTGTTGCCATTATAGCCATTAGTGCCAATTCCCACCCCAGTAGTCTGTAATTCTGAAGTAACAATATTTCTCCCGGTTGCTATATATTTAGTAGTTCTGGGAGCTGTTGTGCCTGAGGGAAGTTCCCTACTCCCGAAGTATTTAAAAACATACTTTTTCGTAGGGTCAAGCCCCGAGATTTTAAATCCGCCTTTCGAATCAGTATAGACGTAATCTTGCGTTGCTGTAATTATCCTAAATTCCTGAGCTAATGCTGTAGGAGGAGACATTAAACCACCTGCGGCTTTTCCATTTGTAGCCAACCCAGCAGCAGGCATTTCTATTTTCGCATTTAAGGAAACTATGCCAGCCCTATTTTTTAAAAAAACGGCAGGGGCATCCTTAGTAAAGTTAGTAATATTGGTCCAATGATTTCCGTTTACATCTGGACTTGGAGTGATATCGCCATTTAAAGTAGTGGAAGGTCCAAAATCAATAAAATAAGAATCCAGTACTTGACCTTTTGAAACAAAAAAGGTCATAATAAGTACTAAAAAAATGAGTAGTCTTTTTTTCATTTAAGGGGTTTGAGATTATAAATTAAAATGATATTGGTTATAATATAAGTTTACGTAAAGCTAAATCGTTTTTTTAGAATAGCAAATGAATTTACTTATATATTTTTTCAACTTTAAGTCATGAAATAAATCAGCTTTTCTCATTGTAAAATGGTACATTTCATTTTACTTTCTGAAACTCATAATATAGAACAGCAGAAAATATTTATATTCTAATATTTAGTACCTTAAATATTCTACATATCTGTTTGACAATTAAACATTTTCTACTATCTTTGCGGTCCCTAATTTTTAGGGATAATAAAAATTGTTTAACTAATTAAATATCAAGCAAGTGAATACGTTAAGTTACAAAACTGTCTCTGCTAACAAAAAGACCGTTGACAAACAATGGATTGTTGTTGACGCTC
>JAZQRF010000251.1:0-14483 GCA_045629485.1 Pelobium sp. | reverse complement strand
CGCATTATGATAATCAGTATGTCACTGCTGTAGATCTCAATCAAAATTTGGAATCAATTAATGCGGGCACTATTCTTCCTTCAGGCACAAATGGAAATAAAGGCGATTGGGCAATGGAGTCTTATTTTGGTAGGGCCAGTTATACCTTTGATAATAAATATGCAATTAGCGGTTCTATCAGACGGGACGGAGCTTCTAGCTTTGGACCTAATAAGAGAATAGCTTATTTTTCTGCGGGTTCTTTTGCGTGGACAGTAACAAACGAAAAGTTCGCCGAAAACATAAAATTTGTTGACTATCTCAAGCTACGTGTTGGGATAGGTTCGGTGGGTAATCAAAATTCACCTGTTCAAAATGCTTATTCCACCAATATCAGGTTGTTTAGTATATCTCCATTTGGAGCTGGCGGTATTCCGGCAAACGTTGGAAATCCAAACTTGAGCTGGGAATCTGTAGTTACCCAAAACGCCGGGATAGATTTAGCTTTTCTTAACAAACGTTTAGAAGTCACGGTAGATGTTTATAAAAAGAAAACAACTGATATGATCTTGTCAACCACGTTACCGGTTTTTGCAGGTTTAGATCCAAATCCTCCTGCTAATGCTTATAAAGAAATAGAGCCACCGGTTACCAATGCAGGTGAAATGAAAAATAAAGGTATCGACCTTGCTATTACTTCGTATAACATCCAAAAGAAAGATTTTACCTGGACCACCAATCTGGTATTAAGCAGGTATAAAAATGAACTGGTAAGGTTAAATTCACAAAATGCAATTTTAAGAGGTGCAGAACAAGATTTTACAGGAAGTACCTCTGTAGTTAATATCACCCAGGCAGGAGGTGCCGTAGGTACATTTTATGGATATGTTACTGATGGGCTCTTCCGTTCTATGGATGAGTTAAATAATGGTACAGACTGGGGGATTGCTGTTGGGCCAACCGGTATTTACTTGGGCGATGTCCGGTATAAAGATTTAAATGGAGATGGTAAAATTGGAAGCGAAGATGTAACCGTAATTGGAGATCCAAATCCTGATTTTACTTACGGTCTCACTAATACTTTTCAATATAAAAGCTTCGATTTTTCTATTTTCTTACAGGGAGTACAAGGCAGCAAAATATTTAATTGGACACGTAAATATTCAGAATCACTTTACGATCCATTCCTCAATCAGTTGACCGCCGTTTTAGACAGGTATACCCCAACCAATACCAATTCCAGCATACCGAGATTTGTTAATAGGTGGCATAGCAACAATACCAGAAATTCGGATCGCTATATCGAAGATGGTTCTTATTTGAGGATTCAAAATATCTCCCTGGGATACACTATCCCTCTAAAGTGGGCCAATGTAATCAAAGCATCTGCCGCAAAAATTTATGTGTCGGCCCAAAATCTATACACGTTTACAAATTATTCAGGTTACGATCCTGAAATAGGTTCGTTTAATAAAAGTGTACTTACTCAAAATGTGGATAACGGGCATTATCCTAACCCAAGAACCTTTACAATTGGCGCAAATATTCAGTTTTAGAACATTAAATTAACAAGAAATGAGAAAGTTTAAAATTATAAGTCTGTTAATTTGTATCGGTGTATTTGTTTCTTGTAAGAAAGATTTTCTTAACAAGCCCTCTGCAAATAACCCAACATTAGATACGTATTACAATACTCCTGAAGAAGTATATGCTGCAACAGGATATTTATATAATTCTGTGTGGTATGATTATTCTGATAAAGCGTTTCATTCTATTGGGGAAGCGTTGAGCGGAAATATGATTACAGAAACTGGTCCTAATTATGATGGCGGAAGCTTTAATAATTTTACCGTTTTAAGCACCGATGGATTGGTGGCCAGTACCTGGAGGTCATTATACAAGGTAGCGGGTAATGCCACCGTATTATTAAAAACGTTTGAGCAAAAAAAA
Organism: Pelobium sp.; assembly: GCA_045629485.1. Classification (GTDB taxonomy): domain Bacteria; phylum Bacteroidota; class Bacteroidia; order Sphingobacteriales; family Sphingobacteriaceae; genus Pseudopedobacter. The sequence goes on along the minus strand of JAZQRF010000251.1, from coordinate 12,554 downwards.
GCCCTGGTTGGCGATGCACCACATTTAGATTTAGCTATTGCAGAATGTCATTTTATTAGGGGAGTTGCTTATTTCTACCTTACCCGTATTTTTAAAGATGTGCCTATTGTAGAAGATCCGGTTTTGTTAGCCGGCTCGGGAGATTATAATGTGCCACGCTATATCCAAAGTGATGTGTTAAGGTTTGCACTGGAAGATTTTCAATATGCCGAGCAAAATTTGCCTCCGGCACCTTATCAGCCTGGCAGAGTAAGTAAATATTCGGCAACAGGAATGAAAGCAAAATTATATCTATACCAGAAAGATTATGAAAATGCAAAAATTGCTGCAAATGCCGTCATACAATCCGGAGTTTATGATTTGTACCCGGATTATGTAAAAATGTTTACCAGCTCTGGGGCAAATAACAACATAGAATCGTTGTTTGCATTACAATGGATAGCAGAAGGGGGCTATGGTTTTGCCAATGCAGTTAACGCATATGCTGCACCAGGCCCTTTATTGAAGCCAGACTTTAATACTGGTTATTCTTCAGTTTATCCAACAATAGATCTTTTGGAATCATATGATCCGCAAGATAAAAGACGACAATGGTCTAATATGGAACATGGTTTTACCAGAGCCGACTGGAAAAATGTAAACTTTCCCAATGGTTTCCTTTACGATACTACAGGTACAGAGTACGAAACAGCTACTACTTTCAGAAATGGTTCCAGGGCTAATTCTCTAAAATATGTAGTTGGTCCGGGATCAAACGGAGAGCCTCTGAGTGATAATGGTTCATCAAGTATTTGTACTTATATATTACGTTACGCAGATATCCTTTTGATATATGCCGAAGCAGTTTTAGGGAATTCAGCTTCTACTACCGATCCTATAGCCTTAGGGTTTTTTAATCAGGTGCATACCCGGGGTGGCAATTTTGGTGGTGTTGGGCTTACCTCACTTACTAAAGATATCATTCTAAAAGAGAGAAGAGCAGAATTTGCATACGAGGGTGACTTTTGGTTTGATATACAAAGACAAGGATTTGCAAGAGCAAAACAAATAATAGACGCACAGGAAAGAGGATCTTATACAGGCAGTGGAATTAATCATTTCTCGGCAACTTTAACTTCAGAGAATCAGTTGTTTTTGCCTATTCCGCAGTCTGAAACAGTTTCAGACCCGCAATTATTGGCACCTGCGGTTCCATATTATAAATAATCATAAATCATTAAGATATGAAAATGAAAGAATTTTTAAAGCGATGGATTTTGCCAATGCTATTGTTGGTAAGTGTTTCTATGATATGCTCTTGTGAAAAAAATAAAGATGGAAGTTCGATAAGTAAGGCATCAACCACTCCACAACCAAACCCAATCGAACCCGGACAGGCACCAAGTAATGAAGTTTTAACGCTAACTGGTAGCGGGATTGGTGGTGTAGCAAGTATTGTATTCGAAATCGATAGTGTGCCAGCCACTTTTAATCCAAATTTTAATACAAATAATGCGATTGTCTTCAGGGTTCCGACAGATGCTTTGCCAGGAGACCAGCATATTATTTTTAAAAATACAGCAGGAGTAGAATTTAAAGTGCCCTTTAAGGTATTAGGACTGCCCGCTATTCTTGATGTTTCTGATTATAATTTTTCTGCAAATGGCCAGCTGACTTTAACAGGAAAAAATTTAGCAGATGTAAGCCGTGTTTCTTTCCAGGGAGGAACAACCGAGCTGGAAGTGGTCTCTAAAACTGCTACCAGTATAGTCATTAAAATGCCAGCAACTACTGCTTTTGCTCAGGCGAAACTGGTAATGACAAATGAAGCAGGTACGGTAACTACCACACAGGAATTTGTGAATATTGATAATGCCTTCCGCATTTTTACTGATAACTATGAAAATGGTTTTGAAAATGGTTCCTGGGGGCCTGCGTCGATATCTAATACAGTATCAAAAAGAGGGACATCTTCATTCATGGCAACCTATAATCAAGGCAATTGGTCTGCTGATGGATTTGCAAACTGGGGCGGCCTGGCTTATTCTGCTGATTATAAATTTTTGTCTTTTTGGATTAAGGGAGGATTAATAGATCATACCTTTTATATTACAGGAGATCAAAGAGCTGGAGGGTATGGTAACTCAGACAGAACGATGCCGATTTTGGTTCCAGCCAGTGTGTGGACTTATTATAAAATAAAAATGTCTGATTTGGAATTGTGGAAAAAAGGAGGAGATCTGAAGCAGCTGGGCTGGTGGATTCCAGGACCAGATAATGCGAATGAAACACTTTATTTTGATGATGTAATATTTATCAAATAAATAATATAAACACCCAATGTAGGCCTAAGATTTTTTTGGTAAACATCGGGTGTTTTGATTTTACTTTATATCCACTATGACGCAAAAAATAACCTCCATAATACTTTGTCTTTTACTGTTTTTTTGTTTCTCATTTGCCCCAAAAGACTTTGTTAAGGTTCAGGGCAATCATTTTATTATTGGTAATAAGCCATACTATTTTATTGGCACAAACTATTGGTATGGCGGTTTGCTGGCATTGGTTAAAGATAAAGACCAAGGTAAAGAAAGATTAATTCAGGAATTGGAATTTTTAAATTCCAAAAGCGTGAATAATCTACGGGTATTGGTTGGTTCAGAAGGAGAAGGGAAAATTAACGGTGTAGACAGGGTTAAGCCCGCTTTACAAGCGCAACACGGGGTTTATAATAAGGAAATTTTAGAGGGATTAGATTTTCTTTTAGCAGAAATGACTAAAAGAAAAATGTACGCCGTTTTATTTCTAAGTAACAATTGGGAGTGGAGCGGAGGTTTTTTGCAATATCTAAACTGGAATAATCAAACTGATTTGGCAACCATGCAAAAAAAGATGAGCTGGGACGAACTTAGGGACGAAACATCAAAATTTTACAATTGCCAGCCTTGTAAGGATGATTATATTAAGCAATTAGATTATATCCTTAATCATGTAAACATTTACAACGGAAGGAAATTAACAGAAGAGCCAGCGATTATGGCCTGGGAACTGGCTAACGAACCGCGACCAATGCGTTCTGCAGTTGTAGAGCAATATAAGCAGTGGATTAAAGACGTGGCTTCTTATGTCAAAACTAAAGATCCGAACCATTTAGTGACGATCGGAACGGAGGGCTCCCAGGGTACAAACGAATCTATTGAGTTATGGAAAGAAATTCATCAGGATAAAAATGTTGATTATACCACAATTCATATTTGGCCAAAAAACTGGGGTTGGTTTAAAGATCATGATATTAAACAAGATTTGCCTTCAGTTTTAAACAATACAAAAGAATATATCCAAAAACATGTAGTTGCTGCCAGAGAAATATCTAAACCATTAGTAATAGAGGAGTTTGGCCTGCCCAGAGATCATCACGACTTTAATGCAGGAACACCAACCCTGTATCGCGATAGTTTATATCAGCTTGTGTTAGACGTTTTGTTACAAAGCGTAAAATCTAAAGACGTTGTTGGCGGGCTTAATTTTTGGGCCTTTGGTGGAACTGCCCGTCCAATTCCTAATCAGCTATTTTGGAAAGAAGGAGACGATTTTATGGGCGATCCGCCACAGGAAGAACAGGGTTTAAATACTGTTTTTGACAATGATAAGTCTACGTGGATGCTTATCAAAAAGTATTACACAGCTAAGGAAAAAATATTAAAATGGTGAAAATATTGATGTCTACTTTGATTCTAATAACTGGTACACTTAGCGCTCAGGTAAAGCCTGATCCTCAAATTGATAAAAAAGTAAACGAGCTTTTATCTAAAATGACTTTGGAAGAGAAAATTGGGCAAATGACCCAAATTACGATAGAAGCATTGTTGAAGACTAAAAACGGACAAGTGATTTTACCGATTACTTTAGATCGCGACAAGGTAGAAGTCGCATTTTCTAGATATAAAATAGGTTCTGTTCTTAATGTAGGCGGTGATGCAATATCGCGGGAAGCATGGCAAGAAAGAATCGAAGAACTTCAAAATGCAGCGTTAAAACAGAGACTAAGAATCCCTATGCTTTATGGTGTGGATGCAGTTAGAGGAAATAACTACACTTTAGAGTCGGTCATGTTCCCTCAGCAGATTACTCAGGCAGCATCCTTTAATAAGGATTATGTAAAGCGAATGGGGGAAATTACGGCCTACGAAACCCGGGCATCCTCTATTCCGTGGACTTTTAGCCCTGTTTTAGATTTGGGTAGGCAAGCGGCCTGGCCTAGAATATGGGAAACCTATGGGGAAGATCCTCATGTGGTTGGTGAAATGGGAATCGCAACAATTAAAGGCTTTCAGGGTGAAAATAATGTAATCGATAAGTATCATGTTGCAGCTTGTTTAAAGCATTATTTAGGGTATAGCATGCCACTTAGCGGCCATGATCGTACACCAGCCTGGATTCCAGAGCGGGAATTAAGAGAATATTTCCTTCCTCAGTTTGCCAAAGCGATAAACACTGGTGCAAAAACAGTAATGGTGAATAGTTCGGAAATTAACGGAGTCCCTGTTCATGCAAGTAAACATCTTTTAACAGATATGCTTAAAGATGAATTACAGTTTCAGGGTTTTGCAGTAAGCGATTGGCAGGATATACAATATCTTCATTTAAGACATCGAATTACTAAAGATAATAAAGAATCAACCATGGTAGCGGTAAATGCAGGTATTGATATGAGTATGGTGCCTTATGACTTTACTTTTTGTGATGACCTTATAGACCTGGTAAAAGAGGGTAAAGTTTCCCAGGGTAGAATTGATGATGCGGTTAAAAGGATTTTAAGGGTGAAATTCGAACTTAATTTATTTGACCAGCCGGTTAATAACGCTCATGAATACCCTTTATTTGGTAGTAAAGAACATCATGATTTTAATTATGATTTTGCCGCGGAGTGCATTACGCTATTGAAAAATAAAGAGAATATCTTACCGCTTAAAAAAGGAACAAAAATTTTAGTAAGCGGTCCAACAGCTAATTCTATGAGAAGTTTAAATGGTGGTTGGAGCAGAAATTGGCAGGGAACAAATAGTGATATTACAGAATCATCGAAAAACACCATACTAGAGGCAATTAGAAATGTTTTTGGAAATCAGAATGTAAATTACGAACCGGGGGCAGATTTTGATCAAACCTTAGATGTTAGTGAGGCGATAGGAAAAGCTAAGAATAGCGATGTGGTTATATTGTGTTTAGGAGAAAATAGTTATACAGAGAATCCGGGCAATATTGATGATCTTAATATTTCAAAAAGCCAGGCAGCATTAGCAACTGCATTAGCTTCGACGGGGAAACCCATTATTCTGGTATTGGCCGAAGGCCGTCCAAGACTAGTTTCTACAATAGAACCCTTCTCAAAAGCAATATTGCAAAGCTATTTATTGGGTAACGAAGGGGGCAATGTAATTGCGAATACTCTTGCCGGAAATATTAACCCCAGTGGCAAGCTGCCTTACACTTATCCTCGCTTTGCGAACAGCCTTATCAACTACTATCATAAATACACCGAAACAAAAGCCTACGATGAAGCTGCAGGATACGATCCGCAATGGGAATTTGGTTTTGGATTGAGCTACACCAGTTTTTTATATCAGAACCTAAAAATAAGCAGTAAAAGTTTAACGCCTTCTGGAATGCTAAAGGTCTCTGTTGATGTTACTAATACAGGGGAAAGGGAAGGCAAAGAAGCTGTCTTAATGTATGTTAGCGATCTTATTGCCACTGTTACACCTGAAGTAAAAAGATTAAGAGGGTTTGAAAAAATTAGTTTAAAACCGGGAGAATCTAAGACAGTTGAATTTACTATTGATAAAAATAAACTTTCATTTATAAACCCAACATTGGCAGGAATAACCGAGCCTGGAGAATTTGTTATAAATATTGGAGGCCTCACTTCAAGTTTTAATTATTCGGAATAACGAGGAAGCCTTGTTGAGCATTTTTAATCAAATAACCTTAAATAAAAATTCTGGTTCCCGAGAAATTCTGTCGGAACTCGGTTGGGGTGCAGCTTTTTTTCTTTTTAAAAATCCGGTTAAAATTAGATATGTTATTGAATCCACAATTGTAAGATATTTCTGCAATAGAATGTGTGCTGTCAATTAACATTCGGGAGGCATGGCCTAATCTAATTTCGTTCAAGCTGTCAATAAAAGTAATTCCGGTTCTTTTTTTAATAAACCTGCTAAAAGAAACTTCTGTCATGTTAACGAGTTTAGCAATATCTTTTAATACAATAGGTTTGTCATAATTATTGTTCATGTATTCAAACGCTTTGTCTAAGCGGCGACTATTAAAAGAGACCACCAGGTTATTAATAAACCCAGCACCAGAAAGCGTATGCATATTGCGGGAGGTCGATAAGTCATGCAGAATCAACATAAGGGATATAACAGAGTCAAAGCCGCTTTTTTTGTCTAATGAAAGAATTCGCGGAGAAATAGCGGCGATAGCTTCCTTAGAAAAGGTAATCCCTTTGGCAGATCTTTCAAACATCTTACTGATAAAATTTAACTGATTTTTTTTAAGGAATCTATCGTCCAAAAGGTCCTTATGCCATTGGATGGTAATTTCAGTTATGTTTTTACTTTTACATTCATGAGTAAACCAGGCATGAGGAAGGTTAGGCCCAACCAAAACAAGTTCCATATCATCAATAACATCAATATGATCACCCACTATCCTTTTTGCCCCTTTTGCATTAATAATAAGGTTAAGTTCATACTCATCATGATAATGAAGAGGAAAATTAAATTCCTTTTTCACCCTGGAAAACATAGTAAAGCAATCATTTTGCGTTAAGGGTGTAATCTCTTTAATGATATTGGTGTGGTTCATAAACAGTTATCAATAAATCAAATTTAAATTTAATATTAAATAGTTGATAAATAAATATCATAAATCTGATTGTTTTTTTGATCAGCTTAAATCCAAATAAATAGATTGTAAATAGGTTTAAGTTAAGGGTTTACTAGTTGGATGTTGGATTTGAAGCGTGGTTCGTAATCAATTGAATTATCCTCTTGTCTAAAAAACAACTAATTTGGTTAAAAAAGTATTATATAATAGATCGTATTAGTTTTAATATTGGTATATAAACCTTTATCAATATTCTTTATAAAGACCGGTATGCCGAAAAACGAATGGATCAAAACAATTGTACTTTTTGCTGTATTCTGCAGTGCTTCTTCTTTAATAAAAGCGCAGTTAGCAGACATTGAAGCTACCCCAGAAACTAAAGCCTTAGACCGTAATCTTAAAGTTTTGGCTAATAAAGGAATTATGTTTGGTCATCAGGATAATTTGGCATATGGGGTAGGATGGAAATATCAGAAAGGAAAGAGTGATGTTAAAGATGTGACAGGTGATTATCCTGCGGTTTACGGCTGGGATTTAGGGGGGATAGAAAATGGTTCGGAAAATAATCTAGACCAGGTTCCATTTTCTAAGATGAAGAAATACATTAAAGAAAGCTACCAGAAAGGTGCAATTAATACCATAAGCTGGCATTTAGATAACCCTCGTACCGGAGGTTCGTCTTGGGATACTACAAAAGCCGTAGCACTTATCTTACCAGGCGGAAAAGAACACGAATTATATACGCAGTGGTTAGATAGAGCCGCCAAGTTCTTTAAAGATTTAAAAGGACAAAATGGAGAGTACATTCCAATTCTTTTCAGGCCGTTCCATGAATTAAACGGTGGTTGGTTTTGGTGGGGAGCGCCAAATTGTTCAAAAGAAGAATATATCTCTTTATGGAAATTTACAGTAGATTACCTCAAAAACGAAAAAGATATCCATCATCTTATTTACGTTTATAATACAAACAGTTTCCGTACTGCTGAAGAATTTATGGATCGCTATCCGGGAGACCATTATGCTGATATTTTAAGTTTTGACGCCTATCAGTTTTCCTCTCCGGAAGCATCCGCTGAAGCGATAAAGAAATCTTCCCTGGTGTTTAATAAAGAATTAAAAAACAGCCTCGCTATTTTAGATTCTATAGCCAGAAAGCATCAAAAATTAGCGGCACTTGCCGAAACTGGTTTTGAAGCAATACTTGATGAAAACTGGTGGACAGCCACTTTATGGGACGCTATAAAAGATTATAAAATTTCTTATGTATTGTTGTGGAGGAACCACGGGTGGCAAGAAAAAGAGCAAAAAATGCATTATTATGTTCCTTATCCCGGTCAAAAATCAGAGGAAGATTTTAGGCAATTCTATAAATTAAAAGCCACCTTTTTCGAAAAAGATATTATCAAAGAAAATTTATATAAATAGTCTTTATGCAAATATACACGGGCCCAAAATTAAAACTAAGAGAGAAAGTTGCTTACGGCTTTGGAGATTTTGCATCTTCTATGTTTTGGAAAATATTTTCTGTTTACCTTCTTTTTTACTATACCGATGTTTTTGGGATATCTGCCGCAGTAGTTGGTACAATGTTCCTTATAACAAGAATCTGGGACACTGCTCTGGATCCAATAATTGGAATAATCGCCGATAGAACAAATACAAAATGGGGAAAGTTTAGACCCTATTTATTATGGGTAGCTATTCCATTCGGTATAATTGGAGTTTTAACTTTTACAACTCCAGATTTAAGCTTAACCGGCAAAGTAATTTACGCCTACGTCACTTATACTTTAATGATGATGGTATACTCTGCTATTAATGTCCCTTATGCTTCGTTAATGGGAGTAATGACTTCTAATATTAAAGACAGAACCACGCTTTCTACCTTCAGGTTTATTTTTGCTTTTGCAGGAAGTATCCTGGTTTTAGCTACTGCAGAACCTCTTGTGAGCTGGTTTAGCCAAACCACATCAGGAACAGATGTGCAAAGAGGCTGGTTATTTACCATGATAGTTTATGCCTTTATCGCTGGGGTTTTCTTTTATTTCACCTTCGCCTGGACAAAAGAAAGAATCAGCCCCCCAAAAGAACAAAAAACTTCATTAAAAGCCGATTTAAAAAACCTGGCTACAAATAAGCCCTGGTTTATTCTCCTTGGAGCAGGCGTTTCTACATTAATATTTAACTCTTTAAGAGATGGTTCGGCGATTTACTATTTCAAATATTATTTCAAGAGCCAGGAAGCATTTCAACTATCTGCTTTCAATGTTGCGATCAACTACAGTACTCTTTATCTGGTGTTAGGGCAAGCGGCTAATATAGTCGGAGTAATTTTGGCAAAACCCATTTCAGACAAAATAGGGAAGAAAAATACCTTCTTCTATGCGATGCTTTTCGCTGCAATTCTTAGCTGCATATTTTATTTCTTTAAAGAGAACGATTTGATTTTAATCTTCTCATTCCAATTTTTAATAAGTATTTGTGCAGGTAGTATTTTCCCTCTACTATGGTCCATGTATGCAGATATTGCTGATTATTCTGAATGGGAAACCGGAAGAAGAGCTACCGGGCTGATCTTCTCTTCCTCCTCTATGTCCCAAAAATTAGGTTGGACACTTGGTGGGGCACTCACAGGTTGGATGTTGGCCATTTATGGTTTTGAAGCAAACGTTGCACAAACAGTAGAAACACAAACCGGCATAAGAATGATGTTAAGTTTTATTCCAGCAATAGGCGCATTGCTTTCTGCAATATTTATTGCTTCTTATAAGCTTAACGATTCTTTAATGATAACCATAACAGATGAATTAGAAGAAAGACGATTAAAAGAAGCCTCCGGCGAACAGGTAAAAGAAACGAGTTCGATTTGAGATTTGATAACAATTAAATCGGGTACAGAGAAAGAGTTATCACACTAATATTATATACAAGAGCATGGCATCCATATTTAAAAATCGTGTAGAGCTGTTAAGGCAAACACAGCAAACATTAATAAACAGAAAGAACCAAATAGAGGAAGCAGGGAACGGAATCTTCGACAGATATAAATATCCGGTACTAACAGCCGCTCATGTACCCTTAGAGTGGAAATATGATTTTGATTCTGAAACTAATCCATATCTTATGGAAAGGATAGGGATAAATGCTGTTTTTAATGCAGGCGCCATCCTGTTTAATCACAAGTATATTATGGTTGCCCGCGTAGAAGGATCAGATAGGAAATCTTTTTTTGCAGTAGCAGAAAGTGATAATGGTATTGATGGATTTAAATTTTGGGATTATCCCATTACTTTTGAATCATTTGATGATGCAGATACCAATGTTTACGATATGCGTTTGGTGCAACATGAAGATGGCTGGATTTATGGTCTTTTTTGTACAGAAAAGAGAGATCCGGCAGCTCCCGAAGGCGACCAGACATCTGCCTTGGCACAGTGTGGTATCATAAGGACAAAAGATTTAAAACAGTGGGAACGACTACCAGACCTGAAAACGCCCTCACCGCAACAAAGAAATGTGGTTTTGCATCCCGAATTTGTAGAGGGGAAGTATGCCTTTTATACACGCCCTCAGGATAGCTTTATTGAAGCCGGAACTGGCGGCGGAATTGCTTTCGGTTTAACAGAGAAGATAGAAACAGCGGTGATTACCCATGAACAGATTATTTGTAAAAAAGAATATCATACAGTTTATGAAGCTAAGAACGGGCAGGGCCCGGCTCCAATAAAAACAGAAAAGGGCTGGCTGCATTTAGCGCATGGCGTAAGAAATACTGCTGCAGGCTTAAGATATGTTTTATATATGTTTATGACGGATCTTAACGACCCTACAAAAGTGATCTATAAACCAGGTGGTTATTTTTTAGCGCCGGAAGGTGAGGAAAGAATTGGGGATGTTTCTAATGTTGTATTTTGTAATGGATGGATAGTGGGAGAAAACGGAAAAGTATTTATTTACTACGCCTCTTCAGATACACGTATGCATGTGGCCACATCCTCTGTACAGCAACTAGTAGATTATGTAACCAACACCCCAGAAGACGGATTAAAATCATCAGCTTCTGTAGAAGCAATTATTAAACTTGTAGATAAGAATAAAAACGCAGCCGTTGCAGACAAACAATCAAATCAAAATCTGGCAGTTTAAATGGAGTTTGCAAAAGAGATCACAATAGAATTAGACAATATTCTCAATTATTGGGAAAAGCAAACCGTAGATAAAGAATTTGGTGGCTTTGTAGGTTGTAGAGATCATCATGATGTTCTTATACCCTATATGCCAAAAGGGTCGGTTCTAAATTCCCGTATTCTTTGGGCCTTTTCTTCCGCTTTTGCACACTCCAAAAATGCTACTCATCAACTATTGGCAGAAAGAGCCTATCAATACATTAGAGACTACTTCTTTGATCAGGAATTCGGTGGAGTTTACTGGACAGTAGACTTTAAAGGAAACCCTTTAGATACAAAAAAACAAACTTATGCTCTTTCATTTGCTATTTATGGCTTAGCAGAATACTATAAAATAAGCAACAGCCAGGAAGCCCTTAACCTGGCTATAAGATTATTTAATGATATTGAAAAGCACAGTTTTGATAAAGAAAGAAGCGGTTATTTAGAAGCGTTTAAAAGAGACTGGAAAGAGGCAGACGATCTTAGGTTAAGCGAAAAAGATGCAAATGAAAAAAAAACGATGAACACTCATTTACATGTTTTAGAGGCTTACACCAATTTATATCGTGTTTGGAAAAATCCAGAACTCAGGTCTCAAATAGAAAATTTACTATCTGATTTTCAGAAGCACATTATTGATCCGGAATCTAAACATCTTATTCTTTTTATGGATGAAAACTGGAAGAATAAAGAAACTATTTACTCTTACGGACACGATATAGAAGCTTCCTGGTTACTGCTGGAAGCCGCTGAAGTTATCGGGGACGAGGTGCTGACAAAATCTTTCAAAAAAACAGCCATTGATTTAGCTGACGCCGCTTTGGAGGGAATGGACAAGGATGGATCATTACTCTATGAGTTCAACGTCAGTCAATCCCATGTTATCAAAGAAAAACACTGGTGGGTGCAGGCAGAAGCCATGGTAGGTTTTTTGAATGCATGGGAGATTTCTAAACAAAAAGAGTATCTTAAAATTGCGGAAAGGCTTTGGGGATTTATCCGCTCCTATATAGTAGATCATCAAAAAGGAGAGTGGTTTTGGGGTCGTAATGACGATTTAACGTTGATGGAAAAAGAAGATAAGGTAGGTCTGTGGAAATGCCCTTACCATAACACCAGGGCTTGTCTTGAAGTCATACGCAGGATAGGATACCATCAGCAAAATTAGAAACTGTTAATAATTTACAGAGTATAAATTATTTAAATAAGTTTCCGGTTTCAGAAGAAAGCCTAGCCATTTGTGGAAAGGCTTTTTCTTTTCTGAAAACTTTTCTTTTATGAAGAATTTCAAGCGTAGTGTAGGAAGATTAATCCTATTACTTTGGTTGATGACTTAAGCCACAGCTATTTGTATTCTTTGGTCTTCCAAATATTAAGTTTTATATGCGGATAAGAAGAGCTTGAATTGTTAAAAAATGTTAAAGGTGTTTGAAAAAAACATTCTGCTTTTTTTATTTGATCTATCAATTAAATTAAATAAAATTATTGCACAGGCATTTTTTGAAAGCTATTATT